>NZ_JBHSMP010000007.1:0-435809 GCF_042655705.1 Paraburkholderia denitrificans | reverse complement strand
TTGCGGGCACGCTCTCGGGCGGCGAGCAGCAGATGCTGGCGATGGCGCGCGCGATCATCTCGAAGCCCAAGCTGTTGTTGCTCGACGAGCCGTCGATGGGCCTCTCGCCGATCATGGTCGAGAAGATCTTCGAAGTCGTGCGCACGATCTCGCAGGAGGGCATCACGGTGCTGCTGGTCGAGCAGAACGCGCGACTCGCGCTGCAGGCGGCGCACCGCGGCTACGTGATGGATTCGGGCCTTGTCACGATGGAAGGCGACGCGAAGCAGATGCTCGACGATCCGAAGGTGCGGGCAGCGTATCTGGGTGAATGAGTGGAGTAGTGGGTTGGCGCGTGAGCGCAGGTAATCTGGAAGATGTAAACCACACAGCTGGGAATTCAATACTGTGTTTCAGGAGACAAATATCATGATTAGCATGACTAAAATCGCAGGCGTTATTGCACTCGGTGCGGCGCTGATCGGACAGGCTCACGCCGACGACGTCAAGATTGGCGTTGCGGGTCCCTTGACGGGGCCGCTTGCGAGCCAGGGCAAGGATGTGGAGAACGGCGCGAGGCTGGCGGTCGAGCAGATCAACGCGGCGGGAATCAAGATCAAGGGCGTGCCGCTCCACCTTTCGATCGACGCCGAAGACGATATGGCGGATCCCAAGTCCGCAGTGACGATCGCGCAAAAACTCGTGGATGCCGGCGTCGTCGGTGTCGTTGGGCATTTGACCTCCGGCACGTCGGTGCCTGCCTCGAAGATTTATTCCGACGCCGGCATTCCGCAGATTTCGCCATCGGCCACGAATCCCGTACTGACTCGTCAGGGGTTTGCGACCACCTTCCGGGTGATTGGCGACGACGCCTATGTGGGCCGCGTGATGGCGCAGTATCTGACGAAGACAGCAGGATACAAACGCATCGCCATTATCGACGACCGGTCGGCCTATGGTCAGGGACTCGCGGATATCGTTGCCGCAGAACTGAAGAAGGACGGTGCGACGGTCGTGAATCGGCAGTACGTGACGCCCAATACGATTGATTTCCGTAGCGTGCTGACCGCGGTAAAGGGCAGCGAGCCCCAGGCGATCTTCTATGGCGGCGTGGACGCCCAGGCGGGCCCGATGCGCAAGCAGATGGCCGGGTTGTCGATGAAGGTGGCGCTCTTCGGTTCGTCGATCGAAACGGACAACTTCATCAAGCTCGCCGGGCCGCCTTCCGAGGGCACGATCTCGGCTCAGGCCGGACAGCCGCTGGATAGCATGCCCGGCGGCAAGAAGTTCGTCGAGCAGTTCAAGAAATATGGCCCGGTCGTTCTCTATGCGCCGTACGCCTATGACGCTGTCTGGGCTTTCGTCCACGCCATGGAACTCGCGAATTCGACATCGCCCAAGGACTTCCTGCCGGCCATGAAGAAAGTGAACTTCGAGGGCGTGACGGGCACGATTGCCTTCGATGAAAAGGGCGACCTGCGTTCAAGCGGCGTGACGCTGTATCAGGTCAAGGACGGGCACTACGTACCGATCCAGACGACCCGTCTGTAATGCCCCGGGGTAGTTGCGGACGCAAGGAAGGCCGGATTGTCCGCGCAGGCGCAGCGTCGAACAACGCTGCGGCCGCTCGACGAGATGAACTCGCCGATACGCGTCCAAATGCTTTTGTGGCTGCAATACGCATTCCTTTTCGGAATGTCTCATTACGCGATTTCGCTTGTAGATGAGTGCGTTTACAAGCATCGTTTCACCAGATTAATCAGGGGGCGAGAATGCATAAGGTGGAAAAGCTGCCGCAAATTGACGGCGATATTGGGTGGCTCGAGACCTCGCCGGATTGTGCTGCTCGCCTTGGACCCAGGCTGAAGGGTTCGCACGAGTTTGACTATGCGGTGATCGGTGCCGGCTTCACGGGGATTTCCGTGGCGTTGCGGCTTGCCGAGATCGATCCATCGGCACGTATTGCACTGGTGGACGCACTTCGCGTTGGCGAAGGCGCCTCGGGGCGAAATGCCGGGTTTCTGATCGATCTGCCGCATAACATGGATTTCGCGAAAACCGGCGTTGAACACGCACGCTCGCTCTTTCGTTTGAACATGTTCGCCATCGAGCGTTTGCGTGCATTCAAGGAACAGTATGCGATTCCGTCCTGGACCGACGCGGGTAAGTACATGGCGGCCCACGAAGAGAGCAACCTGCCCGGCCTGAATAATTTTGCGGGCATGCTCAAGCAGGCGGGATTCGAGTACGAGACGGTTTCCGGACCGGACCTTGCGCGGCGGCTCGGAACGAACTACTACCGTTCTGCCGTTTACACGCGGGGAAACGTGCTCGTCAATCCGGCAGCACTGGTGCGCGGGCTGATCAAGGCGCTCCCGCCTTCGGTATCGCTATTCGAGAACAGTCCGGTTCAAGGCATCGAATACGGGCCGCCGCACAAGCTGCACTTTGTCGGCGGGACCATTACGGCGCGCAAGGTGGTGCAGGCGACCAACTCGTATTCGGAGCAGTTCGGCAAGCTCGCCTGTCGCATCGTGCCGATCTTTACCTACGCGAGCCTGACCCGACCGTTGAATGAAGAGCAGCTTCGCCGGCACTTCGACGGCGTGCGGCCATGGGGCGTGACGTCGGCGCACCTCGCGGGGACTACCGTCCGGTTCACTCACGACAACCGGATATTCATTCGCAATACGTATGACTATCTGCCTGATCTTAAGAGCACAGGGGCCGATCTGGAAGCAGCGTGGCGCAGTCATCGGTCGTCGTTCGAGGCGCGTTTCCCGTTCCTGAAAGAAATGGACTTCGACTATACGTGGGGCGGCTTGTTTGCGATCACCAAAAACCACGAACCCGTGTTTTCGAATCCGGATGAGGGCGTGTATGTGCTGAGTGGCTGCAATGGCGTGGGCGTCGTCAAGGGGACTTATCTCGGCTACTACATGGCCGACCATATTTGCGGCGTCGAGAGCGAGAACCTGCGATTCGTGCTTAAAAGCTCGCATCCGACCTGGATTCCGCCCGATCCCGTTCGCCTCGTTGCCGCGAGAGCGCGCATTGCCTGGGAGGCAGCGCACGCCAAAGGGGATGTTTGAGCCGAGAGCGATTTCCGGCTTTTCCCGATTCCCGACTCACTAGACAGTGACGGTAATTCGGGCGCAGCGGGTTCCGGCGGCCCTGGAGGCGCGCCAATAATTTTTAAATCGATCAGTAAAGGAGCGCATCCATATGATCAATCGCATTACGCCTAATAACAGGGCTTCCCGAGCAGTCGCGTACGGCGATTTCTTCGTGACTGGTGGCCTGATCGCGGACGACATGTCTGCTGATATCGCCGGACAGACGGGGCAGGTTCTTGCCCAGATCGACGCGTTGCTTGCCGCCGCGGAACTTACGAAAAACCATCTCACGCGCATCCAGATCTGGCTTTCCAACATCGACAATTTTGAAGGAATGAACGGCGTCTACGACAAATGGGTTGAAGGTTCGGAAAAACCCGTTCGGGCGACAGTCGAAAGCCGGCTCGCCGACCCTGGGTACCTTATTGAAGTGCAGGCGTTCGCATACCGAGGCTAAAGCTCTTGCGCAGCAGCGCTTGTCGCGATGATTCTAAACAAGAACGCGCAGCGCAGCTGCACTCCCTGCGGACAACTCCTCCTGAACTCTATCGGGTGCGCCATTCTGATGGGGCGCAGCCCATCTCCTGGCGAAACATATAAGTGAACGCCGATGTTGAAGCGTATCCAAGCGACAGCGCGATATCCGTGATGCTGCGATTCGCCCCCAGCCATTCCAGAGCCAGGAACAGGCGCACCCGGTGACGCCATTCCCGCAGGCTGATTCCCACCTCTCTTTCGAAGCGACGGGCCAGGGTGCGCGGCGATGCGCCAAGTTCCGAGCCCCAGTCATCGACCCCACGGGAATCCGCGGGATTGGCGTACAGTGCCTCGCAGATCTTCTGCAGCATCCGGGTCTGCGGCCAGGGTAAATGGAAATCCTGTACCGGCAACCTCTTCAGTTGCTCGCAGATCAATTCATTCAGTTTGTTGGTATAGGCGGCATCCTCAGCCCGGTGATTGACGGATTCCAGTTCGATGATCAGTGCCCGCAGCAATGAAGTGACGGAAAACACGGTACAGACACCCGGCATCGACAATCCCTCGGTATCCGCGACGTACAGGTTGCGGAATTCGGCTCCGCTGAGCGTTCCGGTGGTGTGCTGCACGCCGGTCGGAACCCAGATTGCCTGTTCCGGCGTGATCACATACCAGGTGTCCGCGACGGTCACGACCAGCGTGCCGGACGTCGCGTAGACAAACTGGTTCCAGCGGTGCGAGTGCATGGGGAACATCTGCCTTGCCGAGAGATTCTGCGTACGAGGAAACACAGTATTCGGCAGGGTTTTGATTTCAGGGACCTCGATCGTGATCCAGTCGCAAGCTCGGTTCATGATGATGGGCTGATTGTCTTCTCGTCGATATATTTAGTCATTTTATCGAAAGACGCGATATGGACGTGCTTTTAGCATGGTGAGCGTTACGACACCACTCGAAAGCACGCCGTGCATACCAACACTGACCTCCCTCCCGCAGCGGGCAACGCAGAACGCTATCGGGTGATCTTCGCCGGAATTTGCTCGCTGATACTCACGGTCGGCCTTGCTCGCTTCGCATATACGCCTATGCTGCCGATCATGCGCAACGAGGTCGGTCTTTCCTGGCTGGCTGGAGGATGGCTGGCAACTGTCAACTACGCCGGCTACATGGCGGGAGCACTCATCGCGGCCACCATCAGCGACCTGAGACGGAAGTTCGTCCTTTACCGGATCGGCCTCGTGGTGGCGGTGGCGAGTACGGCGGGCATGGGGCTGACCGACAACGTAACGTTATGGGGCATCCTTCGCTTCGTCTCGGGACTCTCGAGCGTGGCTGGACTGCTGCTATCTTCCGGGCTGATCCTCAACTGGCTGATGCGTCAGGGGCATTGGCCCCAACTGGGCCTTCATTTCACCGGCCTCGGGCTGGGTATCGTCGTTTCGGGCCTCGCAGTGGCCGAAACGGTTGGCCGGCTGTCCTGGGCGCATCAATGGTTGGGCATGGGCCTGCTTGGCCTGGCTTTTCTCGTGCCCGCCTGGCGGTGGTTGCCGCCGCCCGCGGCGCACCTCATTGGGGGAATCGGGAAAGCTGCGCCGGTACCCTCGCGACGCTGGATACGATTGCTCATCGGCGCGTATTTCTGTGCTGGCTTCGGATACGTTGTCAGCGCCACTTTCATTGTGGCCATCCTGGCAAAACTGCCGGTTTTCGCGGATGTGGGCGGATGGGTATGGGTCATCGTCGGCCTGGCGGCGATCCCTTCGTCCTTCGTGTGGGACCGGATCGCGGGAGCTTTTGGCCAGATTCGTGCGTTGTTGCTTGGCTACGGATTGCAGGCGATCTCCATTTTCATCCCCGCCTGCACTGGCTCACCATATTTCAACCTGCTCAGTGCCATCCTGTACGGTGGCACGTTCGTCGGAATCGTCAGCCTGACGCTGTCCTTGATCGGTCGTTTCTTCCCGGAAAATCCTGCCAAGGCGATGGCGCGCCTGACGCTGAGCTATGGGGCCGCCCAGATTGTTGCGCCTGCAATGGCCGGCTATATTGCCACAGCCACCGGCAGCTACCGCGGCGCGCTGATCATCGCTGGAGTGGTCATGGGTGTCGGATTGCTATTGCTCACTGCGCTGCCGGTCGATGAATCGTTGCCAGTCAAACGCAAGACCGACGACAAGCAGATTGCTTAGTGTCGAAGGATGCATTGCGTCCCACGCTGCTGCGGCCCAGAAAGTAGGCGCCTCTAAACAGGAAGTGGCAGAGGCTCCAGGGGGCGCAATTACGCTGAATGCTGGGGCGGCTTTCGCCTGTTCGGCCAGAGCACCTGAAGCTTTCGACCAATTCGATGAATGAATAACGGACCTGCGCGGCGATTTTTGGACCAGTTGAAACGCCAGTTGTAGAACGTCGCCTCGCTGATCCCGAGCTTGCGAGAGATCTCTTCAACCATCCTCCCAGCTCGGCCTGCGTCAGGGCAAATGCGATTTGCTCCCCCCGTAAACCTGCTCGTCTTCATGGCATGGCCTTCGTGTCCGCTCGGGACATATGAAGTCGCTTAATGACGGTGGAATACCGCCTCTAGAAAACGTGGACGCGAGGACGAGGAAGGAGCTGGACGAGAATCAGCAACTGATGTCCGATCCTGGTATTGATGCGACACCGGCGCTCTACTGGAAAGACGACGGAACGTTGAGATCCGCCCTCGGTGAACCACGGAATTTGGCTTCGGTTCCCGGCTCCCGTTAATCTTTGAAGCGCCTCGATAGCCTGTTCGCGCGCACCCGTTTGATTTGCCGCGTGTCGGAAGGCGTTCGTCAATTTTGCTTTTCTCGTCGACCAAATTGTCGGCGCACAAATTCCGCCTTGCGATAAGTCTCGTCGGCCCACTCCTTGCGCTTGAACGCGCGCCAATTCTCGGCGACGAGGGGAGCGTTCCACCACGGGCGACGATAGCGGAGTAGCCGCGTTTTGCTTCCGATCGGCGAGCAGAATAGGGGTGCTCGCGCGGCTTGGCGGCGCGAAACGCCGCTTTGGACCTGGATTCGACGCGTTGGGCATGGCCAGGCACCTCGATTCCGCGTATCCGCATGGGTATACGCAAAAATCGCCGCTGCCCAATGCCATCGGCACATGATGTGCCATCCGTGGAAACAAAAAACCCCGTAAGATTTTGATCTTACGGGGTTTCTCGAACTACTTCGGCTTTTGCCGGAACATCTCTTGGTGCCCAGGAGAGGACTCGAACCTCCACAGTGTTGCCACCGCCAGGACCTGAACCTGGTGCGTCTACCAATTCCGCCACCTGGGCAAGGTGTCGTCTGCTGTACCGTGTGTCGTGCAGCAAAGATCGCCATTATAGCGTGGAAAGTTGGGCTGTCAAGTGTCTCGCGAAGTTTCGCAAAGCGGGCCGCATCGCCCGCCAACGTGGCTGCTCGCCGCGACGATCGCCTCCGTAGAACGTGCCGGAACACGCGTGCGGCGTCTGCCGCGCCTGAAGCGGGTGATAGAATGCCTCGCAGCAGGCCCGGCGGCAGGTGCGCGCGATATGGGCGTTCCGCCGGACCTCGTCATCCGCTGAAATAAAGCTGTAGCACTCGAAGACCGGGGCGCCCCCCGAGTTTCGCCGGGCGGCGCGGCAGATCCGATATCGACGCAACGAGAACAACCATCGACAAGCCCTTGAGCAAATATCCGTACCCGATTCCCAGCCGCGAAGAGATCCTCGGCGTGCTGCGGACCAGCGAATCGCCCTGCACCGCGAACGATATCGCCGAGGCGCTCGCCATCAAGCGCCAGGAGCGCGAGGGCTTCTTCAGGCGGCTCGCCGCGATGGAACGCGACGGGCAGATCCGGCTCGACTCTCGCGGCCACTATCAGCTTGCGCATCCCTCCAGCTTCGTCGCGGGCCGCGTCCAGGGCCACCGGGACGGTTTTGGCTTTGTCGTGCGCGACGACGGCCAGGACGATCTGTTCCTGTCCCAGGGCGAGATGCAGAAAGTCATGCATAACGACCGCGTGCTCGCGCGCATCGTCGGCTATGACCGGCGCGGGCGGCCCGAAGGGCACATCGTCGAGGTCACGGACCGCGCGAATCGCCGCGTGATCGGCCGCTTGCTGAACGAAAACGGCGCGTTGATCGTCGCGCCCGAGGACAAGCGCATCGGCCACGACATCCTCGTCACGCAGAACACGAAGAAGGCGAAGGTCGGCCAGGTCGTCGTGATCGAGCTGACCGATTTTCCGAGCCGGCACTCGCAGCCGCTCGGCCGCGTGGTCGAGGTGCTCGGCGACATCGACGATCCCGGCATGGAGATCGAGATCGCCGTGCGCAAGTACGGCGTGCCGCACGAGTTCAGCGATGCCGCGCTCGACGAAGCCGCCAAGCTGCCCGATGCTGTGCGCCCGATCGATATCCGTTATCGCGTCGATTTGCGCGACGTACCGCTCGTGACGATCGACGGCGAGGACGCACGCGACTTCGACGACGCCGTATATTGCGAGCCGGTTCAGGTTGGCCGCGGCGAGGGCTTCCGGCTGATCGTCGCGATTGCGGACGTCTCGCATTACGTGTTGCCCGAAAGCGGTCTTGATGTCGATGCGATCGAACGCAGCACGTCGGTGTATTTCCCGCGCCGCGTCATTCCCATGCTGCCCGAGAAGCTGTCGAACGGGCTGTGCTCGCTGAACCCGCACGTCGACCGCTGCGTGCTCGTGTGCGATCTGGTGATCACCGCGCGCGGCGAGATCAAGGCGTATCAGTTCTACCCGGGTGTGATGCACTCCGCGGCGCGCCTCACGTACACCGAAGTCGCCGCGGTGCTCAAGAACACCAAGGGACCGGAGGCGATGCGCCGCGCGGCCCTCATGCCGCAGCTGCAAAATCTCAATGGCGTGTACAAGGCGCTCTTCGCGGCGCGCCAGAAGCGCGGCGCAATCGACTTCGATACGACCGAAACGTATATCGTGTGCAACGCGCAAGGCAAGATCGAGCAGATTGTGCCGCGCCAGCGCAACGACGCGCACAAGCTGATCGAAGAGTGCATGCTCGCGGCCAACGTCTGCGCTGCGGATTTCATGAAACGCAACAAGCACGCGGGCCTGTATCGCGTGCACGCGGGCCCGAGTGCCGAAAAGCTGGAGAACCTGCGCACGTTCCTGCGCGGCATCGGCCTCGCGCTCGGCGGCGGCGACACGCCGCACGCGAGCGACTACGCGGCGCTGATGGCGCACATCCGCGACCGCCCCGACGCGCAGATGCTGCAGACGATGCTGCTGCGCTCGATGCAGCAGGCTGTCTACAGTCCGGACAACATCGGTCACTTCGGTCTTGCGTATGAAGCCTACGCGCACTTCACGAGCCCGATCCGCCGCTATCCGGACCTGCTCACGCACCGCGCGATTTACGCGATCCTGCAAGGCAAGAAGTATCAGCCGCAGGCGCCGTCGGGCGTCGAGCTGAACACGGCGTTGTCGCCGCGCGCCCGCGCGCTGCAGGCCGAGGACGAAGAGAAGCGCGGAGCGCGCGGACGCAGGAACAACACGGCCATCTGGGAAGAACTCGGCCTGCACTGTTCCGCCAACGAGCGCCGCGCCGACGAAGCGTCGCGCGACGTCGAAGCCTGGCTCAAGTGCTATTTCATGCGCGACAAGCTCGGCGAAGAGTACGGCGGCATGGTCAGCGGCGTGACGTCGTTCGGCATTTTCGTGCAGCTCGACGCGCTCTTCATCGAGGGGCTCGTGCATGTAACGGAACTGGGCTCGGATTACTTCCAGTACGACGAAATCAAGAACGAATTGCGCGGCGAACGCACCGGCATCCGCTACCGTCTTTCGGACCGCGTGCGCGTGCAGGTCAGCCGTGTCGATCTCGATGCGCGCAAGATCGATTTCCGTCTCGTGCGCGACATGCCGGTCAAGCCTGGCGTCAATCGTCCGGCGCCAGGCGACAAGGGCGCCGCCGAGGGTGGCCCGCGCGTGCGCGCGCTGACGCCCAATGAGCCGCGCCGCAAGAAGGCCGCACCGGCGCCGGGCGTTGCCGTCAAGGAAGCGCGTGCCGCACGCAGCGCGGCCAAGACGGCGAAGAAGCACGCGGCCGCCAAGGCCGCAACGAAGAAGGCCGCCTCGCGCAAGAAGCGCTGAGTGTGCCGGCCGCGCGGCGCTTGCCCGAAGCGGGCGACGCCGCGCTTTCCGTGCCGCGCTGCGGCCGGAGCGATTACATTCGTCCTTGATGCTCGCAAGGCTCGCGAAGCCCGCGATGTCTGTGATGCGTTGAGGACCGTTCATCAGGGGTTGTTTCAGTCATGTCACGTCTCAAGGTTCTTTACGGATTTCATGCAGTGACCGCACGCTTGCGGCACGACGCGTCGACGGTCGAGGATGTCTACTACGATCAGACGCGGCGCGACCGCCGCATGCAGGACTTCCTGCACGCCGCAAAGGATGCGGGCGTGCGCCTGATCGCCGCCGACGAAACGCGGCTCTGGGGACTCGCGCATACGGAGCGCCATCAGGGCGTCGTGGCGCGTGTGCATGACATGCCGCTCGCACAGAATCTGGCCGAACTGCTCGATGGCATCCAGGGTTCGCCGCTGTTGCTCGTGCTCGATGGCGTCACCGATCCGCACAACCTCGGCGCGTGCCTGCGCGTCGCCGATGCCGCGGGCGCACATGCGGTGATCGCACCGCGCGATCGCGCAGTGGGCCTCAACGCGACGGCGGCGAAAGTCGCGAGCGGCGCAGCCGATACCGTGCCGTACATCACCGTGACGAATCTCGCACGCGCGTTGCGCGAGTTGAAGGATGCGGGCGTGTGGGTGGTCGGCACGGCGGGTGATGCGAGCGCGAGCCTGTATCAGGCGAAGCTTGATGGCCCAGTTGCGCTCGTGATGGGCGCGGAGGGCGAGGGCATGCGCCGCCTCACGCGCGAAACGTGCGACGAAGTCATGCACATTCCGATGGCGGGCACGGTCGAGAGCCTGAACGTGTCGGTGGCTTCCGGCGTCTGTTTGTTCGAAGCTGTGCGCCAGCGGACGGCCGCGCGATAAGCGGACGAAAGCGAGCGAGCCTGGGCCTGTTCACATGAAGCTGTACCGCTTTACCCTGCGTGCCGCCGCGCTTGCAACGACGCTCGCGCTTGCGGCCTGCGCGGGCAGCACGATGATGGATCGCGGCGCGTACGTGGCCGATACGCGCTATCACGCGCAGAGCGTCGATTCGCGTATCCGCTTTCTCGTGATGCATTACACCGAGCTCGACGAAGCCGATTCGCTCAAGGTGCTGACCACCGAAGCGGTCAGCGCGCATTACCTCGTGCCGGACAATCCACGCATCGAGAACGGCAAGCCCGTGGTGTGGCAACTGGTGCCGGAATCGCAGCGCGCGTGGCATGCGGGCGCGAGCGAATGGCAGGGCACGACTGAACTCAATGCGGCGTCGATCGGCATCGAGAACGTCAATCTCGGGCCGCGCGATACGGCTTCAGGCCGTGTCTGGCAGCAGTGGCCGCCCGCCCAGGTCGATGCGATCATCCGCCTATCGAAAGATATCGTTGCGCGCTATGGCATCCCGCCGACGCGCGTGGTCGGTCACAGCGATATCGCACCGCAGCGCAAGACCGATCCGGGGCCGCTCTTTCCGTGGAAGCAGCTTTACGATGCGGGCGTAGGCGCCTGGCCGGACGATGCGACGGTCCAGGCCGACCTCGCGGGCCGCGCGCCCGACGCGCCAGCCGAAGTGCAAGCGCTGCAATTCAAGCTGGCGCGCTACGGCTATGACGTCGCCACGGACGGCGTGCTCGACGAACGCACGCGACGGGTGATCTCGGCGTTCCAGATGCATTTCCGCCCGAGCGACTATTCGGGCACGCCCGACGCGCAAACCGACGCCATCGCGCAGGCGCTGCTCGACAAATACATGTCCGCGCAACCGGGCGAAGCGGGCTCCACGCGTTGAACACACGGCGCGGTTGCGGCGGCAGTTGCGGTGGCAACTACCGCAACTGCGGCGGCTGCAGCCCGCAACTTCGGTAAACTATGCGTTTTCCGCCTTTTTCCGCTTTTCCGCTCTCTCCGCTATTTCCCTTTCTCCGGGCAGGTTCTCCATGACTCAAGACGAACTCAAACAACTGGTCGGCCAGGCCGCCGCCGACTACGTGAACGCGAACGTGCCGCAGGGCGCCGTGATCGGCGTCGGCACGGGCTCGACCGCGAACTGTTTCATCGACGCGCTGGCCGCAAGCAAGGACCGCTATCTCGGCGCGGTCTCCAGCTCGGTGGCGACCACGGCGCGGCTGAAGTCGCACGGTTTTCGCGTTTTCGATCTGAACGAGATTGAAACGCTGCCCGTGTATGTCGACGGCGCCGACGAAATCGACGCGCAAGGCGCCATGATCAAGGGCGGCGGCGGGGCGCTCACGCGCGAGAAAATCGTTGCGTCCGTGGCCGATGTGTTCGTGTGTATCGCCGATGCGAGCAAGCGTGTCGACGTGCTCGGCCAGTTCCCGCTGCCCATCGAAGTGGTGCCGATGGCGCGCACGGCGATCGGCCGGCGTGTGAGCGAGCTGGGCGGCGTGCCGGTGCTGCGCGTGCAGAAGGACGGCTCGCCCTATATCACGGACAACGGCAACGAAATCCTCGACGTGAAGGGCTTGCGCATCAGCGACCCGAGCGGATTCGAAGCGCTCGTCAACGCGTGGCCCGGCGTCGTGACCGTGGGCCTCTTCGCATCGCGCGGCGCCGATCTGTGCCTGCTGGGCGCAGAAACGGGCGTCGAACGCATCGACTATCCGAAGCGCTGAAGCCTGCACCAGCGGCGCGCCGGAGCGATAAACACGCGCGGGGTGAGCCCCGCGCGGCCTTAGGCTACGGTTTCCGCCTGATGCAGATGCGGCAACAAGCGGTCGAACTCGCGCCGCACGAGCCCGTAGCATTCGCAGGCACGCGATTCGAGCCCCGCGCGGTCGAGCACACGAATGTGGCCGCGGCTGTGATGGATCAGCCCTTCGTCGTGCAGCTTGCCGGCGGCTTCCGTGATGCCTTCGCGGCGTACGCCGAGCATATCGGCGATCAGTTGCTGCGTGACCGTGAGGTCGTTCGACGCCACGCGGTCCACTTCGATGAGGAGCCAACGGCACAACTGCTTGCTGAGCGAGTGGTGGCGGTTGCAGGCTGCCGTCTGCGCGACTTGCGTGAGCAGTGCGTGCATGTAGAGCAGCATGAGCCGCCGGATGAAGTCCGAGCGGGCGAACTGCTGCTTGAGGGCTTGTGCGCTCATGCGATACGCGAAACCCGCGCATTGCACCTGAACCCGGTTCGGCATGGTTTCGCCGCCCGTGAGCACCGGTACGCCCGTCATGCCTTCGCGCCCGACCGCGGCGATTTCGACCGAACTGCCGTCCTCCATGGTCGAGAGCATCGAGATGATCGCGCTGGTCGGAAAATAGACGTGGTGAATGCGCTGGCCGGAATCGCACAGCAGTTGTTCGGTGCGCAGGTGGACGAGTTCCAGGTGCGGAGCCAAGGCTTGCCATTCGTGTGACGGCAGCGCCCCAAGCAGATGATTGCCGTGCAGATCGGATTGAAGGGTCAACATGATTGGTCCTCGTCGGAGGCTGCTCGCGCTGCCTCGTTGTTATCTCATTCCGGCCGACGAAGCGGTAGTTATGCGCCGTCTCCCGTACGGCTATCTGTTCGTCGCGCCAGCCCCATAACCCCGCGCGCTTCCACCCTTTCGGTCCGCGGTGTTTGCGCAAATGTGGTGACGGGTACATAGCAGGGTGTGTGCCAGATCGTCGTAACCCTCCACCAGGCGCGTCCTTGCCGGTGGTCTGTGCGAAATCGCCTTTGCGACTGCGGCATTTTGTTTCAGTTCTGCACGCTGTTTTCGCTCCCTCAGGTATGGGGCAGTCGATGCTTTATGACCTCAAGCCATTGATTGTATGAAGTTATTTTTCGCGCCCAAGCCCGTGTACGAAGTTGACTCCCCGCTGAAACATGTCTCGCAAATGTTCGTCACGTTGGCATGCCTGCGGGGCGCGGATTTTCCGGTGCGATGCAGAACTGGCGCGGCACGCCCGCCTGGTGCATCGCAACGTTCTGTCGATGAAACATGACCTGCATCAAGCCCGGTGGCTTGACGCGCACGAACGATTCGCCTGCGAAACAGCGCGCGTCAGTGTGTGCGTGCGTACAGAATCGTGCACCGGCGTTTGCTCCAATGAAGGCCCACAGACCGGCTGCGGCGACGCTTTGAGCGGCGCTGAGTGCACGCCTGGCCAGAGATGCCTTTTGACGGCGGAGAGCGAGCATGAACCAGAGACTGCCGCTAAGCGGTGTGATCGTTGCGGTGCAGGATGTCGAGGCCGCGCTCGTCGTGCAACCGGTGGTGCTCGCGGGCGGATCGGGTACGCGCCTGTGGCCGCTGTCGCGCGAACAATGCCCGAAGCAGCTGATCGATCTGCTCGACGGCGAGTCGCTGCTCGAGGCCACCATCAGCAGGCTCGAATGTGCGTTCGCGCAGACACCCGCATGCGCTGAGGCCGTGCCAGTGCAAAAAGCCGGGCCGGTGCAAAAAGCCGTGCCAGTGCAAAAAGCCGTACCGCTCGTGGTGAGCAGCGAGGAACTGCGCCTGATGACGGTCGATCGACTGGGACGCAGCGGCATGGCCGCGCGTATCGTGCTCGAACCGGTGCCGCGCAACACCGCGCCTGCATTGACGGTGGCAGCACTCGCGGCGCGCCGTGAAAGCGAAGTTCACGACAGCGCTGCGACTGATCGCGATCCCGTGCTCGTCGTCATGCCGGCCGATCATCTGATCGCCGATCGCAGCGCGTTTTGCCGCGCGCTTGAAGAAGCTGTGATGCACGCGGCGCGCGGCGCGATCGTGACGCTCGGCGTGCCGCCGCAGCGGGCGGAAACCGGCTACGGCTATATCTGCATGGGGCCGCTGCTCGATACGAGCGGTGCGCGAACGATCGAAAGCTTCGTCGAAAAGCCCAACGCCGAACTCGCGGCCAGCTACGTCGCGTCCGGCGACTACTGCTGGAACAGCGGGATCTTCGTGGTGCGCGCCTCCGTGTGGCTTGCGGCGATCGCGCGCTGCCGTCCCGCGATTGCCGCGCAGTGCGCGGCCGCATTCGAGCGCGCCACGCTCGATACCGATGGCAACCTGCATCTCGATGCGGCGGCACTCGCCGCATGTCCATCCGATTCGATCGACTACGCGGTGATGGAGTCGGTCGGCGCCGATGCGCAACTCGCGGGCGTCGTCGTGCCGCTCACGGCAGGCTGGTCCGATGTCGGCGCATGGGATGCGCTCTGGCAGGTTTCGGGCAAGGACGCGTGCGGCAACGTCGCGCGCGGACGCGTGCTGTTCGAGGACGTGAACGATACGTTCGTGCATTCGGATGGACGGCTCGTCGCGTGCGTCGGCGTGCGTGGCGTCGTGGTGGTCGAGACGGCCGATGCGGTGCTCGTCGCGGCGAAGGATCGCGTGCAAAGCGTGAAGGCCATCGTCGGGAAACTGAAAGCCCAGCACAGCGAAGAGGTGCAGCACCATCGGCGCGTGGAGCGTCCATGGGGCTGCTACGACTCGGTCGACCGCGGCGAGCGCTTTCAGGTGAAACGTATCGTCGTGAAGCCGGGCGGAAGACTTTCGTTGCAGTTGCATCACCATCGCGCGGAGCACTGGGTCGTTGTGCGCGGAACCGCGCGCGTCACGCGTGGCGATGAAAGCTTTTTGCTATCCGAGAACGAATCCGCCTATATCCCATTGGGCGTGAAGCATCGTCTGGAGAATCCAGGCAAGACGTCGCTCGAAATCATCGAGGTTCAGTCTGGCTGCTATCTCGGCGAAGACGACATCGTGCGCTTCGACGATCAGTACGGACGCACCGAGGAACACGGCGTGCAGCACGCGATGCGGTGATACAGGCCGCCGCATCGCCATCACGGACATCGCGTCGATTGCGTCCATCACGTCGATTACGTCGATCACGCAGACGGGCAGCGCCAGGCTTGGATAAATAGGCATTTCATTCAATCCGGCGGGCCGTGAAGGTTGCGCGCAGGGCGCGAAAAGAAAGGGCCGGGTCATAACACGATTCGGCGAAAGATGCTGTACGGACAGAATGTTTGTGACGCTCATGTCTTGTCAGGAGATATCCTGGCTGGCGCAGCATGCAATCCGAATGCAACGTAACGGTTGAGCTCGACGACGCACGAGGATCCGCGGTAACTGGCAAACAGGGGCGATTTCCGCCGATTCGGGGGAGTGTCATGGAACTGGGGAACAAGGAACGCTCGCTGGTCAGCAAGGTCATGGACGGCCTTATTGCCGGCATTGTCGAAGACCGCTATGGCGCCGTCCTGCCGCCGCAGGATGTGCTGTCCAAGGAATTCGACGTGAGCCGCACGGTGATGCGCGAGGCGCTTTCCATGCTGCTGGCGCGGCACATGCTCGATGTGCGGCCGAAGATCGGCACGCGCATACGTCCAATGCACGACTGGCGCATGATCGACGAAGACGTCGTGAGCTGGCGTTTTCGCTCGAAGCCGGACAAGACGTTTTTACGCGACGTGATCGAGTTTCGCGCGCTGATCGAACCGGCTGCATGTGGACTTGCGGCGACGCGCGCGAGTGCGGCGGAGATCGCGGGCATTCGCGATGCGTTCGATGCATTGAGCCAGACGACTGCCAGCGATTCGGGCCGCCAGGCTGCCGACGCGCTGCTGCATACGCGCATTCTCGCGGCGAGCGGCAATCAGTTTTATCAGCAGATGGCGGCGATCATTCGCGGCGCGCTGTCGCTCGTGAATCCGATTCTCAACGAGCGCTCGGACGGCTGGTCGAATATCGTGCAAGCGCATGGGCGCATCGTCGATGCGATCGAGCGGCGCGAGGCGAAGGAAGCGGAGGCGGCCGCATCGGCGATGATCGAATACACCGCCGACGAACTGCTGCGCGCGCTTTCGCCTGAACCGGCCGTGCAGCGCTGAGATTGCCGTTGCGCGGCTGGCGTGCTCGCGCACGCACGGTGTGATGCGGGCGCGTTGTGATGCGAGCGTGTTGTGAAGCGAACGCTCAGTGCCGTGAAGGCAGGGCGAGGCGCTTTTCGAACCAGTGCTGCAGCCATTCGAGCACCTGGCACAAGACCCAGTAGATCGCCGCGGCAGCGAGGTAGAGCGGCAGCGGCTGATACGACGACGCGATGATTTCCTGTGCGCTGCGCAGCAACTCGGTCACGGTGATGACCGAGACGAGCGAGGTGTCCTTGATCAGGCTGATAAGGCTGTTCGAGAGACTGGGCACCGCAATGCGCAGCGCCTGCGGCGCGATCACGTAGCGCAGCGTCTGGCGCCGCGAAAGACCGAGGCTGTACGCCGCGAGCCACTGCCCGCGATGAATGCCGAGAATCGCGCCGCGCATGCTCTCGGACAGATACGCCGCCACGTTCGCGGACAGCGCGATCACGCCGGCGGGCGTTGGATCGAGCGCGATGCCGATGCTCGGCAGCCCGTAATAGACGACGAAGATCTGCACGAGCAGCGGCGTGCCGCGCATGATGCTCACATAAACCCGTGCGATTTGCGGCAGCCCGCGGCGCGTGCTGATGCCCATCAGCGCGAGCACGACGGCCCCGACGAGGCCGAAGATCATCGAGAGCACGGCGAACTTGACGGTCAGCACTGCGCCCTGTGCGAGCACCGGCAGCGACTGGATGATGAGCGTTGTGATGGACATGGGCAACACGGATCAGGGTTGAAGGAAGCCGCGCGGGCCGTCCAAAAGCAAGGGGCGGCATCCTGCGATGCCGCCCCGCGACTTACGCGACCGCGAGGGTCATTGTGCGATCGGCTTGCTGACGTCGATGCCGAACCACTTGTCCGAAATCTTCGCGAACGTGCCATCGGCTTCGAGCTGGTTCATTGCATCGCCGATGGCCTTCGCGAACTTCGGATTGCCCTTCTTGAACGGAATCGCCGACGGGTTGCCGCTGCCGACGATTGCGCCCGTGCGCAGCGGCAATTGCGAGTTCTTCAGCAGATACGCGAGCATCAGACGGTCGTTGAGCGCCGCGTCGAGACGGTTCGCGGCGAGATCGGCCAGATATTCGGGGGCGCCCGGATAAGTCTTCACGTCGATGCCCGGCACCGACTTCGCCATGTCCATGTAGTTGGTGCCGAGGCCGACGCCGAGCCGCTTGCCCTTGAGGTCTTCGAGCGACTTGAACTGGCGCGTGTCGTCCTTGCGCTGGATGAGCTGCGCGGCCGAGTACGTGTACGCGGGGGAGAAGTCGAGCACGGCCTTGCGCTGGTCGGTGACGCCGACCTGGTTCACGATGACGTCGAATTTACCGGCCTGGAGACCCGCGATGATGCCGCTCCATTCGGTCGTGATGAACTCGGGCTTCAAGCCGAGTTTCGCGGCGACGGCCTTGGCGATGTCCACGTCGTAGCCGACGAGCTGGCCGTCCGGCGCCTTGGAGTTGAAGGGCGGGAAGGTGCCTTCGAGGCCGATGCGCAGCGTGCCGCGCGCCTTCACCTGGTCGAGCAGGTCTTCGGCGTGGGCGCTGGCCGAAACGAATGATGCGCCGATCAGTGCGGCCGCAAAGACTTTCTTCAGCAGAGCGAGTTTCATCGTTGTCCTCTTGTTTTGCTGCGGTTTTACGACGCTGGCGCCAGCCGATGGAGCTAGGCGATGTTGCCAGCCGCTGTTGCCAGCCGCTGTTGCCAGCCCATTGAGCCAGCCGCTGTTGTCTGCGGCTGTTGCCACCACAGGCACGCGCGCCGCGTATTGCACGGAACCAGCCTGAGACTATATCGTCAGGCGCGCGCCGAGGCCAGTGCGCGCACGCATTCGCCAACGAGTGCGGGGCCGCGGTAGATAAAGCCGGTGTAGAGCTGCACGAGGGCGGCGCCCGCGTCGATCTTCGCACGCGCGTCTTCGCCCGAGAAGATGCCCCCCACGCCGATGATGGGTACTTCGGTGCCGAGTTCGGCACGCAGCTTGCGGATCACCGCATTCGACGCGTCGAATACCGGACGTCCCGAAAGACCGCCTGTTTCCTGCGCGTGCGGCAGGCCTTCCACCGCGCTGCGCGACAGCGTCGTGTTGGTTGCGATCACGCCTTCGATCTTGTGACGCAAGAGCGTATCGGCGATTTCCTTGATCTGTTCGTCGTCGAGATCCGGCGCGATCTTCAGCGCGAGCGGCACGAGCTTGCCGTGAATGTCGGCAAGCCGCTGCTGCTTGTCCTTGAGCGCGGCGAGCAGCGCGTCGAGTTCGCCCGCGCCCTGCAACTGGCGCAGGTTCTTCGTGTTCGGCGACGAGATGTTGATCGTCACGTAACTCGCGAACGGATAGACGCGTTCGAGGCAGAAGAGATAGTCGTCGGCGGCGCGTTCGATCGGCGTATCGGCGTTCTTGCCGATATTCAGGCCGAGGATGCCGCGATAGCGCGCGGCCTGCACGTTCTTCACGAACTGCTCGACGCCGTGGTTGTTGAAGCCCATGCGGTTGATGATCCCGCCCGCCTGCGGCAGCCGGAAAATGCGCGGGCGCGGATTGCCCGGCTGCGGCCGCGGCGTCACGGTGCCCACCTCGATGAAGCCGAAGCCGAGCGCGGCGAATCCGTCGATCGCCGCGCCTTCCTTGTCGAGCCCCGCCGCGAGGCCGACCGGATTGCGGAACGTGAGACCCATCACGGTGCGCGGCGCAGCGGGCACGTGCGGTGCGACGAGCCCGGCGATGCCGGTGCGCCCGGCCGCGCCGATGGCGCGCAGCGTCAGGTGGTGGGCGTCTTCGGCGTCCATGCGAAAGAGCTGGCTGCGCAGAAACGGATAGAGGGAGCTGAACACGAGAAGAGGGCGCGGGCGCTGAAAAAGTGGGAACCCGCTATTTTAGCGGCATTGCACGCGACCGTCGGTACGCGCGAGGCGCGGGGGTGATTCAGCGCACCTGGTTCGCGAGATCGGGATCGAGTGTGGTCCAGGCGCCATCAAGCAGACCCTCGATGGGCCGGAAGTGCGACTTGTAGGCCATTTTCGGGCTCTCGCGGATCCAGTAGCCGAGGTACACATAGGGCAATTGCAGGCTGCGTGCCTGTTCGATCTGCCACAGGATGTTGTAGGTGCCGTAGCTCGTGTGCAGTGTGTCGGGTTCGAAGAACGTGTAGACCGACGAAAGCCCGTCGCCGAGGATGTCGATCATGCTCACCATCCGCAGCTCGCCGGGCTCGTCAGAGGCGGCTTCGTTGGGCTCGCGGAATTCCACGAGGCGCGAGTTGATTCTGCTTTGCAGGAGGAACTGCTCGTACTGGTCGCGGCTGTCGCGGTCCATGCCGCCGCCCGCGTGGCGCGCCGACTGGTAGCGCATGTAGAGCATGTAATGCGCTTCGTCGTAGTGAAGCGGCGCGACGGTCGCTACGAGGCCGCCATGATGGCGCCAGACGCGGCGCTGCGTACGGTTCGGGGCGAACTGCGCGACCGGCACGCGTACCGGCACGCAGGCGCGGCAGCCGTCGCAGTAGGGCCGGTAGGTGAAAACGCCCGAGCGCCGGAAGCCGGCCTTCACGAGTTCCGTGTAGACGTCCGAGTTGATCAGATGACTTGGCGTCGCCACCTGCGAGCGCGCGACGCGCCCCTCCAGATAACTGCAGGGATAGGGCGCCGTTGCATAGAATTGCAGCGCGGAAAGCGGTGAAAGCGGCAGTTCGTTGGGATGCGTCACGTTGGCAGCTCTCGTGGCAGGTCGGATCGTCGCGAAACCGCATGCGGATAGCGTGTGCGGGCGACGTGTTCTGGTTGCAGTCTAGCATCGACTCCGAACCGGCATCCGACGAATTGCGCCGCGCTGTCTCGCCCGTGTAACGCGTGTCATGCCGCGCCTCGCGCGGCGTTCAGACCACCGGCAGCGCGCCCGTGCCCGTCACCAGATCGGCGAGGACGCGCTTGTCGAAACGCCACGGAATGCGCGGCGCGTCGACCGTCGCCCGCACATGCGCGATGAACGCTTTGCGCGCGATTTCATGACCGCCGAGCGAGGCGAGATGCGCGGTGTTCTGCTGACAGTCGATCAGCGCGACGCCGTGCCGGCGCAGATGCGCGACGAGTGCTGCGAGCGCGATCTTGGAGGCATCGGTGACGGCGGAGAACATCGATTCGCCGAAAAACATCGTGCCGAGCGACACGCCATAGAGGCCGCCGACGCACTCGCCGTCGCACCAGGCTTCGACGCTGTGCGCGTCGCCGATGCGGTGCAGGGTCGAATAGGCGTCGATCACCTCCGTGGTGATCCAGGTGCCGCGCTGGCCGCGGCGCGGTGCGTTCGCGCAGGCGCGCATCACGTCGGCGAAATTGGCGTCGACGCGGATCTCCCACGCGCTATCGCGCAGCACGCGTTTGAGCGTCTTCTTCAACGACGGCGACACCTTGAACTCGTCGGGGCGCAGGATCATGCGCGGATCGGGACTCCACCAGAGCACGGGCTGGCCATCGGAGTACCAGGGGAAGATGCCGTGACGATAGGCGTCGACGAGGCGCGACGGCAGCAGGTCGGCACTCGCTGCGAGCAGGCCGGGCGCGCCGCTGTCCGTACCGAGGGCGCGCTCGACGTTGGGAAACGGGTCTTCGGGCCCGAGCCAGGGAACCATCGGCGGTGCGGGATCAGTCGTCGCGCATGGCGCGTAGCACGTCGCCGGTATGCAGCCCGTAACTGCCGGACTCGCGATCGGCGAAGAAGAAGCGCAGCGTCTGCACGACTGTAGGGAACGCGATGTCGTCCCACGGAATTTCGTGCTCTTCGAAGAACCGCACTTCGAGGCTCTCGTCGCCTGCGGCGATATCGGTGTCGAGCAGGCGCGCGAGATAGAAAAGATGCACCTGATGCACGTGCGGCACGTTCAGCAGGGAAAAGAGATTCTGTATCTCGACGCGCGCGCCGGCTTCTTCGAGGGTCTCGCGCGCTGCGGCTTCGGAGGTTGTCTCGCCCATCTCCATGAAACCCGCGGGCAGCGTCCAGTAGCCGTAGCGCGGCTCGATCGCGCGGCGGCACAGCAGCACCTTGTTTTCCCATACGGGAACGGTGCCGACCACATTACGCGGATTCTGGTAATGCACGGTGCCGCAAGCCGAACAGACGAAGCGTTCGCGATTGTCGCCGGGCGGTACGAGCAGGCTGACCGCCTGACCGCAAGTCGAGCAGAATTTCATGAGCACGATAGGGGGAAGGGTGATGCGAGTGTATCACCGTGACGCTTGCGGCCGGGCGGGTGGCTGCAAGGCAGGTAGGAACCGCTGGAACTGAAAAAAGAGGGCGTTTGAAGGGCGCGCGCAGAGGGGGCGTGCGGGTCAAGAGACTGAGTGGTGCGAGAATGGCCCCGAAAAACAAAAAACCCGCCGAAGCGGGTTAGATGGTGCGACGGATTCTTGCTGGTTTCCCCAAAGCGCTCTCGTACTAAAAAGCTTTGGTTGCGGGGGTAGGATTTGAACCTACGACCTTCGGGTTATGAGCCCGACGAGCTGCCAGACTGCTCCACCCCGCGTCCGTCGAAGAAAAGATTGTAGCGTAACCGTTGCAACATGGCAATACCAAATGACGAATGACCTTCGAACGGCCCGCAGGAAGCTTGCGTCACGCGCCAGGCTAGAATGATGAACTCATTCTCCGTTGGCACCTGCCGACGTTCACCGGGCGGCGTTGCGGCGCCGTCGTCATTACGGTTCGTCTCCATGGATATCGCTCACGATCTGCAATCGATCGCCGCGCAGGAACAGGCGCTCGTCTTCCCCCATTTCGACGCAGGCCGTGCGTGGGCCCTCGGCTCGCATCTGCACGAACTCGCGCTCGCGCGAACGCTTGCCGTCGCCATCGACGTGCGCACGTTCGGTCAACCGCTTTTTTTCAGCGCGCTCGACGGAACGACCCCCGACAACGTCGACTGGGTACGCCGCAAGTCGCGCGTCGTCGAGCACTTCCGTCATAGCTCGTATGCGATCGGCCTGCGCATGCAGCAGGCCGGCACGACGCTCGCCGAGAAGCACGGCTTGCCGGTTGCCGACTTTGCGCCTCATGGCGGCGCGTTTCCGCTGGCCGTCGCGGGCGCGGGCGTAATCGGCTCGGTCACGGTCTCGGGGTTGCCGCAGCGCTCCGATCATGAACTCGTCGTCGAAGCGCTATGCGCGCTGCTCGGCGCCGATTACGCACAGCTTGCGTTAGCGAGGGCCTGACGCAATGCCACAGAGTCCCTGGAGCTGGCTCGTCATCGCCATCATCGCCGAAGTCATTGCCACGTCCGCGCTGCGCGCATCGGACAGCTTCACGCGCATCGTGCCTTCGGCCATCGTCATCGTGGGCTACGCGCTCGCGTTCTACGGGCTTTCGGTCACGCTCAAGAGCATTCCGGTCGGCATCGTCTACGCGGTGTGGTCGGGCGTGGGTATCGTGCTCATTACGCTCGTCGCGATGGCGCTCTACCGCCAGATCCCCGATCTGCCCGCGGTGCTCGGCCTCGGGCTGATCGTGGCGGGCGTCGTCGTGCTCAATCTGTTCTCGAAGATGGAAGCGCACTGAAGCGTCCAGACTGCACGCACGGCGTGCGCTTTGGTTCCGGCTTGCCCAGCGCAGCGGCGATCACACTGCGGCTTTTCTCGCCCTCGGGTAACACGGTGTCTTCCCTCAGGTTGACCACGCGCGCCCGGCATGACTTGCAGCATGCCAGGCGCGCAACAGCCGCACGCACGTTCGCGACTGTGCGGCGGGCCGAGGCGTAACATGGTCGGTCATGCGCGCCGCCAACCGGTGCGGGGGTTTATTCCGACGAATTGCCCAGCGAGGCTGGTGATGGATATTCATTTTTCTTCCGACGCACCGCTCTATTTCGATTCGAATCTGACCGTCGTGTTTGCGGCGCTCGTCGATGGCGCTCGCGTGCCGTGCGCGATTTCCGTGGAGGCGCTCGAAGATCATTTCGGTGCGCTGACCGCAAGCCGCGATGCGTCGATCGAGGCTTTCGACGCGGGCCGCACGCGGATCGAACAGGTCGCCCGCGCCCATCTCGAACTCAGCAACGGCACGCCCGTCCTGCTCAAGAGCGGGCATTTCCCGCCCGGCCGGCTTCGCTCGTAACAAGGCGCGGGTGCCGCGGCAAAAGCGCCGGCACCCGACGCATTCGACGCAATGGAACTCCACGAACGCAAAAGCAGCGCGCACGCCGAACAGCGACAGGCGCTGCGCAACCGCATTCTCGACGCCGCGCGGCGGATCGTGGTGCGCGACGGCTTCGCGGCGCTTTCGATGCGCAAGATCGCCGAGGCGATCGGCTACTCGCCCGCGTCGCTTTATCTCTACTTCGAAAATCGCGGCGAAATTGCGCGCGCGCTCGGCCACGAAGGCTATGCGCAACTGTTCGCGCAACTCGAACCGTGCGTGCGGATCGCCGATCCGGCCGAGCGGCTTCGCGCACTTGCCCATGCGTACGTGGCGTTCGGACGTGCGTACCCGCAGACGTATCGGGTGGTGTTCATCGACGTACCAGGCATGGCGAACACACGCGAACGCGGCGAGCAGGGCGGACCAACACCGGACCCGGCGGGCCTGTTCGCCGAGGCGCTCGATGCCGTGCACGGCGCCGCGAGCGCGGCACTTGCCGAGGCTTTCTGGGCGACGCTGCACGGCATTGTGGCGCTGTCGCTGACTCAGCCGGAGTTCCCGCACGCACCGCCCGGGCAACTCGTGGATGCCGCACTCGACGCCTGGCTGCTCGTGCGTCCTGATCTGCCCGCCGAGGTGCCGGAGCACGCCACCACGAAAACGAACGCTGCGGCGACGTGATAGGCTCGATGCGTCGTGCGCACCCGCGCGGAGTCTTTTCATTGCGCTTTCAGTTTCTGCCATCGCCATGCCACAGGAAGCCCCGTCCGCCAGTCAGGCCGATCCGCACGTCGTCGCGCGCGTAGCGAACCGCATCGGCCTCATCGAACTCGAACGTCCCCAGGCGCTCAATGCGCTGTCTACCGGTATGGTCCGCGCCATGCTCGCCGCGCTGGAGCGCTGGCGCGACGATGCGGACGTGCTCGCCGTGGTCGTGCGCTCGCGTCATGCGCGCGCGTTCTGCGCCGGCGGCGATATCCGCTTTCTCCACACGTCGTACCGCGCGGGCGATCAGGCGGCGCTCGACACGTTCTTCGCCGACGAATATCGCCTCAATCACGCCATCTTTACGTATCCGAAGCCCTATATCGCTTTCATGAACGGTGTCGTGATGGGCGGCGGCATGGGTATTTCACAAGGCGCGTATCGCACCGGCGGTCTGCGCGTGGTGGGCGCATCGACGCGCATGGCGATGCCCGAAACGCGCATCGGTTTCTTCCCTGACGTGGGCATGGGCTGGTTCCTCGTGCGCACGCCCGGCGCGATCGGCCGCTATCTCGCGGTGAGCGGCGAGACGTTCGATGCCGCCAGCGCGCTTTACACCGGTCTCGCGGATGTGTATCTCGACGAAGCCGCATGGCCTGCCCTGATCGATGCGCTTGAAACAGAGTCGTTTGCAACGAGCGAGGACATCGTCGCGTACCTTCGGCGCGTCGCCGCAACGGGCGCGCAGATGCGTAATGCCATCGATACCTGCGCGCTCGCCGGTTCGCGCGAGTGGATCGACCGGCATTTTTCGCAGGCGGACGTGCCGGCCATCGCGGCATCGCTCGCTGCCGCGCAGCGCGAAGCCGAGGGACCGGAGCGCGAATGGGCGGGGCAGATCCTGGATGTGTTGCGCGAGCGCTCGCCGCTGTCGATGGCGGTGTCGCTCGAAGTCGTGTCGCGTGCGGAGGGCGCGATGGCGGACGTGTTGCGTCGCGATCTCGATCTCACGCGCTCGAGTTTCGCGCGCGGCGATGCGATGGAAGGGATCCGCGCGCGCATCATCGACAAGGACAACCGTCCGGTCTGGCGGTTCGCGCGCATCGAGGATGTACCGGCCAGCGAGGTCGAAAGCATGTTCGAGAGCCCCTGGACGGTGGCCGATCACCCGCTGCGCGATCTGCAGGAGTAAGGGAGCAGCCCGGCGCGCGCGCGCCGAAACGCGCGGGCGGATCAGTCCTGCGGGGCCTCGCGCATCAACGCGCGCATGAACACGAGCGCGCCCCATCCCCAGACGGCATTCGAGGCGAACCCCGTCGCGACGCGCGGCAGCATGTTGCCGCTCGGCCAGATGCCGCGCAGCGGATCGACGACGAACAGCATCGCAGCAGTCAGCACGAGGCCGCCGAACACGAACGCCGGCACCCACGGCGCGGGCCGCGAGGGCGACACCTGCAGCAGCCACGCCATCGGCACCGCCCAGATGGCGCTCCAGATCGCGTTGACGAGAAACTCGGGCAAGCCGAGCGGAAGGAACGGTTGTGTCGAAAAACCGGATGCATCGATGACCTGTGCCGCGTGCAGCAGCGCAAGCGTCGCTTCGCGAAAGAACAACGAAGCGAGAAAGCCCGATACGAACGGCAGAATCAGTTTTTGCATTTCGAAAGACGAGAGTGCGAAGCGTTGGCTCGCGGCGCGCCTCGTGGGTGCGCTTGCAAGGGTGTGCGCCATTATATCGGCGCCTCGCGGCGGCGGCTTTAGCTGTGCAGGCCATTCTTGGGTCCGCGTTGCCATGAGGATCGTGGTCGGCTCTCGAAGCGGTGCGGGTGCCTGGCGTGTCGTGCAATCGGGATGCCGTCGAGGTGCACGGGCGTAGCCAGAGGGAAGTGCTACGATGAACCGGCCAGTCACGAAGGAGAAAAGATCATGGAGCCGAAGGGCATCGACATGGGTGACTACGAGGAGCACTACAAGGGCTACGACATCGAGGTTGCAGTCGAGCAGGTGCTCACGGGCGTGAAGGCGCACTTTCGCGTGCTGAAGGACGATGCGGTCCTGCAGGACTGGCAACTCGTCCATATCGACCGGCTTTGGTCGACCGAACACGCTGCCGCCGAAGCAGGTTTCGAGGCGGCGCGGGCGTGGGCCGACGCCCGGGCGGCGGGATAACGGACGCTTGTCGCGTGCTCTTGGCGTGCTTTTGGCGTTCGAGGCGGGCGCATGAATAGAACTGCAAACCAGGTGCGATTTGCACGGTGCGATTCGCGGATGTCGCCGGGATCGTGCACCAACGTCACGCTGCTCTGCGTCAGTAGCGCCTGCGTGGCGGTGTAACGTGCCTTCGCACCGGAAATTCCTATACTTGCCCTAAGGTCGAGCACGCGCGGCGCGCGGTTGGCGCATGCCGCCGCAGCGGCCTCCACGGAACGACGGTGATCAGGCAGCGCGGGTTGCTTCATGCCCGAACGAGGAGGCAGTCATGGGAGATTCCTCACCGGCCACGCCCGCAGACGATTCATCGCACGATTCCGGGTCTCATCCGCAGGCGCCTGGCGCGCTCGCGCTCGCAGCGCTCGGCGTGGTCTATGGCGACATCGGCACGAGCCCGCTGTACACGCTTTCCACGGTGTTCGATCCGGGTAATGGGCTCGAGCTCAATGCCTTCAATATCGTCAGCATCGTGTCGCTGATCTTCTGGTCGTTGATGGTGGTCGTCACGCTCAAGTACGTCGTGCTGATCCTGCGCGCGAACAACCACGGCGAGGGCGGCATCATGGCGCTGCTTGCGCTCGCGGCTTCGTCGGTGTCGGACCGGCCGCGGCTTCGTCAGACGCTTCTCATCGTCGGCGTGATGGGTGCGGCGCTCTTCTTCGGCGATAGCGTTATCACGCCGGCCATCTCGGTGCTGAGCGCCGTCGAGGGGCTGGAAGTTGCCGCGCCGGAACTCAAGACCTTCGTGATTCCCGTGACGCTCGCCGCGCTCATCGCGCTCTTCATCGCGCAAAAACACGGCACGGGCGGCATCGGCGCGGTGTTCGGGCCGGTGATGGTGCTCTGGTTCGTCGTGATCGCGGTGGTGGGCCTCGTCAATATCGCCGCCGCGCCGATCGTGCTGGTGTCCCTCAATCCATTGCGCGGCCTCGCGTTCGTGATGCACCACCGCTGGCTTGCGTTCGTGGCGCTCGGCGCGGTCGTGCTGTCGCTCACGGGCGCCGAGGCGCTCTATGCCGACATGGGCCATTTCGGCAAGCGGCCGATTCGTCTTACCTGGTTCGGCCTCGTGTTTCCCGCGCTCGCGCTCAATTACCTCGGGCAGGGCGCGCTGCTGCTGGCGAATCCGGGCGCCGTCCAGAATCCGTTCTACCGGCTCTTTCCGCAATGGGCGATCTTTCCGATGATCGTGCTCGCCACGCTCGCGACGGTCATCGCCTCGCAGGCCGTGATTTCCGGCACGTACTCCATGGCGATGCAGGCCATGCACCTCGCGTTTTTGCCGCGCATGAATATCGTGCATACGTCGGAGCGCGAGATCGGCCAGATCTACGTTCCGGGCATCAACTGGATCCTGCTCGCCTCCGTGATCGCGGCGGTGGTCGGGTTCGGATCGTCGACGGCGCTCGGTTCGGCGTACGGCATCGCGGTCACGGGCACGATGCTGATCACGACGTTTCTCACGTTCTTTGTCGTGCGCTACGCGTGGCACTACAACTGGGTGCTCTGCGTGCTGGCGACGTTCTTTTTCCTCGTGATCGACGCACTGTTCTTTTCGGCGAACCTGCTCAAGATCGTGCAAGGCGGCTGGTTCCCGCTCGTGATCGGCACGCTCATGTTCACCGTCATGGCGACGTGGGGCCGCGGTTCGCAACTGATGATGGCCGAGGCCCGCGTGCGCGCGGGCAAGAAGCCGCTCAAACCGTATCTCGCCGCGCTGCTCGCGCGTTCTCCCGTGCGCGTGGGCGGCACGGCCATCTTCCTCACGCCCAACCCGAACTCCGTGCCGCATGCGCTCGTCAATAATCTGCGGCACAACCGGGTGCTGCACGAGCGCATTCTTTTCGTGACCGTCGTGTCGCAGAACGTGCCCCGGGTGCCCGAAAGCGCGCGCCTGAAGGTGACGCGGCTCTGCCCGGGCGGGTATCAGGTGATCGTCAACTACGGCTTCAAGGACGATGTGAACCTGCCGCAGGCGCTCGCCGCCGGACAGGCAGCCGGGCTCGCGTTCGATCCTGGTGAGACTTCGTGGTTTCTGAGCCGTGCGGTGGTGGTAGCGACGCCGGGGGCTGGCATGGCCGTGTGGCGCGAACGGCTGTTCGCGGTGATGCTGCATAACGTCGGCAATATCGCGGCGTTTTTTAAACTGCCTCCCGATCAGGTTATTGAGGTCGGGACGCAGGTGAAGATTCAGCTTTAGTGCGGGGCCTGGTGCTGCGGGCGTCGGGCTGTCTGCGCGGAGTGGGTAGTTACGCCGCGCGCCGATGGCTGCGGGAAATGCCCACGCAGCACCTGCACGAATTCCAGAAAGCAAAAAACCCAGCCGGTAAGGACTGGGCTTTTTGTTTAAATTTCTTGGGGTGGCTGATGGGACTCGAACCCACGACAACAGGAATCACAATCCTGGACTCTACCAACTGAGCTACAGCCACCACTGCAAAACTTTCGCGATCACGCTGTAAGAAATTCAGCGGCAATCGAGAAGAAAGATTATATACACACCCTATTACGCTTGCCTAGTCCCTCAGTCAAATATTTCGGCAGACATTTCCGTGGACGCCGCGAAAGTCGCGCGCAGTTCCTGGCGCGCTTCGTCGAAGATTGCCAGATCCGCCTTCGCGAGCTTGCGGCTGTCGGACAGCACGCGTCGCCAGCCACGCGCGCCCGCAACGCCGCGATACAGCCCGAGCGCGTGGCGCGAAATCGCACCCAGATACGTTCCGCGCGCAATCTCGTGCGCGCAGTAGTCGATGAGCTTCGCCTCGATGGCTTCGCGCGTGAGCGCGGGTTCGGCCGCGCCGTAGAACCGCGCGTCGACATCGGCCAGCAGGTACGGGTTGTGATACGCCTCGCGGCCGAGCATCACGCCGTCGACATGGGCGAGGTGTGCCTCGACTTCGTCGAGCGTCTTGATGCCGCCGTTGATGATGATCTCGAGCTGCGGGAAATCGCGCTTGAGCTGGTACGCGTAGTCGTACTTGAGCGGCGGGATCTCGCGGTTTTCCTTCGGGCTCAGGCCCTTGAGAATCGCATTGCGCGCGTGGACGACGAACACGTCGCAGCCGGCGTCCGCGACCGTGCCGACGAAGTCGCGCACGAACGAATATGCCTCGACGCTATCCACGCCGATGCGGTGTTTCACCGTCACCGGCACCGAGACGGCGTCGCGCATCGCCTTCACACAATCGGCCACCAGTTGCGGCTCGTTCATCAGGCACGCGCCGAATGAGCCGCGCTGCACGCGTTCGGACGGGCAGCCGCAGTTCAGATTGATTTCGTCGTAGCCCCACTGTTCGCCGAGCTTCGCCGCACGCGCCAGGTCGTCCGGCTCGCTGCCGCCCAGCTGAAGCGCCACCGGCGCTTCGGCCGGCGTGAACGCGAGATGACGCGGTACGTCGCCGTGGAGCAGGGCGCCTGTCGTCACCATCTCCGTGTACAGCCACGTGTGCCGGGAGATGAAACGGTGCAGCGAGCGGCAGTGACGATCGGTCCAGTCGAGCATCGGCGCGACGCACACGCGACGGGGACTGGCAATACGGTTGGCGGACATGGGAAGGCGGACGGCTGGCGTGGAACAACCTGGCATTTTAACTCATGCATCCAGGCGCGTTGCGCACTGCGCAAAGCAGCGCAGTGCGCTTTCGGCGTGCTCGGGCGGCGGAAAAACCCTCTTGTACTTATGTATTCCTTGCGACCATTTGCGCGTCGCGAAAAGTTTTTTTTGCGGGTCGTATTAGGGTCTGTTCGCGGCTCAGCCGCGTCAGGATTGGCTGACAGAATTATTTCGGAATTCAGAATAGTAAATTCGTTTGATCGTCATTATTTTCCGATAGTAGGTGTATACACTAGGCTTCGTTGACGCGGCTCATGGGTTCAGGCCTCCCAGGTGCGGCGCCTCCCGGAAACGCAACCGAACCTGATATTGGAGTCCACCATGAAGACCAAACTGATCGCCGCGCTGCTGGTCGCAGCTTCTGCTTCTATCGCCGTTCCGGCATTCGCCAGCGGCTATGGCCCGGCGCCGTTCTACCGTCCGGAAGTCGGCGCGCCGGCTTCGCAGCACGGCATGAGCGCCCAGACCGTTGCGGCTGAGCGTGCACAAGAAGCGAACGGCGCGGCCTACGGCGGCGTCGACGCCACGCTGTCGCAGTCGGGTAGCCACGACAAGACCGGCCCGCGTTCGACGTACTTCGCCCACTAAGCCAAGCCGGGCCTGCTTCGCCGCCCCTGCTTCACAGGCCGACTGTCTGGGCGGCGCATACGCCGGGTGTCCACAAGACACCCGGCGTTTTGTTGTGTCCGCCAGGTGGACAAGGCCTTAGCGTTTTAGCCGGTTAGCGGTTAGTGGCCACCCGCCTGTCGATGGCATCGCGCATCCGGTCGAACGATGCGTCGAACGCGTTGTCCTGGTGCCGGAAGCGTCCGGCAGCGATGCCGTCGATCGGCACCTCGGCGGTCAGATCTTCGGTCAGGCTGCGAATCCTCTGGGACGAGATGAAAAAGCCGTGCTCGTGGTCGCCGTCGACGCCCGCGATCATGTCGAAACCCATGTACTCAAAGGCGCGCTGGTTTTCCATCGCGTGATCTCCTGTCTTGTTGTCGGGCGTGCCCGATTCTGGCACGTCTGCGGACTTCGGCATTTTGCACTGCTCGGACGCGCTGACGCGGTCCCGGCGCACCCTGTACCAAGATGAGCAGCAATGAACGCCCGTGCGGCGTGCTGCCCGGGTTTCCATCGGGGTTTCAGACCGTCAAAGGCAAACCGCAGGTGAACGATGAAGCGACGTGTTGTGCTTCTTGCTGCGCTGGTCCTGCCTGGCATGCTTGCGTCGGCATCGACATTCGCGTAGCGGCTGCCCCGTCCCGGGGAGACTTATCGCGGCGGGTCGCCGCCGGAACATCCGCCGTCAGGCGACCTGCCGCAGGAATTGCGTGAGGGCGACCGTGTCGGCTCCGAATTCCGCAACCGTCAATTCGTGGTCGACGACTGGCGGCAGCATCATCTGAAGCCGCCGCCGGGCGGCCGTCACTGGGTCGGCATCGCAGGGCGGTATTACCTCGTGCGCAGCTCGAACTGGGTCGTGGAGCGCGTCAGGCCGTAATGGGCCCTCGGCGCCTCCGGTCGCCACGCAGGCCGCCATCAAGGTCGCCTCGCCGCAGCGTATGCCGCGCACAGCCGGACCGGTCATGCCGGGTCCGGCTTAACAGGATGGTCAGCCCGATCCTCACTCTGCGTAGTCCACTGAGTGAGGATCGGGCTGACCATGGATTTTTACGGTTTATTACGACCATCCGCGGCGGCTGGCGAGGTTGGCCGGTCCCCTGAAAAATCCGCTGCGACGTGGTAGTTTCGCGCTCACCCCAAACTCACGATGGAATGACGCTTCAATGGAATACCGCACTCTCGGAGACACGAACGTCCAGGTCAGCCTGATCGGCCTTGGCACCATGACGTGGGGCGAGCAGAACACGGAGCGCGATGCGCACGAACAGATCGACTACGCGCTCGATCGCGGCGTGACGCTGATCGACGCGGCGGAGATGTACCCCGTGCCGCCGCGCGCTGAGACGCAGGGTTTGACCGAGCGCTATATCGGCACGTGGCTTGCGAAGCATCCGGCAGTGCGCGAGCGCATCGTGCTGGCAACGAAGATCGCCGGGCTGGCGCGTCAGCCGCACAATCCGCGGCATATTCGCGGTGAAACGAACCAGTTCGACCGCAAGAACCTGACCGAGGCGCTCGATGGCAGCCTGAAACGCCTGCAGACCGATTACGTCGATCTTTACCAGCTGCATTGGCCCGATCGCAGCACGATGACGTTCGGCCGCAATGCGTATCCGTGGATCGACGATGCGTACACCGTGCCGATCGAGGAGACGCTTTCGGTGCTCGTCGACTTCGTGACGGCGGGCAAGGTGCGTCACATCGGCGTGTCGAATGAGACGCCGTGGGGCGTCGCGCAATTTCTGCGGGCCGCAGAAAAGCTCGGCCTGCCGCGTATCGTCAGCATCCAGAATCCGTACAGCCTCGTGAACCGCACGTACGAAACCGGGCTTTCGGAGTTCACGCATCACGAAGGCGTCGGCCTGTTTGCGTATTCGCCGCTCGCGTTCGGCTGGCTCTCCGGCAAATATGAGGGTGGGGCGAGGCCGGAAGGCGCGCGCATCACGAAGTTCGAGCGCTTCGCGCGCTACAGCAATCCGCAGGCCGTCGCGGCCACGTCGCGCTACGTGGCGCTCGCGAAGGAGCATGGCATCACGCCCGCACAGTTCGCGCTTGCCTTCGTCAATAGCCGGCCGTTCGTGACGAGCAATCTGATCGGCGCGACGTCGATGGCGCAGTTGAAGGAGAATATCGCCAGCATCGACGTGAAGCTCTCACCCGAGGCGCTCGCCCAGATCGACGCGCTGCACGCGCTGCAGCCCAATCCGGCGCCGTAACCTCGGTATAACGTAGAGCACCAGGCAGGGCACTACGCCGCGCGCCGCCGCAACGGCGGCGCGTGTATTCTTGCGGTCCCGGCGCGCGGCATCCGTCGCGCCGGGCGTGCCACGGGCGTGGCACGGGGCGGGTCCGGGTATGGTCAATGCGCCACCTGTGCTCCTCACCGCTCTTGCCCGGGGCCCGCGAACCGCTTGCGGCGGCGAAAGCCGTTGGCGAATCGCGATCCATACACTACGATCCAGCTTGCGCTTCGGGGCCGCATCAAAGAAGAAGCCCCGGCGCTAGCACGCATTTTTTCGGAGAATTCTCGCAATGACGACCGCACGCGACACGCAGACGACGCCCTCGTACGGCTGGCGCCTTTTTATCTTGTTGGCGATCGTCGGTCTTTTTTACGTCAAATGGTTTCCCTACTATCACCGCGCATTCACGGCTGAGGCGACGCACTCGATCGGCCACTCCATCCTGATGGGGACCGAAGCGAACGCGCCCGCGCCGTCGCTTTCCGCCGCGCTCGATTACGCGTGGGCCTACGGCAAGGCGATCTGGCAGGCGATGGTGCTGGGGCTGCTGCTCGGCTCGGCCGTCCAGGCGCTGCTGCCGCCGCAGTGGGTTGCGCGCGTGCTCGGCCGGCATAGCTTCGGCAGCGTGGCCGCGGGCGGGCTGCTCGCCGTGCCCGGCATGATGTGCACCTGCTGCGCCGCACCCGTCGTCGCCGGATTGCGGGCACGCCATGCTTCGGTGGGTAGCGCGATTGCATTCTGGCTCGGCAACTCGGTGCTCAATCCCGCCACCCTCGTGTTCATGGGGTTCGTGCTCGGCTGGCAGTGGAGCCTGTTGCGGCTCGTACTCGGCGTGATGATGGTGTTCGGGCTGGGGTGGCTCGCGAACCGGCTCTCGACGAAGGAAGAAGCGCCTGCCGCCGACGATCGTCTTGCCCAACTCACGCCCCAGCAGGCGGGCAGCGGCAACATGTTCGTGCGTTGGGCGCAGCTGTTCTTGCGCATGACGGTGCGGCTCATCCCCGAATACATCGTGCTCGTGCTGCTGCTTGGCGCGGCGCGCGCCTGGCTTTTTCCGCATATCAGTCCGGAGGTGACGAGCAGCCTCGGCTGGATCGTCGCCTTCGCGGTGGCGGGCATGCTGTTCGTGATCCCGACGGCGGGCGAGGTGCCGATCATCCAGGCGATGCTCGCGCTCGGCATCGGTGTCGGCCCTGCAGGCGCGCTGCTGATGACGCTGCCGCCCGTGAGCGTGCCGTCGCTCGCGATGCTGGCGGGCTCGTTCCGTCCGCGCGTGCTTGCGGTCGTCGCGGCGGTGGTGGTGCTGTTCGGCATCGCCGCGGGCTATGCGGCGGTCGCGCTCGGATTTTGAAGGCGTTTGCCGTCGTGGCACGCCAAGGCGATTGATCGGGTTCTGCGCTACGCTCGCCATTCGGCAATGGCGCGGCGCATGAACCAGGCATGGATCAGGCATCAACCAGGCATCAACTAGGCATCAACCAGGCACGAATCGCGGACGCTTGCGCGTTCGTGTGCACAGGAGAGGGCCGCGGCCCGGAAAACAGTATGGCTCAGCAGAAGACGAACCCGAAACTCGAACAAGCTCTGACGCGCGGCGATCTCGCCATCCGTCAGGCCAACTCGGCACGTGCGACAGCCGTATTGCGGGCGCTCGGCAAGATGATCGTCGAGGCGTCGGCGACGATCGGCGTCGAGGCCGACACGTTGATCCCCGAGGCCGACCGCATCTACGATCCCGCCGACGGTTTGTGGCCGCAGCAATTGCTGGTGTCGCTCGATGGCCCGGTCGAGGATTCGGATCCGGAGGAAGTCCGCACCGTGTATCTCTTCGCGGACGCCGCAGTGACGACGTTCCGGGTCGAGTGGCATCGCGCGGACGGCAAGCTCGGCCGGCACGAAGGCGGTCCCTTCGCGACGGTCGCATTCATCTCGGACGTGGATATTCCCTGGGGCGACGACGAAGAGTGACTCGCCGGTTTTTTTCCGCTTCGCGGGTGGCGCTTTCCGCCGCCGCCCGCGCCTTCAGCGCATCATGCGCCTGCGAAACAGCACCGTTGCAATCGCGAACGGCACCGCCACGTAGAAAGCCAGTACGAACAGATGGAGCCCCGCGTGTTCGATGGGGCGCCCGAGCATCGCCGGACGAATCAGTTCGACCGCGTGCGCGAGCGGCAGCATCAGCGTGACGTGCTGCGCGGCCGCAGGCAGTTGCGTGATCGGGAAGAACACGCCGGAGAGCAGCAGCATCGGCGTGAGCACGAGCGTCTGATAGAACATGAAGAAGTCGTATGACGGTGCGAGTGCCGTCACGATCATCGCGCAGCTCGCGAACGCGAGTCCGGCCAGTGCGATCACGGGTAGCGCGAGCAGCATCGACGGGAAGTTCGCGTAGCCGAGCGCGCCCGCGACGAGCATGATCGCCGCGCCCGAGAGCATCGATTTGCTCGCGGCCCACACGATCTCGCCGAGCACTATGTCGCCGAGCGAGAGCGGCGTATGCATGATCGCTTCCCAGGTGCGCTGGACGTGCATGCGCGAGAAGCCCGAATACATCGACTCGAAGCTCGCCGACATCATCACCGACGACGACACCGTGCCCGCCGCGAGAAACGCGATGTACGAGACACCGTCGACGTGCCCAACCATCAGCCCGAGCCCGAAACCGAGGCCGAACAGGTAGATCATCGGGTCGGCGAGATTGCCGAACATCGATGCAATCGCGAGCTTGCGCCACACGAGATAGTTGCGCCGCCAGACGGCGATCCAGTGCGTTGCGCTCGACGGCAACGCCGCGCGCGGCTCGCGCTGCGGCGTGCTGGCGGGGTGCGTTGGCGGCGCCTTTTCGGTACGTGCGTCCATGATGTCCTGTGAGTGGGGCTGCCGGGTTTCGTCGTCGCGGTTAGCTCTGTGGCTGGTAGTCCTGACGCTGTTGATCCTGCCGCAGTTAATCCTGCATCTCGCGGCCGGTCAGCCGCAGAAACACGTCTTCGAGATTGGCGGGCCGGTGCAGGTAACGCAGGTCCGCGCGATGGCGCAGCCGCTGATGAATCGGCTGCGGATCCTCGACGTAGCAAAAGAGCGTTTCGCCGCTGATCTCCGTGCGCTCGGCAAAGGGCGCCAGCTCGTCGCGCAGCGCGGCCGGATCGGGTCCGTAGACCTCGACCACGTCGTAGCCGATCTCCGACTGAATCAGCGCATGCGGCGCGCCTTCTGCAATCTTGCGGCCTTCCTCGATTACGCACACGCGGTTGCAGAGCCGTTCGGCTTCCTCCATGAAATGCGTCGTGAGCAGAATCGTCTTGCCGCGCGCGAGCAGCGAGCGCAGACGTTCCCAGATCAGGTGGCGCGCCTGCGGGTCGAGGCCCGTGGTCGGTTCGTCCATGACGAGCACGTCGGGGTCGTTGACCAGCGCGCGAGCGAGCGTGAGGCGCCGCCGCATGCCGCCCGACAGCTCGCCGACGCGCGCATCCGCCTTGCTCTCGAGGCGCGCGAATTCGAGCAGCGGCGCAACGAGCGCACGCGTCTCGCTCGCGGATAACCCGAAGTAGCGCCCGAACACGAGCAGGTTTTCGCGGACGGTGAAATCGGGGTCGAGGTTGTCGAACTGCGGCACGACGCCCACGCGCGTGCGGGCGTGGCGCGCCCGTGCGGGCACCGGCTCGCCGCACAGGCTGATGCGCCCGGCATCGGGTGAGACGATGCCGAGCAGCATGCGCAGCGTCGTCGTCTTGCCCGCGCCGTTGGGGCCGAGGAGTCCAAAGCACTCGCCGGGGACGACGTGGAACGACAGGCCATTGACGACTGTCCTGTCTCCGTAGTGTTTGATGACCTGCTCGAATTCGATGGCGGGTGCGGGCATGGACCGTAGGAGTATGAATCGATGGAAGCGGCGCGCGCGTGGCGCACGGTGAGGCGGCCTATTCTAGAACATTGCCGCGCAGGCGGCAGGCGGCGAACCGTGTCGCGTCGGGCGTGCCTGGGTGTTCCAGGGCCGCGGCGCAGGGCGCGTATGTGCGACGGGGTCGGGCCTGGCGTTTTCCAGCCCTTGCATGTGCAATTGCGGCGCAGCATTATGAGATTGCACGGCGCGCGACCCGCGCGGGCCGGGGAGAAACCATCATGGCGAGCTACAAGAAAATCCTGCTTTGTTATGACGGCTCGCGCGAAGGCCGCAAGGCGCTGCGCTGCGGCGCGGATCTGGCGCTGGATCTGCATGCTGAAACACACCTGCTGTCGGTCGTCGACATGCGATCGACGATTGCCCAGAGCGCCGGCCTTCTGACCGATGTGGCCTGCGGCCGTTTCGAAGAGACCGCGCGCGAAATTCTTCAGGAGGGCGTGGACTGGCTGACTGAGCGCGGCGTGCGTGCCCAGGGCCATTTCGCCTTCGGGCATCCGATCGATGAGATCGCGAATCTTGCCAACGAACTGCAGGTGGATCTGGTGGTGGTCGGGCATCGCTGCCGCACCGGGCTGTCGCGCTGGTGGATGGGCGCAGGCAATACGCCGCTGCTCGACCGTGTGTCGTGCAGCATTCTGGTGGCGTGTTCCTCGGCGGCCGAGCAGAAGCAACAGCAAGCGGCCGCCTGAGCGATGCATTCGACGGCTGTGTTTCACGCTCGCCGTTGGCGCAATTACACAGCCATCAAGCAGCCATCAAGCAATGCCGTTATTGGGCGGGCTCGTTCAATTCGACCGCGCCGAGCTTCCACGAAAAAGGCCCGTGACGTTGCAGGACAGCGGAATAAGGCATGCTGTTCGATCTGCGCTGCCAGGTCACCACAAATTCATTGAAACCACGGTAGCCCGCCGTAATTTGCGGGTGGCCTGGCTCGTTTTCCTCTGAATCCGCCAAAGCCGATTCTGTGTCGGAGTCAGCGTCCGACTCAGCGGTGGAGTGAGTGTCGGATTCAGCGCTCAACTCGTCTGGTGCGTTCGCCGCGGCAGGCGCGTGCGCCGGATTACCATCGCTTGCGGCCGGCGGCTGCTCGCCGGGTGGCATTCCGTTGAGCAGCGCGGCGACGCCGTCGGGCGTCGCATACGCATCCACGAGTGACCCGATCAGCGCGGTGCCGATCGCGGTGCCAATCGCGCTGCCCAACAGCTGCATTGGATTGCTGCCGTGCTGCTCCTCCAGGTGCCGCGTCAGCATGTCGCCAGCCTGTTCCTTGAGGCTTACGCGCAACGCCGGATAGTCGACGTACTCGTTCAGCGTTGCCGCATCGCGCGCATCGGCTGCGGCCTTGAGCCGGTGCAGCACCAGATACGGCGAGGCGTAGCTGTAGCCTACTGTGGCCGCGACGAGCACCAGGGCTACCACGATGGCGACGGGTTTGATCCAGCGTTTGTTCGACAGGGATTGGGTCATGGTTGCGTTGGGATGTTTAGGATCATTTAATGAACACCGTGTGTGGACAAGGTGAATGAAAAAAAGATCCCGGACTCTCCCGTTGCCTTTACCGTTTTTCCCTTACTTAGCGAGCGCCGCGGGCAGATCCGCGTGCTGTTCGGCGATGCAGCGGTCGATCATCCGGCACACCGCATCGACCGTACCCACCATGATGAGCCGGGAAGGCCCGTGGTACACGCGCACGGGCGCCCGGCGTCCGGGCTCGGTGTGGTTCAGCCCGCTGTTGAGCGAAACGCGCGCAAATGCGGGTTGCGCGGACGGTAACGGCGGCAGTTCGACTAGGCCCGGGGCCAACCCAACCGCGGACCCAACTGTGGACCCCGGTTCGGTGTCGCTCAGGCTGTCGAAGAGAGAGCCGGATTGCGCGGCTCCCGACATGCGCGTGTTCTTCGCCGCGCAGCTGGCGAGGCCGCGCAGATGCCGCAGACGGCCGAATTGACGAAAGGGCAGCAAACGGGCAAGGCGTTCCATAACTCCCTCCAGACAGCGTTTAGACGATCAGAATTCGGTGGGGCGAATCAGGCCGACAGCGATGCCTTCGAGCGCGAACTCCACACTGCCGGCCTCGACGAAGATGTTGTCATAGTCGGGGTTCTCGGCGATCAGTTCGAGCCCGTTGGGCCGGCGCTTCAGGCGTTTCACCGTGACGTCGTCGCCAAGGCGCGCGACGACGATCTGGCCGTCCTTCGCTTCGCTCTTCTTCTGCACGGCGAGCAGGTCGCCGTCCAGGATGCCCGCGTCGCGCATCGACAGGCCGCGCACCTTGAGCAGGTAGTCGGGCTTGCTGGAGAAGAGCGCCGGGTCGCACGCGTAGTGCTGCGCGATGTGCTCCTGCGCGAGGATCGGACTGCCCGCTGCGACGCGGCCGACGAGCGGCAGCGAGAGCTGCATGATGCTCGGGTGCGGCAGCGTGAACTGGCGCGGGAGGTCGTCCGGGCCGGGCAGGAGACGGATGCCGCGCGACGCGCCTGCGGCCAGTTCGATCACGCCCTTGCGTGCGAGCGCGCGCAGATGCTCCTCGGCGGAATTGGCGGAACTGAAGCCGAGTTCGGCCGCGATCTCGGCGCGCGTGGGCGGATAGCCGGTGCGCTCGATCGCGCGCCGGATCAGATCGAAAACCTGCTGCTGTCGTGCGGTGAGTTTGGTCATGGCGGCACTGTATGAATAGACAGGTGACTGTATTTTTATACAGTATCGGATCCTTTTCAAGTGTTACTTGAAGTTCTCCGTTCGGCGGGCGTTTTCGCGGCATTTGCGCGCTACCTTGCCCACTATCTTGCCCACTGCCGGGCGGATGGAATGACGGTGCGACCGTGCTCGCGTGGCAGAGGCGAGGGGGCTTACCACTTTTGAGCATTAAAAAATGAAGAAACATTATTTTTAATGATTTAAGCCGGTCGTTAGACTGCCCTTCATCGTGAGCTGCAGGCACGCAAGACCCACGCGAAGACAACACGGAGAAAAGTGGATGGGCATTCTGGACAACGGAAAAACGGGCTGGATCAAGCGACTGGCGGCGCGGTTGATCGTTGGCGTGGCGCCGATCCTCGGCATCGCGGCGCTCGTTGGCATGGCCGCGCACACGCCCGCCGCGCATGCGGATACGTCGTTGCTGAACGTTTCCTACGATCCGACGCGCGAGTTGTACCAGCAGGTCAACGAGGCTTTTGCGAAGCAGTGGAAGGCGAAGACCGGCGAGACGCTCACGATCAGGCAGTCGCACGGCGGCTCGGGTGCGCAGGCGCGCTCGGTGCTGGACGGCCTGCAGGCCGATGTCGTGACGCTCGCGCTCGCCTGGGACATCGACGCGCTCGCGAAGAAGGGCGTCGTGCACGCCGACTGGCAAAAGCGTCTGCCCGACAACGCCGCGCCGTACACCTCGACCATCGTGTTTCTCGTGCGCAAGGGCAATCCGAAGCACATCAAGGACTGGGACGACCTCGTGAAGCCGGGCGTCTCGATCGTCACGCCGAATCCGAAGACCTCAGGCGGCGCGCGCTGGAATTACCTCGCGGCGTGGGCGTACGCCGCGCATCAGCCGGGCGGCAATGACCAGAAGGCGAAGGCGTTCGTCACGCAGCTCTACAGAAACGCTGGTGTGCTCGACTCGGGCTCGCGCGGAGCGACGACGAGCTTCGTGCAGCGCGGCATCGGCGACGTGCTGATCGCGTGGGAAAACGAAGCGTTCCTGTCGCTCAGGGAGTTCGGTTCCGGGAAGTTCGAGATCGTGGTGCCGTCGGCGAGCATTCTCGCGGAGCCGCCGGTGGCCGTCGTCGACAAGGTCGTGGACAAGCGCGGCACGCGCAAGGTCGCCGAGGCCTATCTGCAGTTCCTGTACAGCGAGGAAGGTCAGGAGATCGCGGCGAAGAACTTCTACCGTCCGCGCTCGGACAAGGTGCCGGCTGCGCTGACGTCGAGGTTTCCGAAGCTGAAGCTCTACACGGTCGACGATTCGTTCGGCGGCTGGGCGAACGCGCAGAAGGTTCATTTCGCCGATGGCGGCGTGTTCGATTCGATTTATCAGCCGCAGTGAAGTCGCAGTGAAGTCGCAGAGAAACCGCAGTGAAACATCGCACGGCAGGCGCGCCCGCAAGGGCGCGCTCTTTGGCGCGTAGCGCCGCAGCATTCTGAAAGAGCAACAAGCATGACGACGTTACGCTTACGCAAGCCCAGCGCGTTGCCGGGCTTCGGCCTGACACTGGGCATCACGGTGGCTTATCTGAGCCTCGTGGTGCTGATTCCGCTTGCGTCCACCTTCCTCAAGACCGCGACGCTCGACTGGGCGCAGTTCGTGCGCGCAGTGGCGTCGCCGCGCGTGATCGCGTCGTACCGGCTGACGTTTTTGGCCGCGCTCGGCGCCGCGCTCATCAATGCCGTGTTCGGCCTTTTGCTCGCCTGGGTGCTCGTGCGCTACACGTTCCCCTTCAAGCGGGCCATCGACGCGCTCGTCGATCTGCCGTTCGCGCTGCCGACCTCGGTTGCCGGCATCTCGCTCGCGGCCGTGTACGCGGGCAACGGCTGGATCGGCCAGTTTCTCGAACCGCTGGGGATCAAGGTCGCCTTCACGTCGCTCGGCGTGCTCGTTGCGCTCACATTCATCGGGCTGCCGTTCGTCGTGCGCACCGTGCAGCCCGTGCTCGAAGACTTCGAGCGCGAGCAGGAGGAAGCCGCCGCGTGCCTCGGCGCGTCGCGCTGGCTCACGGTGCGCCGCGTCGTGCTGCCCGCCGCATTGCCTGCGCTGCTCACCGGTTTTGCGCTTGCGTTCGCGCGCGCGCTCGGCGAGTACGGCTCGGTGATCTTCATCGCGGGCAATGTGCCGATGAAGTCCGAAATCACCTCGCTTCTGATCATCACCAAGCTCGAACAGTACGACTACGCGGGCGCGACCGCGCTGGCCGTCGTGATGCTGTGCGTCTCGTTCGTCATGCTGCTCATCATCAATTCGCTGCAGTGGTATTTGCAGCGCCGGACGAGCCGCGGCGCTTCATCGCCTGCGCCGTCTTCATTGTCTGGGCCGTCTTCATCGTCTTCCGCCCAGCCTGACCCGACGCAGCGCGCAGTTGCCACGGGAGGTGCGCAATGAGCACGCCTTTGCGACAGCCGACCCGACCCGATCCGGTCACGGAAGCCCCCTGGGTGCGCTGGCTGCTCACCGGCATCGCGCTCGTCTTTCTCGCGCTCTTTCTGCTGGTGCCGCTCGTCGCGGTGTTCTCCCAGGCACTTTCGAAGGGCGTTGGCTTCTACTTCGCGTCGCTCGCCGATCCCGATGCCGTTTCGGCAATCAAGCTCACGCTCATCACCGCGGCCATCGCCGTGCCGCTCAATCTTGTGTTCGGTCTTGTCGCTTCGTGGGCAATTGCGAAATTCGAGTTCCGCGGCAAGGCGCTGCTCACCACGCTGATCGATCTGCCGTTTTCGGTGTCGCCCGTGATCTCGGGTCTCATCTACGTGCTGCTGTTCGGCGCGCAGGGCTGGCTCGGGCCATGGCTCGCCGACCACGACGTGCAGATCATCTTCGCCGTGCCGGGCATCGTGCTCGCGACGATCTTCGTCACGTTTCCGTTCGTTGCGCGCGAACTGATCCCGCTGATGCAGGCCCAGGGTAACGACGAGGAAGAGGCCGCGCACGTGCTGGGCGCGTCGGGCTGGCAGATGTTTCGGCGCGTCACGCTGCCGAATGTCCGCTGGGGTTTGATCTACGGCGTGATCCTCTGCAACGCGCGGGCGATGGGCGAGTTCGGCGCGGTGTCGGTGGTGTCGGGCCACATTCGCGGGCAGACCGACACGATGCCGCTGCACGTCGAGATCCTCTACAACGAATACAACTTCGCGGCGGCTTTCGCGGTGGCGTCGCTGCTCGCGCTGCTCGCGCTCGTGACGCTCGGGCTCAAGCTGCTTGCCGAGCGTCATCTCGGCGCGGAACGCGAGGACGAAAGCGCTGCGCCCGCGCTCGCCCCGGATCGCGGCGGGCGCGCGCTCAGGCAGATCGCTGCTGCTGCCGCCACCGCCACCGCCACCGCCACCGCCACCGTTCAACCGGACATATCACGCGCTGCGCGGCCGGGTGTCGCCCGGCAGGCGCTCGAGTAATTAGCGCATCAGTCACACCATTGCATCGGGCCAGCGCAGGCGCTTCGTAGCACCCGCGCTGGCCGAAAACGGAGAGCAGTCAATCATGGGCATCATCGTTCGCAATCTGCAAAAGCGCTTCGGCGATTTCACCGCGCTCGACAACGTCTCGCTCGACTTTCCGCCCGGCGAACTCGTCGCGCTGCTCGGGCCGTCGGGTTGCGGCAAGACCACGCTGCTGCGCGTGATCGCGGGCCTCGAATACGCGGACGCGGGCGAGGTCGTGCTGCAAGGCCAGGACGTGGGCGCCGTCGGTGCGCGCGAACGCCAGGTGGGCTTCGTCTTCCAGCATTACGCGCTGTTCCGCCACATGACGGTGTTCGAGAACGTCGCGTTCGGACTGCGCGTGAAGCCGCGCAACGAGCGGCCGTCCGAGGCCGCGATTCGCGAGAAGGTGCATGAACTCCTGAAGCTCGTTCAGCTCGACTGGCTCGCGCAGCGCTATCCGTCCGAACTCTCCGGCGGGCAGCGCCAGCGCATCGCGCTTGCCCGTGCGCTGGCCGTCGAGCCCAAGGTGCTGCTGCTCGACGAGCCGTTCGGCGCGCTCGACGCGAAAGTGCGCAAGGAACTGCGCAGCTGGCTGCGCCGCCTGCACGACGATCTGCATATTTCGACGATCTTCGTCACGCACGATCAGGAGGAAGCGCTCGAAGTGGCCGACCGCATCGTCGTGCTCAATCGCGGACACGTCGAGCAGGTGGGCAGCCCGCAGGCCGTCTACGATCACCCGCAGACGGCTTTCGTCTACGAATTCCTCGGCGCGGCGAACCGCCTGCACGGGCGCGTGGAGGCGCAGGGTTTTGTCGTCGACGGTGCGGCGCAGCCGATCGCCGTGCAGGCGGAATTTGTCGGCCCGGCGCTCGCCTACGTGCGCCCGCACGATCTCGTGCTGCATCCGCATGCGAACGGGCAGCGCGACGGCATCGTCGTGGATGTGCGCCGCGTCGTGACGCTCGGCGGCTCGGTGCGCGTGGAGCTGGCCAGCCATGCGGGCGGCGCGCTCGAAGCCGAACTCGATCGCGAGGCGTGGCGCGCGCTGAGCCTGAGCGTGGGCGACTACGCGACCGCCGTGCCGCGTGGCCTGCGCGTATTTCCGGCGCACTGAGCGACACACCAGCGCACGTTTTGCACGCTCACAGCGCGTTCATATCGCGCGCATTCAACCTGATCAGACCGACCAGTCCGGGGACAAGGACATGAATTTCCAGCAGTTGCGTTTCGTACGTGAAGCCGTGCGTCAGAACATGAATCTGACCGAGGTGGCGAACGTGCTGTACACGTCGCAATCGGGCGTCTCGAAGCAGATCAAGGATCTGGAGGACGAACTCGGCGTCGATATCTTCATCCGGCGCGGCAAGCGGCTCACCGGCCTGACCGAGCCGGGCAAGGCCGTGCATCAGCTGATCGAGCGGATGCTGCTCGATGCCGGCAACCTGCGCCGCGTCGCGCGCCAGTTCGCCGATCAGGACAGCGGCCATCTCGTCGTCGCGACGACCCACACGCAGGCGCGCTACGCGCTGCCGAAAGTCGTGCATCAGTTCCGCGAGGTGTTTCCGAAGGTGCGGCTCGCGCTGCGCCAGGGCAATCCGCAGCAGATTGCACAGTCGATCGTCAGCGGCGAGGCCGATATCGGTCTTTCGACCGAAGCGCTCGACCGCTATCCGGACATCGTGACGTTCCCGTGCTATTCGTGGCATCACGTCGTCGTCGTGCCGAAGTCGCATCCGCTCGTCGGGCGCGAGCACGTCACGCTCGAAGAGATCGCGGAGTTTCCGCTCATCACCTACGATCAGGACTTCACGGGCCGCTCGCACATCGACCAGTCGTTCGCGAAGGCGGGTGTGGTGCCCGACGTCGTGCTGACGGCCATCGACACCGACGTCATCAAGACCTATGTCGAACTAGGCATGGGCGTGGGCGTGGTGGCCGCGATGGCCTACGATCCGAAGCGCGACACCGAACTCGTCGCACTCGATTCCCAGCACCTGTTCGAGGCGAGCACGACGCGCGTGGGCTTGCGCAAGGGCGCGTTCCTGCGTCAGTACGCGTACCGGATGATCGAGATGTTCGCGCCGCATCTGACTGAGCAGCATATCGCGAGCCAGTTGCGCGAAGGCAACTGAAGCGCCGTGACGCGATGTGAAGATCGGGCTGCGCGCACGCAGCGGCGGATCGCTTAAAATCGCCGCCATGAATACTCCCAATCCGACTTCCTCTTCCGCGGCGGCGCAACCGCTGCCGCGCATCGCCGTGCTCGCTACCGGCGGCACCATCGCGGGCGCCGCGCCCGACGTGGCGAACACCGCCGGTTACCAGGCCGGCGTCATCGGCGTCGCGCAGTTGCTGGCGGCCGTCCCCGGGCTCGACGCCATCGCGCGGATCCAGGCCGAGCAGGTCGCGAGCATCGACAGCAAGGACATGGCGCTCGCGCTGTGGACGACGCTTGCGCAGCGCATCAATACGCTGCTGGCGGGCGACGATATCGATGGCGTCGTCATCACGCACGGCACCGATACGCTCGAAGAAACCGCCTGGCTGCTGCATCTCGCGGTCAAGAGCTCGAAGCCCGTCGTGATGACGGCGGCGATGCGGCCCGCTTCGGCGCTCTCGGCCGATGGCCCGCTGAATCTGCTGAACGCGGTGACGCTCGCGGCGAGCGGTGCGGCAGCGGGACAGGGCGTGCTCGTCGCGTTCAACAACCGGATTCACTGCGCGCGCGACGTGATCAAGATCAGCACGTACGCCGTCGATGCGTTCCAGTCGCCCGAAATCGGCGCGCTCGGCTGGGTACAGGACGGGCGGGTGGAATTTCAGCGTCGCGCATTGCGTGCGCATACGGTCGATTCGCCGTTTACGGCGAACGGGCCGTGGCCGCACGTGGAGATCGTTACGAGTTATGCGGGCGTGTCGCGCATCGCCGTCGATGCGCTCGTCGCGGCGGGTGCGCTCGGTATCGTCGTGGCCGGGACCGGCAACGGCTCGATTCATTCGACCTTGCAACAGGCGCTGGTCGAGGCGGCGGCAAAGGGCGTGGCGGTCGTGCGCGCCTCGCGCGTGGGTTCGGGTCACGTGATGCACAACGGCGCGGCGAAAGACGACGCGCTCGGCTTCATCAGCGCGGGCACGCTCAATCCGTACAAGGCGCGCGTGCTGCTGGCGCTCGCGCTTGCGCGCGGCATCACGGATCGGATCGAGTTGCAGCGCGTGTTCGATACGTACTGATCGAGGCGCATTCTTCGTTGGCGCAACGCGGCGCGGGAAAAGCGCGCCGGGCCATGTGCGCGTGCGAACGCGGGCGCAAGCCCCGAAGCGTTGCAATCCGACGAGCGGACACCCGATGACGACGTCTGACCGACCAAGGCTTCCCCGCCGTCACCGGGCGCCGCTGCGGACCCCACCGGCCGCTCTCAGCCAAGAGCGGCCCCGATTTGCTCCATGGCGGTTGCCGCCGCCCTGGAGCGCCCCACGAGTGGCCATCGCGCCTTGCGAGACAGCCTGAGCTTGCCCGTTGCCGCAGTGTGACGGCACGCCAGGCACACACTGCGCCGCGCACTTCACATTCACCGCTTCGATCAATCCCGGCTTCAGGACGCCGGATTCACGCCGCCGAAGGTTGCGCGCTGGCCGGTTCCGCAATGTCGAAGTGCGCCATGATTTCCAGCGCGCGAATCATCGCCGAGTGATCCCACGCCTTGCCGCCATTGGCCGCGCAGACGCTGAAAAGCTGCTGCGCGCTCGCCGTGTGCGGCAGCGCGATGCCGAGCTTGCGCGCGCCGTCGAGGGCGAGGTTCAGGTCCTTCTGGTGCAGCTCGATGCGAAAACCCGGGTTGAACGTGCGCTTCGTCATGCGCTCGCCGTGCACTTCGAGAATGCGCGAGGAGGCGAAGCCGCCCATCAGCGCGCGGCGCACGCGCTCGGGATCGGCGCCCGAGCGTGCGGCGAACAGCAATGCTTCGGCCACGGCCTCGATGTTCAGCGCGACGATGATCTGGTTCGCGACCTTGCAGGTCTGTCCCGCGCCGTTGTCGCCGATCAGCGAAATGTTCTTGCCCATCAGCTCGAATAGCGGCTTCGCCTTGTCGAAGGCCTGTTGCGGACCGCCCACCATGATCGTGAGCGTCGCCTCCCGCGCGCCGACTTCGCCGCCCGAGACGGGCGCGTCGAGGTAGTCGCAGCCAAGTGCGTTGATCTGCTTCGCGAACTGCTGCGTTTCGAGCGGCGAGATGGAACTCATGTCGATCACGAGCTTGCCCGCGGACAGACCCTTTGCAACGCCGTCGTCGGCGAACAGCGCGTTGGCGACGTCGGGCGTATCCGGCACCATCACGACGATGATGTCCGATACTTGCGCGACCGCCGCCGAATCGGCGGCGACATGGGCCGTTGCGCGCAGATCGTCCGGCACCGAATGCTTGCCGCTGACGCTCAGCGAGTGACCGCCCTTGATGAGGTTGCGCGCCATGTGCGCGCCCATGATGCCGAGCCCGATAAAGCCGATCTTTGCCATCGTGTGTTGCTCCGCTGGGTTTGTCCTGCGAGTTCGTACCGAGAGTTCGTCCTGATTCGATGAAGCTGCGCGCTCACGAGCGCTCGGTGGCGCGTAGCTTTGCAGTGCGCAGCCAGCCGAGGCCATCGGCGGTCGTCGTGAGCGGCTTGTATTCGCAGCCGATATGGCCGTCGTAGCCGAGCGTATCGAGCAGATCGAACAGAAACGGGTAGTTGATCTCTCCGGTGCCGGGCTCGTTGCGGCCCGGGTTGTCGGCGAGCTGGATGTGCGCGATCTTCGCGAAGTGCTTTTTGATCGTCGCCGCGAGTTCGCCCTCCATGCGTTGCATGTGATAGATGTCGTACTGCAGGAAGACGTTGTCCGAGCCGGTCTTCGCGATCACGTCGAGCGCCTCGGCCGAGCGATTCAGCGCGAAACCCGGAATGTCGTACGAATTGCAGGGTTCGACGAGCAGGCGGAGGCCCTCGCGTTTGAGCGCCGCAGCGGCGAACGTGAGGTTATCGACAATCGTGGCGAGCGCCGTGTCGCGCGAAACATCCGCAGCCGGAATGCCGACGAGGCAGTTGAGCTGCCGCACCTTCAGGGCCCGCGCGTATTCGATTGCACGGCCCACACCCTCCTGGAATTCCCCCTTGCGTGCGGGCAGACACGCAATGCCGCGCTCGCCCGCTTCCCAGTTGCCGGCGGGCAGGTTGTGCAGCACGAGCTTGAGCTTGTGCGCTTCGAGGCACTCCGCCAGTTCGCTCGCCTTGTACGGATACGGAAACAGGAATTCCACGGCGTCGAAGCCCGCGTCCGCCGCCGCAGCGAAGCGGTCGAGGAATGGGACTTCGTTGAACAGCATCGTGAGGTTCGCGGCAAATTTCGGCATGGCAGGTGTCTCGCTGGTCGGTCAGTGGTTGTATTGATGCACCGTCGCGCGAGACAACGCGCGGCGGCACGCAGGAAGCAGGACGTCGACGCTTATAGGTGCTACGGGCACGACGCGTGTTACGGCTGGCCAGGCAGGGCGATTGCCGTTGGCGCGTGCCCGGGTGTTTCGGCGAGCGCTTCGAACTCGTTGATCGCGTCGATTTCGGTGCCCATCGAAATGTTGGTCACGCGTTCGAGGATCACCTCGACCACGACCGGCACGCCGAATTCGGCCGCCATCGATTGCGCCTGCCGCAGCGCCGGTGCGATCTCTTCGGGCTCGAACACACGCAGCGCCTTGCAGCCGAGGCCTTCGGCCACGGCAACGTGGTCGACGCCGTAGCCGTTCACTTCCGGTGCGTTGATGTTATCGAATGCGAGCTGGACGCAGAAATCCATATCGAACTGGCGCTGCGCTTGGCGAATCAGGCCGAGGTACGAGTTGTTGACCACGACGTGCACGTAGGGCAGGTTGAACTGCGCGCCGACGGCCAGCTCTTCAATCATGAACTGAAAATCGTAGTCGCCGGAGAGCGCGACGATCGGGCGGGTGGGATCGGCCACGCGCACGCCGAGCGCGGCCGGAATCGTCCAGCCGAGCGGGCCGGCCTGGCCGCAATTGATCCAGTTGCGCGCCTTGTAGACGTGGAGAAACTGCGCGCCCGCGATCTGCGAGAGGCCGATCGTGCTCACGTAGCACGTGTCGCGCCCGAACACCTTGTTCATCTCTTCGTACACGCGCTGCGGTTTGATCGGCGTGTTGTCGAAGTGCGTCTTGCGGTGCATCGTGCGCTTGCGTTCCTGGCACTGCGCGACCCACTCGGCGCGGTTTTTGAGCTTGCCCGCGGCGCGCCATTCCTGCGCGACCTCGATAAAGAGTTCGAGCGCGGCCCGCGCATCGGAGACGATGCCGAGATCCGGGCCGAATACGCGGCCGATCTGCGTCGGTTCGATGTCGACGTGCACGAACTTGCGGCCCTTCGTATAGACCTCGACGCTGCCCGTGTGGCGGTTCGCCCAGCGGTTGCCGATGCCGAGCACGAAGTCGGCGGCGAGCAGGGTCGCGTTGCCGTAGCGGTGCGACGTTTGCAGGCCTGCCATCCCGGCCATGAGCGGGTGATCGTCGGCGATGGCGCCCCACGACATCAGCGTCGGAATGACCGGTACGCCCACCGTTTCGGCGAACTGGACGAGGAGGTCTTCGGCGGCGGCGTTGATGATGCCGCCGCCCGAAACGATCAGCGGCGCTTCGCTCGCGTTGAGCAGTTCGAGCGCGGCTTCGATCTGCTTGCGCGTCGCGCGCGGCTTGTAGACGGGCAGCGGCTCGTAGGTGTCGATATCGAATTCGATTTCGGCGAGCTGCACGTCGATCGGCAGGTCGACCAGCACCGGACCCGGACGGCCCGAGCGCATCAGATGGAACGCCTGCTGGAACACGCGCGGCACGAGCGCGGGTTCGCGCACGGTCACGGCCCACTTGGTGACCGGCTTCGCGATCGACTCGATATCGACGGCCTGAAAGTCTTCCTTGTAGAGCCGCGCGCGCGGCGCCTGGCCCGTGATCGCGAGGATCGGAATCGAGTCGGCAGAAGCGGAATAGAGGCCCGTGATCATGTCGGTGCCTGCCGGGCCCGACGTGCCGATGCACACGCCGATATTGCCGGGTACGGCTCGCGTGTAGCCCTCGGCCATGTGCGAAGCGCCCTCGACGTGGCGCGCCAATACGTGCGTGATGCCGCCGGCCTTTCTGAGCGCCGAATAGAACGGGTTGATGGCGGCGCCCGGCACGCCGAAAGCAGTGTCGATCCCTTCCTTTTCGAGCACCAGCACCGCGGCGTCGACGGCTCTCATTCTCGGCATGACTGTCTCCTGAATGTTGCGGACTGCACACATGACGAAGCTGCTGAGTTGCACTTTAGGCACGCCAGAAAGGTTTGATAAGATCAGCCAAAGTCGCTTATTTCGAAACTAAAAGTATGGAATGCCGCCGGGCGACAAGTGGGACGACACGCGGAACGGCAATCGGAAGGGCATTCCGGGAGACACGTCATGGATCGCTTCAAGCAGATCGAAACCTTCGTTCGCGTCGCGGAAGCGGGTAGCCTCGCGGCGGCCGCGCTGGAGGAAGGCGTTTCGCCGGTGATTCTCGGGCGGCGTATCGACGCGCTGGAGAAGCGGCTAGGCGTGAAGCTCATGTACCGCTCGACGCGAAGGCTCGTCGTGAGCGAAGAGGGCGGCGCGTTTCTCGAACGTTGCCGTGGCCTGCTCGCCGAGTGGGACCAGGCGGAAAACGAAGTTACGGCCGGGCGGCGCGTGGTGAACGGGCATCTGATCGTGTCGGCGCCCGCCGCGTTCGGGCGCAAGCACGTTGCGCCGCTCGCGAGCGCGTTTCTTGCCGATAAACCTGAACTCCAGATGTCGTTCAACCTGACCGACCGCGTCGTCGATCTCGTGCGCGAGGGCTACGACCTGTCGATCCGCATCGGCGGCGCGGTCGATCCGAACTTCGTCGCCGTGAAGCTCGCGTCGAACCGGCGCGTGGTGTGCGGCACGCCCGAATATTTTCATCGGCACGGCAGACCGAAGACGCTCGACGATCTGCACGCGCACAACTGTCTCGCGTTCAATCTGCAGGGCGGGCAGAACCGCGGCTGGAATTTCCGGCGCAACGGCAAGCTCGTGACCGTGCGCGTGGGCGGCACGCTCGACTGCAACGACGGCGAGCTGCTGCACCGCTGGGTGACGGAAGGGCTCGGGCTCGGCTGGCGGTCTTCGTGGGAGATCGATGCGCAGCTCGCGCGCGGCGAACTGGAGACCGTGCTCGACGAATACGCGCTGCCCGACTACGACATCCTCGCGGTCTATCCGCAGCAGCGCTACGTGCCGGCCAGGGTGCGCTATTTTATCGACTATCTCAAGGATGCCTACGCACGGCCCGGTTACTGGAGCGGCGAGGTGTACTGAGCCGCGTTCGCCGCTTCATGCGCGTTTTGCGTACGTTTCGCGCATTTTTCACAGACGTCCGGCGCAGGCTCAACCGACCACGAGCACGCCGTTCATCGTTTCGTGCCCCGAACCGCAGAAGATGTCGCAGAGAAACTGCACCGTGCCCGCGTCGCCCGCTTTCGCATCGAGATGGACCACGATGCCCGGCGGCACGTCGGCACGCACGCCGAGCTGCGGAATCGAGAAGCCCATGAGCGCATCCTCGGCCGTGAGTTCGAACGTCACGCGTTCGTGCGGCGCAAGGGGAATGCGGTTCGGCGTGAACACGAAACGCCGGGCGTGAACCTTGATCACGCGCGGCGCCGCGCGCGCATCGACACGCAGCAGCAAGCTCGCGCTCGCCGCGGCAAATAGCAACCAGCGGCGGCGCGCGGGCCGCGCCAGGCGCCTGGCAGCGCTCGAATTGGTGAACATGGCAGTCTCCTCGGCAGGTTTCGTTGTCAGGTGAGGTTGCGGATCGGCATTTCGGTCAACGCATACGCTTGCGGTGCTTCATCGACTTCGATGCTGCGCCAGCCGAGCCCCTTATAGGGCGCCGATGCATCCCACGGAACCGGCAGCCGCTGCGCCTGCGAACCGGGCGCGGGCAGCGGGAACATCAGCGAGCGCGCGGCGTGGTGCGCGATTGCGCCCGTCATCGTGTGATGCTCCTGGTGGATATGGCCGTAGAACACGGTGACGTTCTGGTGCTTCTGCAGCACGTTGATCACGGCGGCGCCGTCGCGCGTGGCCCAGTCCCATTGCGGCGCGAGATCGAAAAGCGGCCGGTGCGTGAAGACGACGATGCGGGCGTCCGGGCGCTGACGCGAGAGGTCGTCGGCGAGCCACGCGATCTGCGTGTCGCCCACGCGGGCCGCAGGATCGGACACGTTGTCGAGCACGATGAAATGCACGCCGCGATGGTCGAATGTGTAGTGCGTCTGACCGAACAGCTCGCGGTACGCCTCGCCGTTGTCGAGACTCGCGTCGTGCTCGCCCGGCATCAGATAGAGCGGCTTGACTTTCAGCGCGGCAATGATCGACTGGAATTCATGCATGCGCGTGCGGCGCACGGTGGGGTCGTCGGTCGTGTGCGTGAGGTCGCCCGTGAACACGACGAAATCCGGCTTCGCGGGCAACGAGTTGACGGCGGCGATTGCCTTCGGCAGCGTGCCTTTGGCGTCGGGATTGACCTTCGGGCCTTCGAAGCCCCAGTGCGCGTCCGAAAGCTGGACGAAGAAGAAATCGGCGTCGCGTTCAGCGGCCCAGCCGGGCAGTGCCGATGCGAACGCGACGCCGCCGCCCAGTGCGGCGAGGCGCAGGAAGTCGCGCCGTTTCAGAGTGGTGGGCATGGTCGTCTCCTCACGCGTGGATGTGCCTGTCTTACCGCGCGGACGTGCCGTGTATTCCCGCTTTATTTTTCGCTGGCGGGCGTAGACGGCGGGAATACACTGGCTGAAGCGCCGGTACTGCATGCAGGGCGGCCTGAACACGAGAAGGTGAGAGGGAGAGGCGCGGTTAGCAGGACGAGGGATGCCGTAAGAGGCACGAGGGGCGAGCGTGGGCGCAAGCGCGAACGAGCAAGTCGAGCCAGCGGGAAGCGACGAAGCGGCGCGCAGCAGCCGTTTCCAGGCGCTCGCGCTGCCGCATCTCGATGCGGCGTACAACCTCGCGCGCTGGCTCTCGCGCAATCCGGGCGATGCCGACGACATCGTTCAGGAGGCGTTCCTGCGGGCGTTCCGTTTCTTCGACACGTTTCGTGGCGACCTCGCGCGCCCGTGGCTGCTCGCGATCGTGCGGCGCGTCTGGTACGACGAGTGGCGGCGGCGCTCGACATCGGAAGAGGTGACGCCGTTCGACGAGTTGCGCGACGACACGCCGCCGGAAGGCTGGGAAACCGCGAGCGCGGACCCGGAAACGCTCGCAATCCGCGCGGAAGATGCGCGCGTCGTGCAGGATGCGCTGCACAGGCTGCCGGTGGAGTATCGAGAAGTGCTCGTGCTGCGTGAGATGGAGGAATTGAGTTATCGCGAGATTGCGGTGATCGCCGATCTCCCGGTGGGAACCGTGATGTCGCGGCTGGCGCGCGGACGCCGTCGGCTCGCGGTGCTGCTCGCGGCTTCGCAGGGGCGTGTGCAAGGCAACGTGCAGCCCAATGTGCAGCCTGACGTGCAAACGAACGTGCAAACGAACGTGCAAACTGCGCGTCCAGGCACGAGCGGCAACGGCGCGGATGATGGCGGCGGGGCGAGCCATCAGGCAAGGCGGCCATCGGTGCGGGGGAGTGTCGGCCGGTTCGCTGGCGAGGCGGCTGTCGATGGCGGACCGCAGCCGCATACAGATGGCCGTCCAGGTGACTCTACGACGGAGGCGCCCGATGAAATGTGACGAAGTGCGCCCACTGATCGACGCGAGCGTCGACCGCGAGCTTTCCGCCGCCGACGAATGGCGCGTGCGGGAGCATTTGTCCGGCTGCGCACAGTGCCGGCGCGACGCGCAGACCGTGCAGGCGATGTCGAAGGCGGTGAAGTCCGCGGACTACTACCGCGCACCGGCAGGGCTCGGCGCGCGCATCATCGCGGCCTTGCCGCCGGTCGTAGCCGGGCAGGGTGCTCGCGCGGGAGAGATCGTCGAAGAGCCCGAGCGCGGGCGTGCGCGCAAGACCGGCTGGAGCGCCTGGCCGTGGCCACGCTTTGGCGGGTTCGGTGGATTCTCGGGTGCCGGAGGGCAGGCGGCGGGCTTCAGCTGGTTCGCGGGTGCGCTGCTCGTGCTCTGTGCGCTCGGCTTTGCTGCAGCGCTGAACCTGCGCCGCCCGGCAACCGGCGGCGAATTCGTGAACGAACTCGTGGCGAGCCACGTCCGCGCCCAGATCTCGGGACGTGATCTCGATGTAATCTCGACGGACAAGCACACGGTCAAGCCGTGGTTCAACGGCAAGATCGACTACGCGCCGCCCGTCGAGGATCTCGCCGCCGAGGGCTTCCCGCTCGCAGGCGGCCGGCTCGACTATGTGGGGCGTGAGCGCGTGGCGGTGCTCGTCTATCACTATCGCAAGCACGTGATCGATCTCTACGTCTTCCCGCCGGGCGAGGCGGGTCCGGCTGCGACTGCGGGCCCGCCGCCGCGCATCAGCGAGGGCTACGCGCTGGCGCGCTGGCAGGCTGGCGGCATGACCTGGTGGGCCGTCACTGATGCCGGGCCGGAGGCGCTCACGGGCCTGCGCGCCGCGCTGGACGCGCGCCTCGGCGGCGCTTGAACGCGCATGCGATGCCTCGGTTGGCGCGCAGCTGGCACACAGTTGGCACGCCGCTCGCATGTAGTTGACGCACGCCCGACCGGGGCAGGGCACGCCAAGTCATTGAAAACACGTCCGAAACACGCCGCGCGCGACTGATTTCAGTTGCGCGCGACGCTGTCTCGCGTTACACTCTTCGGCTTCTCACTTGCCGCACCGGAGAATTCAACGGGTAATCCGGAGAATTCAATGGCGCCCGGGCGGCTTTAATCCACAAGGAGTGTGTAATGCGTCATTACGAAATCGTCTTCATCGTGCACCCCGATCAAAGCGAGCAAGTGCCCGCCATGATCGAGCGTTACAAGGGCACGATCACGTCGCACGGTGGCCAGATCCACCGCATCGAAGACTGGGGCCGTCGTCAACTGGCCTACATGATCGAGAAACTCGCGAAGGCTCACTACGTCTGCATGAACATCGAATGCGACCAGACCACGCTCGACGAACTGGAACACGCGTTCAAGTTCAACGACGCCGTTCTGCGTCACCTCATCGTCAAGATGAAGAAGGCCGAAACCGGCCCGTCGCCGATGATGAAGGAAGTGCAGCGCGAAGAAGCCAAGAAGGCGGCTGCCCAGCCGACCGACGCGCAGGCTTAAATTACACAAGCCATCAGGATTCGAGCCTGGCTGCTTAAGTTAACTTCGTAAGCCCCGTGAACAGGCTGCAACTCAAGGCGAGCGTCGTCGAACGCGAACCGGTGCGATATACCCCCGCCGGCGTTCCGATCGCAAGCTGCACGTTGCACCACCGCACCGAAGTCGTCGAGGCCGGCGTTGCCCGCCTCGTGGAACTGACGATGGATGCTGTGGCCGCCGGCGAGGCTTGCGGCAAGCTGGAAAGCTGTGAAATGGGCGTCGAGACGCTCTTCACCGGTTTTCTGGCGAAAAAGCACCGTAACGCGCGAACCTTGGTGTTTCACATCACCGAAATGCAAGGTACAGGAAAGGACTAATCATGGCCCGCCCGACTGGTAAGAAATTCGACAAACGTCGTCAACAGCAAAACCCGCTCTTCAAGCGTAAGAAGTTCTGCCGCTTCACGGCTGCAGGCGTCGAGCAGATCGACTACAAGGATATCGATACGCTGAAGGACTTCATCGGCGAAAACGGCAAGATCACGCCGGCGCGTCTGACGGGTACCAAGGCCCACTATCAACGTCAGCTGGACACGGCTATCAAGCGCGCGCGTTTCCTTGCGCTGATGCCGTACACCGACCAGCACAAGGCCTAACCCGACGACGCTACAAGGAGCATCCGAATGCAGATCATTCTTCTCGAAAAAGTCGTCAACCTCGGTAATCTGGGCGACATCGTCAAGGTGAAGGACGGTTACGCACGTAACTTCCTGATCCCGAACAAGAAGGCCCGTCGCGCCACGAAGGACGCGATCGCCGAATTCGAAGTTCGCCGCGCCGAACTCGAAAAGGTCGCCGCAGAAAAGCTGGCAGCCGCTCAGGCAGAAGGCGAAAAGCTGAACGGCCTGACCGTTCAGATCGGCCAGAAGGCTGGCGTGGACGGCCGTTTGTTCGGCTCGGTCACGAACGCCGACATCGCCGTCGCGCTGACCAAGCAAGGCTTCGCAGTGGAAAAGGCGCAAGTGCGCCTGCCGGAAGGCCCGCTGAAGATGGTGGGCGACCACCCGGTGCAAGTCAGCCTGCACACCGACGTCATCGTCGACGTCACGGTGTCGGTGCTGGGCGAGCACGTCTAAGCATCCTGGGCGGCCCGGTTGGGCCGCTCGAGCGCTGTCGGTTCAAGAAAGGCAGGAGCCCCGCGGCTTCTGCCTTTTTTATTGTGCGTGACCCGTCCTGCCGTTTGACAGGTTTGCTGCTTGTTCCAGGTGGCTGGCTTGTCCGATAATTGCCCTCCATGAACGCTCCGAACGATCCCCAACTCGAGTCGCTGAAAGTCCCGCCGCATTCGATCGAGGCCGAGCAATCGGTGCTCGGCGGCCTGTTGCTGGATAACGCCGCCTGGGACCGGATTGCCGACTTCCTCGCGCAAAGCGACTTCTACCGCTACGATCACCGCGTTATCTACGAACATGTCGGCCGCCTGATCGCGTCCTCGCGCCCGGCCGACGTGGTGACGGTCTACGAGGCGCTCACCACCTCGGGCAAGGCCGACGACGTGGGCGGCCTCGCGTACCTGAACGCACTCGCGCAGAACACGCCGAGCGCCGCGAACATCCGTCGCTATGCGGAAATCGTGCGCGACCGCGCGGTGCTGCGGCGCCTCGTTTCGGTCGCCGACGAAATTTCCTCGGACGCGTTCAATCCGCAGGGCAAGGAAGTGCGCCAGCTGCTCGACGAGGCCGAGGCGAAGGTGTTCTCGATCGCCGAGGACGGCGCGCGCGGCACGCAGGGCTTCCTCGAAATCGGGCCGCTGCTCACGCAGGTCGTGGAGCGCATCGACACGCTGTATCACACGGCCAATCCGAGCGACGTGACCGGAACGCCGACGGGTTTCGTCGACCTCGACCGCATGACCTCGGGCATGCACGGCGGCGAACTGATCATCGTGGCGGGGCGCCCGTCGATGGGTAAGACCGCGTTCTCGATGAACATCGGCGAATACGTGGCCGTCGAGTATGGCCTGCCCGTGGCGGTGTTCTCGATGGAAATGCCGGGCACGCAGCTCATCATGCGTATGCTCGGCTCGGTCGGGCGGCTGGACCAGCACCGCATGCGCACCGGCCGCCTGACGGACGAAGACTGGCCGAAGCTCACGCACGCCGTGCAGAAAATGAGCGAAGCACAGATCTTCATCGACGAAACCGGCGGCCTGAACCCGATGGAGCTGCGCTCGCGCGCACGGCGCCTCGCGCGCCAGTGCGGCAAGCTTGGGCTCATCATCGTCGACTATCTGCAGCTGATGAGCGGTTCGTCGACCGGCGAGAACCGGGCGACGGAAATCTCCGAAATCTCGCGCTCGCTCAAGAGCCTCGCCAAGGAACTCGACGTGCCGGTGGTCGCACTCTCGCAGCTGAACCGCGGTCTGGAACAGCGGCCGAACAAGCGCCCGGTGATGTCGGATTTGCGCGAATCGGGCGCTATCGAGCAGGACGCGGACGTGATCCTGTTTATCTACCGCGACGAAGTCTATAACCCGGACAGCCCCGACAAGGGCACTGCCGAGATCATCATCGGCAAGCAGCGTAACGGCCCGATCGGGCCTGTTCGCCTCACGTTCCACGGCCAATACACGAAATTCGATAATTTTGCCGGGGCGCAGAACTTCTACGGCGAGTAGCCGGAAAGCGACCTGAACTGATGCGCGCCGCATGCGCGCTTCTGTCGCGTGTGGCTTAACCCCGCGTTTGCGTGGGCGGCGAGTCGCGCGCGCGTGGACGGACGGTACAATGTGGCCGCTGTATGACAGACGCATTGCCGTTGGATGACAGTAATCCGAGACCAATTTCCGGGATTCAAATGTTCGGCCGATTCATGCCCACCGAGGGCAAGTTCTTTGAAATTTTCAATGCGCACGCAAAGTGCCTCGTTTCTGCAAGCCGGGAGCTGGAGCTTCTGATCGACAACCTGGCCGATGCGGAAATCCACAAACAGAACGTTCAGGTTGCCGAAAAGGCCGCCGACAAGCTGACCCACGAAGCAATCGACCTGCTTCACAAGACCTTCATCACGCCGCTCGACCGCGACGAGATCCACAAGCTGATTTCGGCGATGGATGACGCGCTCGACCTGATGGAAGACGTGGCCACGGCCATTTCGCTCTACGACGTGCAGGCCGTGACCTCCGAGGCGAGCCAGCTTGCGCACGTCTGCACGGCGACCGTCGAACGGGTTCAGGCCGCGGTTGGGATGCTGTCCGACATGAAGCAGGCACGCGAGATCCTGCAAGCCTGTGAGGACATCGACCGGCTCGAATCCGAGGCGGACGGGCTGCTGCGTTCGGCCATGTCGAAGCTCTTCCGCGAGGAAGACAACGTCAAGACTGTGATCAAGCTGAAGGCGATCTACGAGCTGCTCGAGTCGATCACCGACAAGTGCGAGGATGTGGCGAACATCATCGAAGGCATCGTGCTGGAAAACGCCTGAGCCCGACGCGATGCAATCGATACAACTCGCCATCTGGATGGTCGCGTCGCTCGTGGCCATCTCGCTTGTTTTTGACTTCATGAACGGTTTTCACGACGCGGCGAACTCGATCGCCACGGTCGTGTCGACGGGCGTGCTCAAACCGCAGCAGGCGGTGGCATTCGCCGCCATGTTCAACGTCATCGCCTATTTCATCTTCCACCTGAACGTTGCGCGCACGGTGGGCAAGGGGACCATCGACCCTGGAATCGTCGATCACTACGTCGTGTTCGGCGCGCTGATCGGGGCAATCGCCTGGAACGTGGTGACCTGGTACTACGGCATTCCGTCCAGCTCGTCGCACGCGCTGATCGGCGGCCTGGTGGGCTCGGCGCTCGCGAAGTCGGGCTGGCATTCGCTGAACTTCGACGGCCTCATGAAGACGGTCGCGTTCATCTTCATCTCGCCGCTGCTCGGTTTCATCCTCGGCTCGTTCTTCATGCTGCTGGTGTCGTGGCTCTATTTCCGCACGCCGCCAAGCAAGGTGGACCGGCGCTTCCGGCGTCTGCAGATCCTTTCCGCGAGCCTCTACAGCCTCGGCCACGGCGGCAACGACGCGCAGAAAACCATCGGCATCATCTGGATGCTGCTGATCGCCACGGGCTACGCCTCGATGGCCGCCGACGCGCCGCCGATCTGGGTGGTGGGCGTGTGCTACCTGTCGATGGGCCTCGGCACGCTGTTCGGCGGCTGGCGGATCGTCCGCACGATGGGGCAGAAGATCACCAAGCTCAAGCCGGTCGGCGGCTGCTGCGCGGAGACGGGCGGGGCGATTACGCTCTTCACGGCTTCGTGGCTCGGCATTCCGGTTTCGACGACGCACACCATTGCGGGCGCAATCGTCGGCGTGGGCGCGACGCAGAAGCTCTCCGCCGTGCGCTGGGGCGTGGCGGGCAACATCGTCTGGGCGTGGATTCTGACGATTCCGGCTTCGGCGGCGCTCGCCGCCGCGGGCTGGTGGATCGGCCACCGCATCATGTAACACGGTGCCCGGCGCTGCGGCAGGCGGCGCCGGGTTGCCTTGATCGCCCGTGCGGGCTGCTCAGATGAGCGGCGTCGAGCAGCCGTCCATCGGGATGAGCGCACCGGTCACATAGCTGGCGCGGCGGCTTGCAAGAAAGAGCGCCACGTCCGCAATCTCCTCAGGCTTCGCATAGCGGCCGAGCGGCACCTTGCCCTCGCTGCGCGCGAGCGCCGTCGCTTCATCGATTCCTTCTCGTTCGGCTTCCAGCCGCACCGCTTCTTGCAGCCGTTCCGTGAGCGTCGCGCCCGGATTGATTGCGTTGATGCGGATGCCGTAGCGCGCGTGATAGTGCGCAAGCCCCACCGTGGCGAGCATGAGCGCGGCGTTGGCCGCGCCGCCCGCAATGTGGATGTCGCTCGCGAACTTGCCGCCCATCCCGATGATGTTGACGATGGTTCCGGGTTCGCTCGTTGCACCGGCCTTCACGCGTTCCACCATCCGGCGCAGCACTTCCTGCTGCGGATAGATGTACGGGAAGTACTTCGCTTCCATGGTCGCCTTGAAGGCGGCGGCATCCAGCGCTTCCGGATCGTAGCGACGGGCTGCGCCCGCGCTGTTGATGAGGATGTCGATCGGGCCCACGGCCGTCGAGACATCCTCGACCACGTCTGCCGCGCTGTGCGGTTCGTGCAGATCGGCGCGCGTGAGATGGATGTGCAGTCCTTCGTCCGCGAGTTGCTCGCGCGCGCGGGCGAGATTCGCCGGATCGCGCGACACGATCGCGACTTTTGCGCCTTCCTTCGCGAACGCGCGCGCGCAGGCCAGTCCGATGCCCTTGCTGCCGCCCGTCACCAGTACCACCTTGTTGCCGAGTCCGAGATCCATCGCTGCCTCGCTGCGAAAAGGTATCAGAACGATAGCAGACGCAGCGGGCGGCGAAAACCGCACCGGCATGTCGCGAGCGGATGGGCACGCACGGTTGTGCGCGAAATCAGAAGGCGCTGTTGGCGAAGCGAGCGATCGGATCGTCGTTCGTCTGCGTGGGCGCACGCCCGGCCGGTTGCGCCGTCAAGGCGCGCATGATCCGCACGGGCGGCATGGACGATGCAGCGGGTGTGATTGACGTCGAACCGGCTTGCGCCGCCTGGCGCTCGGCCGCAACGGCGACGGGCGGCGGCGGCTCGAAGGCGTCGGCGGCTGCGGCGATGGCGTCGGGTTGCGAGTCGGCATCGGGCGCGTTGGCGCTGGCCGCTGCGGGCGTTGCTCCGTCAGCCATGCGCGCCTGCATCTGCGCGGTGGCGGGCGCCGCGGGCGGCGGCTCGAACGCGTCCGCTGGCGCGGTGGCTGGCCGTGCGGCCGCATAGACTGGGACAACCGGCGCGGGTGCCGCAGCAGGCATTGTCCGGTTCTGATTCACGCTCGTCACGCGCATGGGCGCGGCAGCCACGGCGGGTACGGCAGGCGCAGGCTGGGTGGGCGCGGACGCTTGCCAGGTGGGCGTATCGAACGGTTGCGGCGTGGCTTTGGGCGGCGCCATGCGGCGGATGCCGTCGAAGCGCTTCGCCCAGTACGGGTTCGTCAGATAGTCGAGCCGCACCGTCCCGCCTGTCGAGGGCGCATTGACGAAGCGGAGCTTGCCGACGTAGATCCCGACATGCGAATGCGGCCGCCCGGTCGTATTGAAGAACACCAGATCGCCGGCGGCGATTTCGTCCGGCTCGATGGACTCGCCGCGTCCGCTCATGTCGGCGGTCGTGCGCGGCAGATCGACAAACGCCGCGCGCGCGAACACGTATTTGACGAGCCCGCTGCAATCGAAGCCGCTATCGGGCGTATTGCCGCCCCAGCGGTAGGGAATGCCGACGAGCCCCATCGCCTGGATCGAGATCTCTTCGCGGCCGACGCTGTGATCGACGAAATTCGGGAAACCGGGTGGCCGGGTGCGCGAGGCGTTGATGGCCGTCGATGAGCCGCCGCTGCGCGAATATCTTTCCGGCGTGCTCGAACACGCCGCGAGGAAGACCACGATCAGTAACGGAAGCCAGAGTCGGCGCATGAAACGCTCGGACGGGCGAGGGCGCCCGCTGCGGATGGTAGCGGATAATGCGCCGATGGTAGCCCGTCTGGCGCGGCACTCGCAAGAATTCTTGATAATTTACTTGAAGTTGGTGCGCCAACTGTTGCTTCGCTGGAACGCTGCGCAATAAAAAAGGGCTGTATCCGGTGATCCGGATACAGCCCTCGTGAGCGGCTTGCGCTCGATGTTGCCTCGATGTTGCCTAGAGGATGTCCGACGCGTAATCGGCCAGCCGCGAGCGCTCGCCGCGCGCGAGCGTTACGTGGCCGCTGTGCGCCCAGCCCTTGAAGCGATCGACGACATAGGTCAGGCCCGAGCTGCCTTCAGTCAGATAAGGCGTATCGATCTGCGCGATATTGCCGAGGCACACGATCTTCGTGCCCGGACCCGCGCGCGTGACGAGCGTCTTCATCTGCTTCGGCGTGAGGTTCTGCGCTTCGTCGATGATGAGGTACTTGTCGACGAACGTGCGCCCGCGCATGAAATTCATGCTCTTGACCTTCAGCCGCGAGCGGATCAGTTCCTGCGTGGCCGCGCGGCCCCATTCTCCGGCTGCGTCGTCGGTCTTCTGGAGGACTTCGAGGTTATCGTCGAAGGCGCCCATCCACGGCTGCATCTTTTCCTCTTCCGTGCCCGGCAGGAAGCCGATGTCTTCGCCGACCGGCACCGTCGCGCGCGTCACGATGATCTCGTTGTAGCGCTTGTCGTCGAGCACCTGGGCGAGGCCCGCCGCGAGCGCGACGAGCGTCTTGCCCGTACCCGCCTGCCCGAGCAGCGTGACGAAATCGATCTCCGGGTTCATCAGCAGATTGAGCCCGAAGTTCTGCTCGCGATTGCGCGCCGTGATGCCCCACACGTTGTTCTTGTGATGGCCGTAGTCGCGCAGCGTCTGCAACAGCGCCGTCTTGCCGTTGAGTTCGCGCACGATCGCGTGGAACGCCGGTTCGCCGTTTTGCGGCTCCAGATAGACGAACTCGTTCACGAGCATCGACGCGCACTCGGGACCCGTCACGCGGTAATAGGTCGTGCCGGTCTTGGTGTCCTGCCAGGACTCCATGCCCTTCGCGTGCTTCGTCCAGAAATCCTGCTGCAGCGCGCGCACGCCCGAGTAGAGCAGATCCTTGTCTTCGAGAACCTGATCGTTGAAGTAGTCTTCCGCGGGCAGGCCGAGCGCGTGCGCCTTGATGCGCATGTTGATGTCTTTCGACACCAGCACGACGAGGCGGTCCGGCCGGTCGCGCTGCAGCGCGCGCACGACGCCGAGGATCTGGTTGTCGGCCTTGCCCTGGGGCAGGCCGTCGACCGGATCGATGTGCGTGAGCGTGGTCTGGAAGTACAGACGGCCGAGCGCTTCGCGGCTGCCGAGGCGCGCGAGCGAAATGCCTTCCGAGATCGGGTCGGCGGTCGCCACCAACTGGTCGAGCGTGCGGCTCACCTGGCGTGCGTTGCGCGCGACTTCGGACATGCCCTTTTTGTGGTTGTCGAGTTCCTCGAGCGTCATCATCGGCAGATAGACGTCGTGTTCCTCGAAGCGGAACAGGCAGGTCGGATCGTGCATCAGCACGTTCGTGTCGAGCACGAAGAGCTTGCGCACTTCGATGCTTTCTTCCGGATGCAGGCGTTTTTTCCCGGTGGCGCGCTTACCCGTTGCGGCGCCGGCGTCGAGCTTCGCGGCGGCCGGTTTGGCGCTGCGTGCGACCGGTGCGACGGGTGCTTCAGGCTCGGCGCGCGCCTGGACGGGCTGCAGCAGCGCAGCGGCCTGCTGCTTGCGCTTTTTCGCGGGTGCGGGCGCGACGGGTTCGAGGGCGGCCAGTTCGGCGTCGCCGGTCGGCAGGGGGACCGTGCGCAGCGTCGTTGCGGCGTTCGCGGCCGGGGACATCGGCTCGGCGACGCTCGCGGGACCGAAGTCCGCGACGGCGACAGCGTCTTGTTCGCTTACAGCTTTGCGGTTGCCGCGCGTGGCGCGCGCGCGCGCCTTGTATTCCTCAGGCGGCAGCAGGTTGCCGAGCTTGCTGGGGGGGGTAGGCAAAGGCATGGTGTCCCTCGAAAAATTCGGGTCGAGTGGTCGAGTAGGGTGCGCTTTCGGGCGGTGCGGTCCGGGCGCCGGGTAGGCGCCCTGTGCAGCCGCGCTGGGTGCGCGCTCAGGTCTGGAAATGCCGGTTCGCCTGGTTTTCGATCGGCTCCTTGACGAAGACGCGTGACCGCAACGTGTTCCGGCGCGGTGGCGGAACTGCAAACAAAAAAGCCGCCGCCCCGGCTAACGAGGCAAGCGGCTCGACTGCGGCAATGGCGCGGTGCCCCGGATGTGCATCGCCGGTCATTCGACGACCGGCCGTATCTGGGATGTAACCCGGGTCATAACCTGGGTCGCAACGCGACGAAAAATGGGGTGGACAGGCACTCATTGCAGCCCAATATAACGCGCCTCAAAGCGCTTGTACAGCTTCCAGGACCTCGTCGACATGGCCCGGAACCTTGATGCCGCGCCACTCGCGACGCAGCACGCCAGAGGCGTCGATAAGGAACGTGGAGCGCTCGATTCCACGCACTTCCTTGCCATACATTTTCTTCAGTTTGATGACGTCGAAGAGCGTGCATAGCGCTTCATCGGCATCCGATACCAAGGTAAACGGCAGTTCGAGCTTGGCCTTGAAGCCCTCGTGCGAGCGCACGCTGTCACGCGAGACACCGATGATCCGCGCACCCGCTGTTTCGAACTTCGGATTGAGGTCGCGAAACTGCAGCCCTTCGGTCGTGCAGCCCGGCGTGTTGTCCTTCGGATAGAAGTACAGGACGACCTTGCTGCCCTTGAGGCTCGACAGCGTGAAGTCGCCGCCGGTGGCGGGGGCGGTGAAGTCGGGAACGGGTTGGTCGACTGCGATCGGCACAGGATTCTCCGGTTGTTATTGTCTCGGATGATGGTCGGACGATGCGTGCGGCGTACGCGAAGGGGGCATGCAAAGGCGGCACGCATCGCATGCAGCCTTCGCGGCGGCCAGCTTCGGGATACGCGTGCGAACGGCGGATTCAGTCGGGCTGGACGATCAACTGGCCGGAACGGCCTTCGATCTCGCCCCAGGTGACAGGGTACGATGGCAGCGATTCGAGGTCCAGCGCGGCATGGTAGTCGCCCATCGTGGCAAACGTGTGGCCCTGCGCGCGCCAGCCCGCGAGCAGCTGCTCGAACACGGGCGCAAGCTTCTGGCCTTCGAGTTCCGCGTGCAGCGTGAAGACCTGGTCATGCGGATTATGCTCGGTGAGCTTGAGCATCCACGCGGCGACCGTGTTCTCATCGATGCCATCCACGCCGAGCACTTCATCGAGCGTCGGCAGCGTGGTCGGCATCTGCACGTGGTTGAGCGTATGCCCGTCGACGACCGGCAGATAGGGCGAGTGCCCGCGCCCATCGGACGCGTAACGCATGCCCCAGGCGTCGATCTGCCGGAAGGCCGCGTCGTTCATCTGCCAGCCCGCCGCGCCGTGCGTGACGGGCGGCGTGCCGAAGATCTGCGTGAAGCGCTCGTAGCTCTTGCGCATCTCGCGTGCGGTCCAGTCGCCGTCGCGGTTGCGCACGTTGTCCTGCCAGTACACGTGATCCCACGTGTGTATGCCGCATTCAAAACCGGCTTCGTGGATCGCGCGCATATCGGCGGCCGCCTTCACGCCAATGTCCGGCCCGGGCAGCAGCACGCCATACATCAACTGCTTCACGCCGTAATGCTCGACCACCGACGTGCGCGAGACCTTCTTCAGGAAGCCCGGGCGGAACACGCGGCGCAGCGCCCAGCCCGTGTGGTCCGGGCCGAGGGCGAAGAGGAAAGTCGCGCGCGCCTTGTAACGGTCGAAGATGCGCGCGAGATTCGGCACGCCTTCGCGCGTGCCGCGCAGCGTGTCGACGTCGATTTTCAGGACGATGCGGGCCAAGTTGCCAGGTTCCCTGTTGCCGCGTGTGCGCGTTACTGCTGTTCGACGAGCGCGCGGGCCTCGCCGACGTGGCCGCGGTACGCTTCGAAGATATTGCGCAGGGCGTCGTCGAACGTCGCCTTGGGCGCCCAGCCGAGTTCCTGCTTCGTGTTGTCGATCTTCGGCACGCGGTTCTGCACGTCCTGGTAGCCCGCGCCGTAGTACGCGCCCGACGACGTTTCGACCAGTTGCACGCGCTTGGCGGACTCCGCGTATTCCGGGTACTCGGCGGCGAGCGCCAGCATCTTGTGCGCGAGTTCGCGCACCGAGAAGTTGTTGGCCGGGTTGCCGATGTTGTAGATCTTGCCCGTCGCCACGCCGTTCTTGTTCTCGATGATCTTCATCAGCGCGTCGATGCCGTCGCCGATGTCGGTGAACGCGCGCTTTTGCGCGCCGCCGTCCACGAGGCTGATGTTCTCGCCGCGCACGATGTGGCCGAGGAACTGCGTCACGACGCGCGACGAACCTTCCTTCGGCGTGTAGATCGTGTCGAGGCCCGGGCCGATCCAGTTGAACGGACGGAACAGCGTGAAGTTCAGGCCTTCCATGCCGTAGCCCCAGATCACGCGGTCCATGAGCTGCTTCGAGCACGCGTAGATCCAGCGCGGCTTGTTGATCGGGCCGTAGATGAGCGGCGAGGCGTCCGGATCGAACTGCTCGTCGCTGCTCATGCCGTAGACCTCGGAGGTCGACGGGAACACGAGGTGCTTGCCGTACTTCACGGCCGAACGCACGATCGGCAGATTCGCCTCGAAGTCGAGTTCGAACACGCGCAGCGGCTGCTTCACGTACGTTGCGGGCGTGGCGATCGCGACGAGCGGCAGGATCACGTCGCACTTCTTGACGTGGTACTCGACCCACTCCTTGTTGATCGTGATGTCGCCTTCAAAGAAGTGCATCCGTTCATGCTTGACGAGATCGCCGAGGCGGTCGGTCTGCATGTCCATCCCGAACACTTCCCAGTTCGTGGTTTCGAGGATGCGCTTGGAGAGGTGGTGGCCGATGAAGCCGTTCACACCCAGGATCAGGACTTTTTTCATTGACGGGATGCAGATGAGGTGAATTCGGCGAATGCGGCGGGCGTGACGACGGTTTCGTGACCGTCGCCGGATTGCCCTTCGGCATGTCCGGACAGGTGCCGCAGTTCGTGGATCGCGATGGCGCGACCGTCGCCGCAGAGGGCAAAGAGCGCATTATCGCTTACGTGGATGCCCGCGGGCAATCCGGCCAGCGCCGCAGGCGCCGCACCCGGCCGGGCGAGGCGCGCGCGGGCAATCATGAAACGCTCGCCGCCGATGTCGGCAAACGCGCCCGGATACGGCGGCGCGACGGCGCGGATCAGGTTGTAGACCTGCTGCGCGCTCTGGCTGAAATCGATGCGGCCGTCTTCCGGCTTGCGCCCGCCGAAGTAGCTGCCCTGCGCGAGATCGTTCGGCAGATGCGGCGCCTCGCCCGCGATGAGCGCGGGCAGCACGCGCCAGAGCGTCTGCTCGGCGGCGACCGTGACCTTGTCGAAGACCTGCGCGGCGGTGTCGTCGGGCAGGATCGGCACCGGCGTCTGGGCGACGATCGCGCCCGCGTCGGGCTTCGCCGCCATTTCGTGCAGCGTCGCGCCGGTTTCGGTTTCGCCGCGCAGCACGGCCCAGTTGGTCGGCACGCGGCCGCGATATTTCGGCAGCAGCGAGCCGTGCATGTTGTACGCGCCGCGCGCGGCGAGCGCGAGCAGGTCGGCGGACAGCATGTGCCGGTAGTAGAACGAGAAGATGAAATCCGGGCGCGCCGCCGAAACGGCCGCGCGCAGCTCGGCGCTCTTCGGGTCGGCGGGCGTGATCACGTCGATGCCATGCTCCAGCGCCACTGATTTCACGCTGCCGAACCAGATGTTCTCGGTCGGGCTGTCCTCGTGGGTGACGACGAGTTCGACGTCGACGCCGCCCGCGAGCAGCACCTGCAGGCAGCGCACTCCAACGTTGTGATAGGCGAAGACGACGGCGCGCGGCTTCATTTTTGTGCTCCCTGACTGAGCGAGGCCGGTTGGACGGGCGGTGCGAGGTTCTCGCGCGGCGCTTGCGCGATGGCAGGCGCGTTGCGCTGTTCGAGAATCGTCTGCACCAGATAACGGGGACGCGCGCGCACCTGCTGATAGATGCGGCCGATGTACTCGCCGAGCAGCCCGAGCGCGAAGATGATCACGCCGAGCAGGAAGAACGTGATGGCGAAGAGCGTGAACACGCCTTGCACTTCCGCGCCGATGATGAAGCGGCGGATCAGCAGCAGGACGAACAGGCCCGCTGAGCCGAGCGACAGAATCACGCCGATGAACGACAGCCATTGCAGCGGCACGACCGAGAAGCCGGTCACGAGGTCGAAATTCAGGCGGATCAGGCTGTAGAGCGAATACTTCGATTCGCCCGCGAAGCGCTCCTCGTGCGCGACTTCGACTTCGACGGGGTTCTGCGCGAACGTGTACGCGAGCGCCGGAATGAACGTATTGATTTCGCCGCAGCGGTTGATCGTGTCGATGATGCGGCGGCTGTACGCGCGCAGCATGCAGCCCTGGTCGGTCATCTTGATGCGCGTGATGCGCTCGCGCAGGCGGTTCATCGCCTGCGAGGCCTTGCGGCGCCACAGGCTGTCCTGGCGCTGCTTGCGGATCGTGCCGACGTAGTCGAAACCTTCGCGCATCTTCGAGACGAGCTTGCCGATTTCCTCGGGCGGATTCTGCAGGTCGGCGTCGAGCGTGATGACGATCTCGCCGCGCGCCTGCTCGAAGCCCGCGAGGATCGCCATGTGCTGGCCGTAGTTGCCGTTCAGCAGGATCGCGCGCGTCGTGTCGGGGCGTGCGCGGAACTGGTCGGCGAGCATGGCGGCCGAGCGGTCGCGGCTGCCGTCGTTGATGAAGATGACTTCATACGACGTGCTGAGCTGGTCGAGTGCGGGGTACAGGCGCGCGAACAGCGCGTCGAGTCCCGCTTCCTCGTTGTAGACCGGAATGATGACCGAGACTTCCGGCGTGTCCGGGGTCAAGGTGCCTTGTTCCGTTTGAGTCATGAGTGCGTCTTTTCCGTTTTCGTAATGCGTTCGCTCAGTGTGGACTGGCTGTGCAGCCTGGCGTCCAGCTCGTCGGGCTCAGCCCGCCGCGTACTGCGCGCAGATTTCGTTGACGGCGCGGCACACGCGCGCCACGTCGTCGTTCGTCATCTGCGTGAAGAGCGGCAGCGTGACCGTGGTCGCGCCGAACCGCTCGGCGTGCGGGAACATGCCCGCCTTGAAACCGCGCTCGCGATAGAGCGTGAACAGGTGAATCGCCGGGTAGTGCACGCCCGAGCCGATGCCGCGCTCCTTCAGCTGCGCCATGAAATCCGCCCGGCTGATCGTGAGCTTTTCGAGCGGCAGCGTGATCTGGAACATGTGCCAGTTGCTGTTGGCGAAGTCCGCCACGGGCAGTCCCATGCCCAGCCCGACTGCCGCGCCGCCCTCGAAACCCGCGAAGTAGGCGCGCGCGAGCGCACGCCGCTGCGCGGTGAAGCGTTCGATGTGCTTGAGCTGGCCGAGGCCCACGCGCGCCGCCACATCCGTGAGATTGTACTTGCCGCCGAGCACGTCGCAGTCCATGCCGTCGAAACCCGTGCGGGTGATGCCCTGCAGGCGGTACTTCTGGGCCAGCAAGGCTTCGGCTTCGTCGTTCAGGACGAGCGCGCCGCCTTCGATCGACGTGAGGTTCTTGTTCGGGTGGAAGCTGAACGACACGAGGTCGCCGAACGCGCCGATGCGCTTGCCGTTCCATGTCGCGCCGAACGCCTGCGCGGCGTCCTCGATCACGCGCAGCCCGTGCTGGCGGGCGATTGCGTAGAGCCGGTCCATATCGACGGGCATCCCGGCGAGATAGACCGGGATGATGGCCTTCGTGCGCGGCGTGATGGCGGCTTCGAGCTTGTCGAGGTCGATGTTGCGCGTGACGGGATCGATATCGGCGAATACGGGCGTCGCGCCGACTTCGTAGACGACGTTGCTCGTGGCGACCCACGACGCCGGCGTCGTGATGACCTCGTCGCCCGCACCGACGCCCGCGATGCGCAGACCGATCTCGAGCGTCGCGGTGCCGGAATTGAACGTGCGCACGGGCCGGCCGCCGCAGAATGCCGACAGCGCGGCTTCGAACGCCTGGTTCTGCGGGCCGGTCGTGATCCAGCCGGAACGCAGCACGTCGGCGACGCCCTGAATGGTTTCTTCGTCGATCTCGGGTTTGACGAACGGCAGGAACGCAACGTTGGACTGGGTCATGTGTGCTTTGCTCGTGAAGAATGGGGCGAGGCGCAAGGGTGGGTCGACAACCTTACGGTTCGCTTATATGGGGCGCGGCGCCCCTGGGTACAAGGGCGCCGCGGGTGCTTGTGCAGCGACGTGCGCCGGGTGTGCCCAGGTTGTGCCCGGGTTGTGCCCGCGTGTGCCTTTAGCTGCGCGCAAGCACGAATACGCCGATCAGGATGATGCCGATGCCGACGAGCCGCTGAACCGACAGTACCTCGCCGAACAGATACCACGCCGCGAAGGCGTTCACGACGTACCCGAGCGACAGCATCGGGTAGGCGATCGAGACGTCGACGCGCGACAGCCCGACGATCCACACGGCCACGCTCACCACATAGCAACTCAGGCCGCCGATGATCGGCAACTGCGTCGCGAGCTTCAGGCCGACGGGGAGAATGTTCGCACGGGTGAATTCGAAGTGTCCAACCGCATTGACACCGGCTTTCAGCAACAGTTGCGCGCACGCATTCAGGCCGACGCCGGCAAGGATGCAGAAGAGGGAAATCGGGTTCATCGTAGGGAACGGCTCAACATATCTATTGGGGGATCGATCTTGGGCGGCTGTGGCGAAAAGGCACGCGACAAAGTACGCAACAGCGCACGCAACAACGCACGCGACGAGGCGGAATTATCGCCCATGCGCGCCTGCCGCCGGCCGGCGCTTACGGTTGGGGCGGCCTTTCGACCACCACGCGCCGCGCATCGCGCGCAATGACCCGCATCGGCAGGCCTTGCGCGGCCAGTTCGGTGTAGCGCTCCACCGGCATCAGCGCGAGCGCGTAGCGCTCGGTCTTCCAGCGCGCTTCCCAGTCCGCGATCGTCGGCACCCATTTCTGCGGTTCCTCGGAAATGCCGAATGCAAGCTCGTCGGTCACCTGAACCATCGTCATGGTGTGGCGCACGTAGAACGGCATCGTGTGGTCGAGCACGCCCACCGAATAGAACGGCGTATCGGGCGGCATTCTGGCGATGGCCGCGCGCACGGCCGGGGCGAGCGGCGCGCCCGAACTCAGCGTGCCGAAAACGTCGTGGCCGGTGCCGGCGATCGTCGTGAGCAAAATCCAGGCAGCGCCGAGCGCGACGGCCGGTGCGGTGGCGCCGGTCGCGGGCGTGCGCGGCGCGCGGTTCAGCCACAGGCCGATGGCCGTCACGACGAAGCCGACAGACGCCGCGGCGAACACCCACACCTGGAATTCGCGATAGAGTGCGTTCGGATTGCGGGCGTTGCCAAGGCGCGTGAGGTAGAACGAGCCGAGCGCGACCGCGAGACAGAGGAACATGTAGCCCGCGAGGTGGCGGCGCCATTGCTCGCGGGTCATCATCGGCAGGTACATGCCGATGATGAGCGCAAGCGGCGGGGCGATCGGCAGCGTGTAGGAGATCAGCTTCGAGTGCGACACGCTGAAGAACAGGAAGATAAAGACGCTCCAGACGAGCATCAACGTGACGGGGGCGAAGCCGTTGGGCTGGCGCGGCGTGGCGCGCGCGTGGCGCAGGCTCTGCACGCTTACCGAGAGCCACGGCAGGAAACCGACCAGGATCACCGGAATGAAGTACCAGAACGCGCCGGGACGGTTCTGCTCCGGCGTGAGGTAGCGGCGGAACTGCTGGACGATGAAGAAGAAATTGAAGAACTCGGGATTGCGCTGCTGCACGAGGATGAACCACGGCGAGACGATCGCGAAGAACACGATCAGGCCGCTGGCGAGATAGAGGCGCTTCCAGAGCGCCCAGTCGCGTGCAATCAGCGTATAGAGGACGAGCACGGCGCCCGGCAGGATCAGGCCGATCAAGCCCTTCGAGAGCACCGCGAGCGCCATCGACCCCCAGCAGACCCACATCCACAGCCGCACCTGGCCCTTTGGCAGCCCCGGACGCTGGGCGAGCAGCAGTGCGCACAGCGTGAGCTGCATCCAGAACGACAGGGCCATGTCGAGCGTGTTGAAGTGGCCCATCAGGTTCCAGTATGGCGCGGTTGCCAGCACGAGCGCCGCGAAGAAGCCGGTCGCCGCATTGAATACGCGCGCGCCCGTGAAGCCGATCAGCAGCACGCCTGCGAAACCGGTGAGCGCGGTATAGAGCCGCGCCTGCCACTCGCCGATGCCGAACCACGCGAACGTGAGCGCGTTGGCCCAGGTTTGCAGCGGCGGCTTTTCGAAGTATTTGTAGGCGTTGTAGCGCGGCGTGATCCAGTCGCCGCTCGCGAGCATCTCGCGCGCCATTTCGGCGTAACGGCCTTCGTCGCTCGGCAGCAGGTGGCGCCAGCCGAGCGGTGCGAACCAGATCACAGCGAGCGCAACGATCAGGAGCAGGATCGCGGCACGGGTGAGCGGAGGCCTCGAAAGCGTTTCGTTCATCGGTTGCGGGGGCCTCGAAAGCGTTTCGTTCATCGGTTCCAGCCTGTTATTGCGTTCGGGGTTCGATACGGCGCGCAAGTGTAAGCCATCGCGCCTTAAGGCGCGATTAACTGGCGAGCTGGATCAGCGTTCGATCAGCGTTCGATGAGCAGCGCGGCGGCCACCCTGCGGCCCTCTGCCATCAGGATGTTGTAGGTGCGGCACGCGGCCTTGAGGTCCATCGCATCGACGCCGATCCGGTGCGCGGCCAGCGCGGCGGTCATGCGCGGATGCGGAAAGCGCAGCCGCTCGCCGCTGCCGAACAGGACGACCTCGGGGTCGAGGGCGAGCAGCATTTCGAAGAGTTCGGGGGTCAGGGCGTCGAACGCACTCACGGGCCAGGGAACGACTGGCGAGTCGGGAAAGACGATGATGCTGCCCTGGTGGCGTTCGAGATTGACTTCGACGTAGTCGGCGCCGTAACCGGTGACGGTATTGAGCGCGCCGCTTGAATCCTGGTGTAGTTTCAAAACGATGTTCCGGGTTGTCGCGGTTCGATGAGCCGAGCGTTCGGATCTGGCCGCCCATGCATGCGCTCGCGCCCAAGCCTCTATCAGGGCTGACGGGCGGCGGTGCCGCGTTGCTCCGGCTCGCCCCGCGTGGCCGATGCGGCGTCGCGCGCATTGCTTGTGTGCATTGCGGAAGTTGGCCGAAATCCGCTAAATTATAACTTTTTAGCCGCTGCTGCGGCGCCCCACGCTATGCGCGCCGTCTGTCACGAGCTGTACGGCCTGCTGCGCAATCACCCGGCAACAGGCCCGGCCGCGACAAGGCCAGCCTCAGTTCGGGCCACTGTCAGGTCACCGCCAGGCAGCCCAGGACGGGACAAGACGAGCGCACAGAGCAAGCGCAGCACGCACAGAATGCTGAATTCAAAGCGCGCCGCTGGCCGGCATTGCCGGCCGCGCCCCGTGTCTTCTCCCGCTGAAGTGCCGGTCCGGCCGGCCGCAAAGCCGCAGCGCGTCTTCGCTATAGCCGGTACAAATACTGTTCGCCCGTCGTTCGGCCCAATTTAGCCCTTTTAACTGACTGCCCGCCGTGAAACCGATCCTCAAATCCAACAAGCTGCAAAATGTCTGCTACGACATTCGCGGCCCGGTGCTCGAACATGCGAAGCGCCTCGAAGACGAAGGCCATCGCATCATCAAGCTGAATATCGGCAATCTCGCGCCGTTCGGCTTCGACGCGCCCGACGAGGTCATTCAGGACATGATCCTGAATCTGCCCGGAGCGTCGGGTTATTCGGACTCGAAGGGCGTGTTCGCCGCGCGCAAGGCGATCATGCACTACGCCCAGCAAAAGGGCGTCAAGGGCGTCGAGCTGGACGACATCTACATCGGCAACGGCGCGTCCGAGCTGATCGTGATGGCGATGCAGGCGCTGCTGAACGACGGCGACGAAGTGCTGCTGCCCGCGCCCGACTATCCGCTCTGGACCGCGGCGGTGAGCCTGTCGGGCGGCACGCCGGTTCACTACATCTGCGACGAGTCGAACGCCTGGATGCCCGATCTCGACGACATCCGCGCGAAGATCACGCCCAACACGCGTGCGCTCGTCGTCATCAACCCGAATAACCCGACCGGCGCGCTCTATTCGGACGACCTGCTGCGCGGGCTCGTTGCCCTCGCGCGCGAGTACGGCCTCATCATCTTCGCCGATGAGGTCTACGACAAGATCATCTACGACGGCAAGACCCACACGGCGCTCGGCGCGCTGTCCGAGGACGTGATCACGGTCACGCTCAACAGCCTCTCGAAGAGCTACCGCGCGTGCGGCTACCGCGCGGGCTGGATGTACATCTCGGGCATGACGGGCGAGAACCGCCGCCGCTCGAAGGACTACATCGAAGGGCTCGGCATCCTCTCCTCGATGCGCCTGTGCCCGAACGTGCCGGGCCAGTATGCGATCCAGACCGCGCTCGGCGGCTACCAGAGCATCAACGACCTGATCCTGCCGGGCGGGCGCCTGTATCGCCAGCGCGAGCTCGCGTACAACATGCTCACGGCGATTCCCGGCGTGAGCTGCGTGAAGCCGGAAGCGGCGCTCTACATGTTCCCGCGCCTCGACCCGAAGCTCTATCCGGTCGAGAACGACCAGCAGTTCATCCTCGATCTGCTCCTTCAGGAGCGCGTGCTGCTCGTGCAGGGCACCGGCTTCAACTGGAAGCAGCCCGACCACTTCCGCGTGGTGTTCCTGCCGAACGTCGACGACCTGACCGACTCGATCAACCGCATCGAGCGGTTCCTCGCCGGTTACCGCAAGAAACACGGCACCTGAAACAGCCCCCGAGGGCCACGGGCGCCACGGCATTCCCATTCACATACTTAAAAGACGAACACACGCGGCATGGAACCGATCAAAGTAGGTCTCTTGGGCTTCGGCACGGTGGGTAGCGGCACCTTCACGGTACTGCGCCGCAACCAGGAAGAAATCAAACGCCGCGCCGGCCGCGGCATCGAGGTTGCGCGCGTCGCCGTGCGCAACCCGGCCAAGGCCATGGCGCAGCTCGGCGACGCCGCCGGCACGGTGGACCTCACGACCGACTTCAACGCCGTCGTCGACGACCCGTCGATCGACATCGTGGCCGAAATGATCGGCGGCACCGGCATCGCGAAGGATCTCGTGCTGCGCGCCATCGCCAACGGCAAGCATGTCGTCACCGCGAACAAGGCGCTGCTGGCGGTCCACGGCACCGAGATCTTCGAGGCCGCGAGCACGAAGGGCGTGATGGTCGCGTTCGAGGCGGCGGTCGCGGGCGGCATTCCGATCATCAAGGCGCTGCGCGAAGGCCTCACGGCGAACCGCATCCAGTACATTGCGGGCATCATCAACGGCACGACCAATTTCATCCTGTCGGAGATGCGCGAGCGCGGCCTCGACTTCGCGACGGCGCTCAAGGGCGCGCAGGAACTGGGCTATGCCGAAGCCGATCCGACCTTCGACATCGAAGGCGTGGACGCCGCGCACAAGGCCACGATCATGAGCGCAATCGCGTTCGGCGTGCCGGTGCAGTTCGACAAGGCCTACGTCGAGGGCATCAGCAAGCTCGACGCCATCGACATCAAGTACGCCGAGGAACTCGGCTACCGCATCAAGCTGCTCGGCATCGCGCGCCGCACCGACCACGGCATCGAACTGCGCACGCATCCCACGCTGATTCCGGCCAAGCGCCTGCTCGCGAACGTGGAAGGCGCGATGAACGCCGTCGTCGTGTACGGCGACGCTGTCGGATCGACGCTGTATTACGGCAAGGGCGCGGGCGCCGAGCCGACGGCGTCGGCCGTGGTGGCCGATCTCGTGGACGTCACGCGCCTGCACACCGCCGACCCGGGGCATCGTGTGCCGCATCTCGCGTTCCAGCCGGACCGTCTTTCGAACACGCCGATCCTGCCGATCGAGGAAGTCACGAGCGGCTACTACCTGCGCCTGCGCGTGGCCGACCAGACCGGCGTGATGGCCGACATCACGCGCATCCTTGCAGACAGCGGTATTTCGATCGACGCGCTCCTGCAAAAGGAATCGGAGCAGGTCGACGCGCACGGCAAGGCGGAGACGGACATCATCCTGATCACGCACATCACCGTCGAAAAGAACGTGAACGCGGCGATCGGAAAGATCGAGAAGCTCGCGACCGTGAAGTCGTCGGTGACGAAGCTGCGCATGGAAGGACTGGACTAAGGGCAAGCCAATGAATTACGTATCGACGCGCGGCGCGGGTGCCGGCGAGCATCACGCATTTTCCGACATCCTGCTGGCGGGTCTTGCGCGCGACGGCGGGCTGTACCTGCCGTCGCAGTATCCCCGGATCGGCAAGGAAGAACTCGCGCGCTGGCGCGGCCTGTCGTACGCGGATCTCGCGTTCGAGATCCTCTCGAAGTTCTGCGACGACATTCCCGCCGACGACCTGCGCGACATCACGCGCCGCACCTACACGGCGGCGACCTACTGCAACGTGCGCCACGGCGAGGACGCGAGCCGGATCACGCCGCTCACCGCGCTCGGCGAAGAAAACGGCACGCAGCTTTCGCTGCTCGAACTCTCGAACGGTCCGACGCTCGCGTTCAAGGACATGGCGATGCAGCTGCTCGGCAACCTGTTCGAGTACGCGCTCGCGAAGGCCGGCCAGCAGCTGAACATTCTCGGTGCGACCTCGGGCGATACGGGCAGTGCCGCCGAATACGCGATGCGCGGCAAGAAGGGCGTGCGGGTGTTCATGCTCTCGCCGCACAAGAAGATGAGCGCATTCCAAACCGCGCAGATGTTCAGCCTGCAGGACCCGAACATCTTCAACCTCGCGGTGGAAGGCGTGTTCGACGATTGTCAGGACATCGTGAAGGCCGTTTCGAACGATCACGCGTTCAAGGCGCAGCACAAGATCGGCACGGTGAATTCGATCAACTGGGCGCGCGTCGTCGCGCAGGTCGTCTACTACTTCGCGGGCTACTTCGCGGCGACGAAGAGCAACGAAGAGCGCGTCTCGTTCACCGTGCCGTCGGGCAACTTCGGCAACGTCTGCGCGGGCCACATTGCGCGCATGATGGGCCTGCCGATCGAAAAGCTCGTCGTCGCGACCAACGAGAACGACGTGCTCGACGAGTTCTTCCGCACCGGCATCTACCGCGTGCGCGGCTCGTCGGAAACGTGGCACACGAGCAGCCCAAGCATGGATATCTCGAAGGCGTCGAACTTCGAGCGCTTTGTCTTCGATCTGCTCGGCCGCGATCCGGCGCGCGTCGCGCAACTCTTTCGCGACGTCGAAGAAAAGGGCGGATTCGATCTCGCGGCGAGCGGCGACTTCGCACGCGTCGCGCAGTTCGGCTTCGTGTCGGGCAGCAGCAGCCACGACGACCGCGTCGCGACGATCCGCGACGTCTACGCGCGTTATCACACGATGATCGACACCCACACGGCTGACGGCGTGAAGGTCGCGCGCGAGCATCTGCAGCCGGGCGTGCCGATGATCGTGCTGGAGACGGCGCAGCCGATCAAGTTCGGCGAGACGATTCGCGAGGCGCTCGATCGTGAGGCTGAGCGTCCGGCCGCGTTTGCGGGGCTGGAGTCGCTGCCGCAGCGCTTCGAGGTCGTCCCGGCGAATGCGCAACGGGTGAAGGACTATATCGCCGTTCGTACCGCGGACTGATCGTGCTCTGCCGGCCCGTGCGGGGCTGGCGGTGCAGCGTGCCAGGGACACGGCGCAATGCCGTGTCCGCGCCGCTACAATATTACGAGACCAACCGTTGCAGGCGGCCCGCGGGCCGTCTCCCACACGCTCCGATGTCCACTTCTCCCTCCAATGCTCCCGCCGCGCGCGCTCCGATGCTTTCCACCGCCGATGCGCTAGCGACGCTGCTAGGCGCAGCGACGCCGGTCGCGCTCGCCGGTCGCGGAACCGAAACGCTGCCGACACTCGACGCGTTGAACCGCGTGCTGACAGCCGATGTGGTGTCGCCGCTCGACGTGCCGCCGATGCACACGAGCGCGATGGACGGCTACGCGGTGTGCGTTGCCGATCTCGCGCAGGGCAGCCGCCGTCTGCCGGTCTCGCAGCGCATTCCGGCGGGCCACGCGCCGCAGCCGCTGGCGGCGGGCACGGCCGCGCGCATTTTCACGGGCGCGACGGTGCCGCCCGGCGCGGACGCCGTCGTCATGCAGGAGCAGACCGAGACCGCCGATGGCGACGTGACGTTTCTTCACACGCCGAAGGCCGGCGAGTGGATCACGGCACAGGGCGCCGACATTCATAAGGGCTCGGTGATCCTGCCGGCCGGCACGCGGCTCACGCCGCAGGCGCTCGGGCTGGCGGCATCGGTGGGCTGCGCGACGCTCGACGTGGCGCGACGTCTGAAGGTCGCGGTGTTCTTCACCGGCGACGAACTGACGATGCCAGGCGAGCCGCTGCGTCCCGGCGCGATCTACAACTCGAACCGCTTCACGCTCAGCGGCCTGTTGCGCAACCTCGGTTGCGAGGTGACCGATTACGGCATCGTGCCGGATCGACTCGACGCGACGCGCGCAACGCTGCGCGAGGCGGCCAATGGGCACGATCTGATCCTGACCTGCGGGGGCGTATCGGTAGGCGAGGAGGATCACGTGAGACCGGCCGTCGAGGCCGAAGGGCGGCTCGCGATGTGGCAGATCGCGATGAAACCGGGCAAGCCGCTCGCGTTCGGCGCGGTGCGGCGCAGCGAGGTTCAAAGGCAGACGCAGACTCAACCACAGACGCAGGCAAACGCGGATGAGGCGTTCTTCATCGGCCTGCCGGGCAATCCTGTATCGAGTTTCGTCACCTTCTTGCTGTTCGTGCGGCCGTTTGTGCTGCGTCTGGCGGGCGCGACCCATGTGAGCCCGCGCGCGCTGTCGCTGCGCGCCGATTTTACGCAGGCGAAGGGCGACCGCCGCAACGAGTTCCTGCGCGCGCGCGTGAATCCGGCGGGCGGCCTCGATCTGTTCCCGAACCAGAGTTCGGCGGTGCTGACCTCGACCGTCTGGGGCGACGGCCTCATCGACAACCCGCCGCATCATCCGATCAGCGCGGGCGAGACGGTGCGCTTCATTCCTTTCACAGAATTGCTGTATTGAGCCGGACTTTATGAAGATCCAGTTGAGATTTTTTGCGAGCGTGCGCGAGGCACTGGGCGTGGCCGAGGAATCGGTGACGGTGCCCGACGGCATCGCGACGGTGGGCGATGTGCGCGGCTGGCTGCGCGCGCGCGGCGGCGTCTGGGCGGAGGCGCTGGCGGAAGGCCGCGCGCTGCGCATGGCCTGCAATCACGTGATGACAGAACCGGCCACGCGCATTACCGAGGGCTGCGAAGTGGCATTCTTCCCGCCGGTGACGGGCGGCTAAGGCGTAGAGGAGAGCGGCCATGCCCGTGCGCGTACAAACCGAAGATTTCGACCTGACGACCGAGGTCGCGCAACTGCGAGCGCGCAATCCGGCGATTGGCGCGGTGGCGTGCTTCGTCGGCACCGTGCGCGACCTCAACGAGGGCAGCACGGTTGCGACGATGGAACTGGAGCACTATCCCGGCATGACCGAGAAGGCGCTGGAGAGCATCGTTGCCGAAGCGCAGCGGCGCTGGCCGGGCATCGAGGTGCTGATCGTGCATCGGGTCGGCAAGCTCGCGCCGCTTGATCAGATCGTCCTCGTGGCGACGACGTCGATGCATCGGGGCGACGCGTTCTCCTCGTGCGAATTCGTGATGGATTATCTGAAGACCGAGGCGCCGTTCTGGAAGAAGGAAGAAACGCCGGACGGCGCGCGGTGGGTGGATGCCCGCGTGGCCGACGATGCGGCGCTCGCGCGCTGGGGCATCACCTCGGGGAACGTGGCGCCGGAGAAGGGCTGAGCGTGGTTCCAGCAGCGGACTGAAGTTGCTTTGCGGGCAGACAGATCGCACTCATGGTGCAGGTGCCGCATAGAATGCAACTAACCGCCAATCCCGCCAGCCGTGGCCAGGTGCGCCGTGCGGTCGGCCCGTGAGTTTGTTTTGGCCGACCTGTATCTTGCCATCACGCTCACCGGCCTGAACCCGTTCGCCAGCCCGGCATTCAGTGACCGCGCCCGGAACCCACCGCGCGCTCGCGCGGTGCAATGCGCGCGAGCAGCGCCTGCTGTTCCGCCGGAATCTTGTACTCCCAGCCGAAGCGGCTCAACTGCAGGCTCTGTGCGATCCGCAGCGCGGGCTCCATGAACTGCACGGCCGCCGCGGGCCGGTAGCGCGACTCGACCGTATCGAGGAACAGATACAGCCAGTGGCTGAAATGCCTCGGCTCGATGCCGGGCAGCGGCTGATGTGCTTGCTGCACATTGCCTTGGTACGTTTTGCTGCCAAGCACGAGACTCGCCCAGAAGCGGCACATCTTCGGCAGATGGTCGTCCCACCGGCCAGCCAGCACGCCGTCGAACACCGGGCCTAGCAGCGCGTCGCCGCGCACGCGGTCGTAGAACGCGTAGACGAGTTCGCGGATGTTGTCTTCGGTGGGTTCGGTGTGCGGGGTGTGCCGTGTATCGGCGGCGAGAGCGTCGGTGGTGGTCATCTTGCAGCGTGGCGAAGAGGAAAATCGAACTGCGGTTTAATCGTGGGAATTCATGATATCGGACAAATGCACAAACGTGCACACATGACACATGTTAAGGTATGGGCTTGACCGTCGTCGCCACTGCCGATCATGAAACTGACCGACTACACTGACTACTCGCTGCGCGTGATGCTGTACCTTGCTTTGCGCGGGGATGAACTCGCGACGATCCAGGAAATCTCCGACGCTTACGGCATTTCGAAGAATCATCTGATGAAAGTCGTCCAGCGGCTCAGCGAACTCGGCTGGGTGGACACGGTCCGCGGGCGCCACGGCGGGCTGCGCCTCGCGGCGAATTCGCTCTCGCTTTCCGTGGGCGAGGTCGTGCGCCAGACGGAGACCGATCTCGCGCTGGTCGGGTGTTTCCGCGACGAGCGCACCGAGCGCGAGTGCGTCATCGAACCCCATTGCCGCCTCAAGCACGCGCTGGTGGCCGCCCGCGCGGCGTTCTTCGCCGAACTCGACCGCCACACCATCGGCGAACTGGCGCAACCGCCAGTGGAACTTGCCGGTCTGCTCGGCCTTACACCGGTCGTCTTCATGCCGCTGCCGGAGAAACATCCGGCGTCACGTCATCCGTCGCGCGAACATTGATCGACGGCTGAATTTTCTGCTTCCAGAATGCGAATTCCGGGCGCCACGCCGAGCGCCGGAACGCGTTCGTGCGCCCGATTCAATAAATCGGAAAAAATGACGTATCTGGCGCTTGAAACTCGCGCATCGCGCCTCAGATTTGGTGACAGTAAAGACACTGGAGGTCTCGTTCTAAATGAGAATCGACAAACTCACCACCAAGTTCCAGGAAGCCATTTCTGACGCGCAGAGCCTTGCCGTCGGCCACGATAACCAGTACATCGAACCAGTCCACCTGCTTGCCGCGCTCGTCGCGCAGCAGGACGGTTCCGCGCGCTCGCTGATGGCGCGCGCCGGCGTGCAGGTTCAGGCGCTGCAGAATGCGCTCAACGATGCGATCAGCCGCTTGCCGCAGGTGCGGGGCACCGACGGCAACGTGCAGATCGGCCGGGATCTGACCGGGCTGCTCAATCAGGCGGACAAGGAAGCCCAGAAGCTCAACGACACCTATATCGCGAGCGAGATGTTCCTGCTCGCCGTCGCGGAGGATCGCGGCGACGCGGGCCAGATCGCGCGCAAGCACGGACTCACGCGCAAGGCGCTCGAAGCGGCGATCGTTTCGGTGCGCGGCGGCGCGCAGGTCGACAGCCAGGACGCAGAAAGCCAGCGCGAAGCGCTCAAGAAATATGCGATCGATCTGACTGAGCGCGCGCGTGCGGGCAAGCTTGATCCGGTGATCGGCCGCGACGATGAGATTCGCCGCTCGATCCAGATCCTGCAGCGGCGCACGAAGAACAACCCGGTGCTGATCGGCGAGCCGGGCGTCGGCAAGACGGCGATCGTCGAAGGGCTCGCGCAGCGGATCGTCAACGGCGAAGTGCCCGAGACGCTCAAGGGCAAGCGCGTGCTCTCGCTCGACATGGCCGCGCTGCTCGCGGGCGCGAAGTATCGCGGCGAGTTCGAAGAGCGCCTGAAGGCCGTGCTCAACGACATCGCGAAGGACGAAGGCAGGACCATCGTCTTCATCGACGAAATTCACACGATGGTCGGCGCAGGCAAGGCCGAAGGCGCGATGGACGCGGGCAACATGCTCAAGCCCGCGCTTTCGCGCGGCGAGCTGCATTGCATCGGCGCGACCACGCTCGACGAATATCGCAAATACATCGAAAAGGATGCGGCGCTCGAGCGCCGCTTCCAGAAAGTGCTCATCGACGAACCGTCGGTCGAGGCGACCATCGCCATCCTGCGCGGTCTGCAGGAAAAGTACGAGCTGCACCACGGCGTCGAAATTACCGACCCGGCGATTGTCGCCGCGGCGGAGCTGTCGCATCGTTACATCACCGATCGCTTCTTGCCGGACAAGGCCATCGACCTGATCGACGAAGCCGCGTCGAAGATCAAGATGGAAATCGACTCGAAGCCCGAGGAGATGGACAAGCTCGACCGGCGTCTCATTCAGCTGAAGATCGAGCGCGAAGCCGTCAAGAAGGAAAAGGACGAAGCCTCGCAAAAGCGCCTGCAACTGATCGAGGAAGAGATCGACCGGCTGAGTCTGGAATATAAGGATCTCGAAGAAATCTGGACTGCGGAGAAAGCCGCCGTGCAGGGCAGCGCGCAGATCAAGGAAGAGATCGACCGCGTGCGCGCCGATATCAACAAACTCCAGCGCGAAGGCAAGCTCGAAAAGGTCGCCGAATTGCAGTACGGCAAGCTGCCGCAACTCGAATCGCAATTGAAGCAGGTGACGCAGGCCGAAGCGAACGAGCAGAACAACCCGACGCGTCATCGTCTGTTGCGCACGCAAGTAGGCGCCGAGGAAATCGCCGAAGTCGTGTCGCGCTCGACTGGCATTCCGGTGTCGCGCATGATGCAGGGCGAGCGCGAAAAGCTGCTGCAGATCGAGCAGAAGCTGCACGAGCGCGTGGTCGGGCAGGACGAGGCGATCACCGCTGTCGCCGATGCGATCCGCCGTTCGCGCGCGGGCCTCGCGGATCCGAACCGGCCGTACGGCTCGTTCCTGTTCCTCGGGCCGACGGGCGTCGGCAAGACCGAGCTCTGCAAGGCGCTCGCGGGTTTCCTGTTCGATTCGGAGGAGCACCTTATCCGCATCGACATGAGCGAGTTCATGGAGAAGCACAGCGTCGCGCGGCTGATCGGTGCGCCCCCGGGCTATGTCGGCTACGAGGAAGGCGGTTATCTCACCGAGGCCGTGCGCCGCAAGCCATATAGCGTGATCCTGCTCGACGAAATCGAGAAGGCGCACCCGGATGTGTTCAACGTGCTGCTGCAAGTGCTCGACGATGGCCGCATGACCGATGGTCAGGGCCGCACCGTGGACTTCAAGAACACGGTGATCGTGATGACGTCGAACCTCGGTTCGCACCTCATCCAGGCGATGGCGGGCGAGCCGCAGGACGCGGTGAAGGACGCGGTGTGGGGCGAAGTGAAACAGCAGTTCCGCCCCGAGTTCCTGAACCGGATCGACGAGGTCGTGGTGTTCCATGCGCTCGATCGCGCGAACATCCAGTCGATCGCGAAGATCCAGTTGCAGCGTCTGCGTGAGCGTCTGGAGAAGCTCGACATGGAGCTCGCGGTGTCGGACGAGGCGCTGGATCAGATCGCCAAGGTCGGCTACGACCCGCTGTTCGGTGCGCGGCCGCTCAAGCGCGCGCTCCAGCAGGAGATCGAGAATCCGGTCGCCAAGCTGATTCTCGCGGGCAAGTTCGGGCCGAAGGATGTGATTCCGGTCGACATCCACAACGGCCAGTTCGTGTTCGAACGCGTCATGCACTAGGCGCGCCGCCGCCAGCAAAAAGGGCAACGGAGTTTTTCCGTTGCCCTTTTTTCATGCCCGCGCGCGGGAGAGCGCAGCTTATGAAGACTTGTTGCCGCCGAACAGGGAAGCGAGGTTGCCGAGCGTGCCGAGTACGTTGCTCGTGTTGACCTGGCCGTCGGCGGGCACTTCACCGTTGGGCGTGGCCGCATTGACGACGTGCGGCAGGACCTGGGCGAGCAGGCCGCTCACCTGATCCGGCTGGATGCCGGCCTTCTGCGCGAGGCCGGAGACGACATCGGAGCCGAGCACGTTGTGCAGTTGATCCGGCGAAATCGCCTGATTGTCGCCGGTGCCGACCCACGATTGCACGACGTCGCCGAGGCCGCCTTGCTGGAACTTCTGGATGAGGCCGTTCAGGCCGCCCGGCTGGTTGTTGACGAATTCGGTCGCCATCGCGATGAGTTGGGCCTGGTTGCCGCCAGGCTGTTGCGACGACGAACCGAACAGGGAACCGAGGGTATCTAGCAGACTCATGACGTTCTCTCAGGGTGATGGCCGCGTCGGGGGGGGCGAGGCCGAAAATCGGGCGGCACACGCAAGGTGTGCCGTACGTTGCGGACCGGCATGGGCACCATCGGCAGCATCAGAACAAGCGGCCCCGGCCGGAATCCGCCAACAGACAGGCGCCGGAAATCAGGCTCCCGATGCGGCTGCGTCGGACGCAGCCTTGCTCTTCTTCGACTTGCCGGACTTCTTCGCCTTGGGTTCCGAAGCGGCGCCCGGTGCGGAGGCAGCGGTACCGGCCTTGGCTGCGCTCGCGGCTTCGGCGGCCTTTTCCTTCTTGCTCATGTGCTTCGGCTTGCCTGCGTTCGCGGCCGATGCGGCCTGCGGCGCGGTTGCCACCGCACCCGTCTGAGCCGATGTCGTCGGCTTCGGCGCCGTGGCTGTCGTGCCTGTCGCCGCTGCAGCGGCGGGCGCGGTTGGAGTGGCACTGGTGGCCGCCTTGCCGCCCTTCGTCGTAGCGGTCGTCTTGCCGCTCGGCGGCGCCGACGATCCGTTGATCGTCAGGCCCGCGGCTTCGAGGTTCAGCACCGACTTCGGGCCGACGCCCTTGACGCGGTTCACGAGATCGTCGGCGTCCTTGAACGGACCGTGTTTCGCGCGTTCGTCGAGGATTGCCTTGGCGTGGGCCGGGCCGATGCCCTTGACGGATTCGAGCGCGGTTTCATCCGCGGTGTTCACCTCCACGGCACTCGCCATCAGCGCGGACAGCGACAGCCCAAGTGCGACCAGCAACATCAGCAGCTTTTTCAGCATGACAATCACTCCATTGAGGGCAAATTCTGTAAGCCGGGAACGGACGACGCATCTGCATCTATTGGGTGTGCTGCGCTACAAGGATAGGACAGTTGGCGTATCCGTGGACGGGAAGCGTTCCGATTCTACCGGTCGTTCCGTGACGAATCATTCGCGTCGCGCGGACTTCGGCGCTTCTGCGCATTGTGCACGCGCAGGATGCGGGGCCGCAACGGCGGCGCAGGCCATCGAAGGCGCGTTTATGGCGGCTTACTGCCCCGCGACGCCGCCTGCGCGCACCTGTTGCACGCTCACCCGCGAGAGGTAAACCGCGAGCCCGGCACCGGCGATCACGAGGCTCGCCATGTTGGCGAGCCAGAACCCGCGTGCGCCGGTGGCCCAGTCGGGGAGCGTACCGATCACGTTGAAACCGAGCGCATAGCCTCCGCCGAGCCCGACGCCCCAGAGCGCGACCGCGTAGATCACGGTCGGCACGATGGCGACCTTGTAGGCGCGCAGCGCAAACGCCGTCGTGACCTGGAGCGCATCGAACACGTGATAGAGCGCGACGATCGTCACGAGCGGCATCGCGGCGACGGCCACGGCGGGGTCCGGCGTATAGCCGCCGATGATGAGCGGCCGCAGCATGAACACAGCGAGCGCGAAGCAGCACGCGATCGTCACGGCGGCGGCAATGCCGTGCCGTGCAAGCGTGCGCGCCTCGGCGGGCCGGTTGCCGCCGAGCGCCTGGGCGACGAGCGTCGAGGTTGCGACGCCGATCGAGAGCGGTGTCATGTACAGCACTGCGCCGAGATTGCCCGCGATCTGGTGCCCCGCGAGCGTCGTCGTGCCGAGCCGCGCGATGAAGATCGCCATGAAGGTGTACGAGGTCACCTCGATCAGATACGAGAGCCCCATCGGAATGCCGAGCTTGAGCAGTTCCGCCTGACGCTTCCAGCTCGGCCAGCAGAGGTGCCTGAAGATGCCGAACGGTGCGAACACGTCGAGCTTCGTCATCGTGACGGCAGCGAGGATGGCGAGCGCCCAGTTGAGCGCCGTGCTCGCGAGTGCGCAGCCCGGGCCGCCGAGCGCACTCACGCCGAGCCCGCCGAAGATGAGCCAGCGATTGAGCAGCACCTTCAGCACGAGCGCGCCCACCTGCAGGATCATCACGAGGCGCGGCCGACCGACCGCATTGGCGAGCGAACTGTAGATGCGAAACAGCAGGCTGGCAGGCAATCCGAACGCGAGCAGCCGCAGATAGTCGACGGTGCGCTCGCGCAGCGCGATGGGTGCGTGCGCGAGGTCGAGCAGCGGATCGGGAAAATAAAGGATCGTGCAACCGATCACCGCAAGCACGAGCGCGAGCCAGAATGACTGGCGTACTTCTTCGCCGATCTCGCCGTCGCGCTGCGCGCCGTAGAGTTGCGCCGCGATGGGCTGCAGCGCGGTCAGGATGCCGGTGAGGCTGATATAGACGGAGACATAGATCGACGAGCCGAGCCCGAGCGCCGCGAGGTCGAGCGCCGAATAACGCCCGACCATCGCCGTATCGATCACACCGAACGCGATGATCGCGAGCTGACCGATCAGGACCGGCCAGGCGAGTCCGGCGATGCGGCGGACGTCGCCCGCGAGGGTGCCTGCGACTGCGCCTGCGACGGTGCCTGTCACAGCGCCCTCAGTCCGGGCGCTTGCGCCAGGCGCGGCGTTTCAGGGGCGTCTGCGGCCGGTCGATGCGCACATACAGACGGAATTGCTCGTCGCGGTCGGCGGCGCGGCGGCCTTCCCAGACGAGCTTCCACGCGTAGTTCGGCGGCGCAGCCGGTGCGCCGTAGGCCGGGGTGTCCTGGCGCAGGATCACGTCGCAGTCGTCGTTGAACGAGAAGTGCATCTTGCCGAAGTAGGCGAAGGTCGCGATCTGTGCATCGCCGAGCCGGACCGGGGAGATGCACGCGTAATCGGCGGGCAGGTGGGCGGAGATCTGCTGCGCGACGTCGCGATACGTGCGGCTGAAGTTGACGACGGGCAGCCAGAGCGTCATCAGCAGGACCCACATCAGGGTCGTGCCGGCGCTCGAGAGCACGACGCTGCGCCACAACACCTTCGGATGCCGCGACACGCGCCACTGGACGAGCCCTATCCAGAAGAGCGTCACGACGACGGCGCACGCGAACGAGAGGAAGTTGAACTGCGGCGAGAAGCCGGGCGCGAGGCGCGCGAGATTGCGTGCGAGCGGAGCCGGAAAGCCGGTCATGCCCGCGAGCCACACGAGCCACACGAAGGTGCTGAGGATCGTGAAACTCAGTACAGCGAACCAGTCGATGGCGTTGATCGCGCCGCGCTTGAGCGTGGGCAGCGCGAAAGCGGCCAGCACCGACAGCGCGGGCAGCACGATCATGAAGATGCGGTTCGTCTCGTGGCTCTGCACGGATACGAGCAGCAATAGCGGCAGGATGACCGACAGCGGAATCGCGATGTGCGGCGCACGGCGCAGGCCCGCCCAGCTGAACCAGGCCCATAAGGCGAGCGGCCACGCGGGCCAGGTGAAGAGCGGCAGGTTCTTGGCGGCGTAGTGCAGCACGAAGCCCGGCGGCCCGGAGAAGGCGCTGACGCTCGACCGGATCCACTGGTTGAGGAACCACGCGGCGTCGTCGGGATAACGCTGCAGCGCGAGGATCGGCCACGACGCCGAGAGGATCAGCGCGACCGGCAACCCGGCCACGAGCAGCCAGTGCGAGCGCGTCCTGGGCGCGACGACGAGCATCACGAGCGTGCCGGCCAGCAGCGCGCCCGCCTGCACCAGATCGCTCGAGAGCGCCACGATGCCGAGTGCGAGACCCCACCAGAGCGCGCCCTGGACGGGTTTGTCGACCGCACGCACGACGCCGTACAGCAACATCGCCATGCCGGCGAACTGCATGAGCTGCGGCGTCGTTTCGTGGCCGCGCTCGGCGAGGCCGAAGCATGCGAGCAGGATCAGGAGCGCGCCGTCGGCGAGCGTGCGGCCGTAGTCGCGCGGCTCGGGCTCGCCGCCGAATGCGTATTTGAACGGCTGGACTTCGGGGCGGCGGCCCAGCAGATACGCGCTGTACCAGACGAACGCGCAGGCGAGACAGAACAGCAACCCGGTGGCGATGCGCGACGCATTGCTCGCGTCCACCCACGGCGCGAAGACGCGGATGCAGAGCGCACCGAGCCAATAGCCGAGCGGACCGTTTTCAGTGGCGTACTTGCCGACGAGGTTCGGCAGCAGCCAGTCGTGGGAGGTGCCGCCCGCCATGGTCCACATCACGCCGAAGCCGGCTGCGTCCTCGTTTTTCCAGGGATCGCGGCCAAACAGGCCGAACGACGCGAACGCGATACAGATAGCCAGCAACACCCAGCGCGGCAGGGCGCTGGTGGCGGAGGCGGTCAGTCGAATGGCTGGCTTCATTCAGTACGAAAAAAACGGATAAGCGGACCGGCTTGCGCAGCCTGGTTGCGGCATGACTGCACGGCAGCGGCAAGCCGGGGTGCTACAGCGGTCGCGGATCGCCCGGTTCACCGAGATCCGGGCCGCGGGACGTGACGGGCGCGCAGGAGCGGGCGGGGGCCGAAGCATCCGGCATTCTAGCCGGGTGAGCCGCAGCGCGTCACGTTGGGCGTTGCTTCAAAGTTGCGTCGAAGTTGCGTCGAAGTTGCGTCAGATCGCAATCCGGCAACATCACGGCGCGCGTTGTTTGACGCTGCTTGACGTTGCAGGTGCAGCCAACCGCGGAGGCAACAAAAAAGGGCAGCGACTGCTGCCCTTTTTGCTCCGGGACCGGCGCGAAGGCCGGTTCAGGTGATTCGCGAAATTTACTTCGCGACCTTGCCCGTGGCGCGTGCGCCGAACTTCTTGTTGAACTTCTCGACACGGCCGGCCGTGTCCATGATCTTTTGCGTGCCCGTGTAGAACGGATGCGATTCCGACGACACTTCGATCTTCGCGAGCGGGTACGTCTTGCCGTTGAATTCGGCGGTTTCGCGCGTCTGGATGGTCGAGCGGGTCACGAACCGGAAGTCGTTCGAAACGTCGACGAACAGAACTTCGCGGTAATCCGGGTGAATGCCTTCTTTCATGGTTTGTCCTTAAATCTGGCGGTAGCCAACCCGCGCGCCTGCAATTCACGTGCAACCCTGCACGCGCAATTGCTTGTAACGCCCAATTGCTTGTAACAATTGCTTGCGACAAATAAAGCGCGAGCCACTTGCCCAAGGTCGAAAAACGGCGATTATGCCAGAAAATCAGTCTGTTGGCGAATTTTTGCGGTGCTACTCGCCGAAACCGGCCAGGGCGCCGACTCGCGCCGGATCCTGCCGGTAAAAGCGGGCCAGCAGCCGGTAAAGCTCGGGATACTCGGACTCGAATGCGTGTGGCTTCACGAACAGGGCCTCGCTGCACACGGCGAAAAACTCCGACGGATGATCGGCCGCATAGGGATCGATCAGCGCTTCGCGCTCGAAGCGCGCCCAGCGCCGTTGCGGCACGGCGTCGACTTTCGCACAAAACTGATCGTAGGCGTTGTCGAAAACATCCGCCCAGGCATGCGCGTCGAGCGGCGCGTGCCAGCGGCGAAAAAGCGGCGGATGACCGTCCGCCTCGCCGTTCACCATGTCGATCTTGTGTGCGAACTCGTGGATCACGACGTTGTAGGCGTCGGCGCCGCCGGTCATCTGCGCGTCTTCCCACGAGAGGATCACCGGACCGCCTTCCCATGCTTCGCCGCTCGCGTCCTGCTCGACTTCGTGAATCACGCCGTCCTCGTCCTCGACGGTCTTGCGGATCACGAACTCGCCCGGATACACGATCACGCCGACCCAGCCGCGATACAGATCGAGCGACAGGTTCAGCACCGGCAGCGATGCCTGTACGGCGATTGCGACCGTCATGCGGTCGGTCAGTTCGAGATCGTGCGCGGTCGAGAATTCCTTTTGCGCGAGGAAGAGACTCGTCAGCTCGCGCAGGCGCGCGAGATCGGCGGCATCGAGATGTGCAAGGAACGGTAGGCCGTCGAGCGTGGCCTGCCAGAGCGCGTCGTCGATCGCGTGCGTGCGCAACGCCTTGTCGCGGCGGCGCGTGCCGAACCACTGGGACAGTTTCGATAGCATCGCCGGGTTGCGTCGTGAGGTGCGTGAGTTGGCGTGAAAGGGTCAGTCGATCTGCTTCTGGCAGGCTGCAAAGATACCACCGCAGATGGCCACGCCGATGAGGAAATAAAACCCGTCGAGCGAACTCAGGAAGCTCGCCTGCTGCGCGACCATGCGGTTGATCTCCACGATGGCGAGGCCGTACGCTTCGCCGGGCGCGTTGCCCAGGGCTTCGAAACCGTGCGTCAGCGTCGCGAGGGTGTTCTGGAACGCGGGATTGAACGGATTCACCGATTCCGCGAGCCGCGACTGGTGCAGCGCGAGCCGATGCTGCTCGACGATGATGACCGTGGCCGTGGCGAACGAGATCGTCAACTGCCGGACGATGTTCTTGAGGCGATAGCCGTGCGTGAACTCCTCGATCGCGAAGATGCTGAACGTGACGTTCGCGACCGGCGCCACGATGAAGAGCAGGAGGAGGCCGCGCAGCAGCAATGGTGCGATGAGCCGCGATTCGCTGACATCGGGCGGCATCCGCGTCATCCAGAAAGCGACGAGGGCCGCGAGCGCGAAACCGGGCACGATGATCCACTTCTTGCGCGTCAGGCGTTTCGAGTAGCGGAAGTACAGGAGAAGTGCGGAAGCCGAAACGAGCGACGTGATGCCGGTGAGCCGGCCCGCGTTTTCCACCGGATAGTTGAGGCCACCTTCGAGAAAGCGCGAGATCAGGTAGCTGAGCGCCGTGCTTTGATAGTAGTAGATCATGTAGAGCAGCAGGCCGACCTGGAAGGTCTTTTCGCGTAGCGCATGCAGCCGCACGAGCGGTTTGGGGTGATGCCACTGATGCCAGCCGAACCATGCGAGCGAGCCGATACCGGCCACGGTCAGCACGACCAGTTCGGGAGACCGGCTGAACAGTTCGAAGCGAACCTGTTGCATGGCGATCTGGAGCGCGCCCTGCGCGAATGCGAAGGCGATGTAGGGCCAGAAATGCGACTCTCCGCGTTCCTCGGGTTCCACATGACCCGAGTCGGGCAGGGCGAAAAACGCGAGTGCGGCGAACAGGATGCCCGCGGGCGCGGTACAGGCGAAGAGCGCACGCCAGTCGAAATGCGAAACGAGCAGGCCGCCAGCGAGCGGCGCGAGCGCGGTGGAGAGCACGAGCATCGAGAGAAACGCGCGCGTGGCCGGCGGGCGCTGCTGCGGCGTGAAACTGCTCTGGATGAGGATGCGGCAGGTGCCCATGATCGGGCAGATGAAGTAACCCTGAAAGCCGCGCGCGAAGGCGAGTTCGGACGACGATGCGCAGAGCGCGGCGATCACGGAGCCCGCCGCGTAAAGCAGCAGGCAACTGCTCACGTAGCGCCGGTAGCCCACACGCTCGACCCACCATTGCTGCTGCAGAATGCCGAGCACAGCCGCGACGGCGTATGCGCTCGACGACCAGACGAGTTCATCGGGAGAGGCGTTGATGCCGCCTGCGATGTAGCTCGCGAAGAAGGAGAAGATCGCGTTGTCGAAGTAATCGAGACCGGTTGCGAGCGCAAGCACCCACGGGAAGAAATCGCCGCGCAGCCGCCCGGCACTGAAGAGCGGTTGGCGCGATCCGGTGGCGCTCATGAAGAGGCGTCGCCGATTCCGGCGGTGGTCCGGCGTCGCCCGTTGTCAGCCCGGCGGCGTTTCTTTGCAGCGAGCCGCTCGTCGATCACCGCCTCGTAAGGCACGCCCGCGAGGCGCTTGGTCAGGTAATCGAGGTCGTCCGCGAGTTCGGCGCGCACGGTCTGCGCTTCCTTGAGTTCGCGGCGTACGGCGGCGATGCGCGCATCGAGCGTATCGATCTGCTGCGCCAGCGCGTCGGCGATATGCTGAAGCGAATCCTGCGAGTAACGTCGGCGGCCATCGACGGCAGGTTCGAGCGGCCGTTTGAGCATCTCTGCGATGCCGTGCAGCGAAAAACCCAGCGAGCGCAACCGCAGGATGCGCGCGAACTGTTCGAGATTCTGCTCGTCGTAGAGGCGGTAGCGGCCTTCGCTGCGCGTGGGCGTGACGAGACCGCGCTCCTCGTAATACTTGAGCGTGCGCGGTGTGACGTTCAACCGGAGTGCGGCGTTGCCAACGGTGAGCAGCGCGGGGGAATTCGCGGGTGGGTGCGTAGTTGGGTGCGCGGATGGGCGTTTAGCCATCGATGGTGCGGGTACGGGCGGCGACGTGTCAATTTGCCGCATTATAGTGCAACGTGAACGTTCACGTGCGTGTTGTGGGCGTCGCGCATCGGAGGGTGGAAAGGTGGGTTGCCGCGCAAAAACGGCGGTGGAAACGAAAACGCCCGCTTGGCGCGGGCGTTAGGGGCGAGGCTGACGGGCGTTAGCCGCCGCGGCGCATCATTTCGAAGAATTCGGAATTGCTCTTCGTCTGGCGAATCTTGTCGAGCAGGAATTCCATTGCTTCGACTTCGTCCATGTCGTGGATGAACTTGCGCAGCACCCAGATCTTCTGAAGGATATCCGGCTTGATGAGCAATTCTTCGCGACGCGTACCCGACTTGTTGAGGTTGATCGACGGGTAGACGCGCTTTTCCGCGAGACGGCGCTCGAGGTGCACTTCCATGTTGCCGGTGCCCTTGAATTCTTCGTAGATCACGTCGTCCATGCGGCTGCCGGTTTCGATAAGCGCCGTGCCGATGATCGTGAGCGAGCCGCCTTCCTCGATGTTGCGCGCCGCGCCGAAGAAGCGCTTTGGACGCTGCAGCGCGTTGGCGTCGACACCGCCTGTGAGCACCTTGCCCGAGGCCGGCACGACCGTGTTGTAGGCACGAGCAAGACGCGTGATCGAATCGAGCAGGATCACGACGTCATGCTTCATTTCGACGAGGCGCTTGGCCTTTTCGATGACCATTTCCGCCACTTGCACGTGACGCGCCGCTGGTTCGTCGAAGGTCGAGGCGATCACTTCGCCCGCCACCGAACGCTGCATTTCGGTCACTTCTTCCGGCCGCTCGTCGATGAGCAGCACGAACAGCACGACATCGGGATGGTTCTGCTTGATGGCGTGCGCGATGTGCTGAAGCATCACGGTCTTGCCCGACTTGGGCGAGGCGACGAGCAGGCCGCGCTGGCCTTTGCCGATGGGCGCGATCATGTCGATGATGCGGCCCGTCACGTTCTCCTCGCCGCGCATCTCACGCTCGAGCAGCAGCACCTTGTTCGGGTGCAGCGGCGTGAGATTCTCGAACATGATCTTGTGCTTCGAGGCCTCGGGCGGCTGGCCGTTGACCTTGTCCACCTTCACGAGCGCGAAGTAGCGTTCGCCGTCCTTGGGCGTGCGGACTTCGCCTTCGATCGTGTCGCCGGTGTGCAGGTTGAAGCGGCGGATCTGCGACGGGCTGATATAGATGTCGTCCGTGCTCGCGAGATACGACGTTTCCGGCGAGCGCAGGAATCCGAAGCCGTCCGGGAGCACTTCGAGCGTGCCGTCACCGAATATCGTTTCGCCAGTCTTGGCGCGCCTTTTTAGAATCGCGAACATCAGTTCCTGCTTGCGCAGGCGGTTCGCACTTTCGATCTCGAGGCCATTGGCCATCTCGATCAATTCGGAGACATGCAGAGACTTAAGCTCGGAAAGATGCATACGGAGAACCCGTCGGGGAGGACTGCGACGAAAAGAGGTCTGGGGGAAAGAAGCGAGCGGAACCGCTCTAGGACTTTATATGGCGCCGGATAGACGCGTTATGAATTCTAGCATAGCACACGCCAAAAGCTGCCAGTGTTGGGAGCCAGCGTGATTTTGCGGTGCGTGTTGTCGTTGGACAACACGCACCGTTATTTCATCGCCGCCAGCACGCGGGTCCGTTGAGAGGAAATACGCGGCGCGGCGGGCAGGGGGAATTACAGGTGGCTGTCCAGGAACGCAGTCAGTTGCGACTTGGAGAGTGCGCCGACTTTTTGCGCGGCGACAGCGCCGTTCTTGAAGAGGATCAGCGTCGGGATGCCGCGCACGCCGAACTTCACCGGCGTCGACTGGTGTTCGTCGACATTGATCTTCGCGATTTGCAGGCGATCGCCGTAGTCCTTCGCGACTTCATCGAGAATCGGCGCGATCATCTTGCACGGGCCGCACCATTCGGCCCAGAAGTCCAGCAAAACGGGTTTGTCAGATTTCACGACGTCCTGTTCGAACGATGCGTCGCTGATGTGCTTGATTTGTTCGCTCATTGTATGAATACCTCTTTCGAATCGAGGCTGACTGAATTGCTCGCCACGATACACCAAAACTGAAAACTTATCCGGGGCCACCAGAACGGCATGCCCAATCCGCGCGGACCCCGCACGAGCCTCATACGCCGTTGCGCACGGCGCAGCCCATTGCCGACGCCAGTGTAGCCTAAATCCCTATGCGTTGCCGATGGCGATAGTGCGTATGCATGCCGCAACGGTCCGGTCTCGTGGGGCATGCCCGGCGGGCTTTTTTCGCGCAGTGCTCAAGGACTGCGCTCGATCAATGCGCGCGTCGCGATCACACTCTATATAGCGGTTGGCGCGGTTGCCAGCGCAGCGCGCAGTTGCCAGCACAGCGATATTGCGGCGCGCTGCGTTGTTGCCGCCGATGCTGCCGCCTTTTTACTGCACCAGCGCGCGCAGTGCGACTTTTCGGATGAGGGTTCGCATTGCAGCGCAACCAATGTTAGAATGCGCCGTGACGGGCCTCCTCGCATGGAGGGGCGGTCAACCTGGTCAGGTCGGGAACGAAGCAGCCACAGCCGTTTTCCGCCAGTGCCGAGGGTCGGGCTCGTCACCTTCAACTTTCTTCCTGCTGTTCTCCAGTTTCCCACTTCGTTACCTCGTCGTTTCCCGTTCGAGTTACTCCTGGTTTTGCCGCGTCCGGCACGGCTTTGGCGACGCTTGCGCGATCGTCGGCGGTCAGCGTTTCGATGGCGGGATGTGCGTGCTCCGCAGCAGCCGGATCCGTCTCTTTCGCAGCGCCCGCGCGTGCCGTGCCCGAGCGCCGCGGGCTGTGCGTTTGCGCCTTGCCGAATCATCTGTGCGCGCAGGCGATGCTGATACAATTTCCCGATGACCTATCAAGTTCTCGCACGCAAGTGGCGACCGAAGGACTTCGCTTCGCTCGTCGGACAGGAGCACGTGGTGCGCGCGCTCACGCATGCACTCGACGGCGGCCGCCTGCATCACGCGTACCTCTTCACGGGCACGCGCGGCGTGGGCAAGACGACGCTGTCGCGCATCTTCGCCAAGGCACTCAACTGCGAGACCGGTGTGACATCGAAGCCGTGCGGCGTGTGCCGCGCGTGCCGGGAGATCGATGAAGGCCGCTTTGTCGACTACGTCGAAATGGATGCGGCGAGCAATCGCGGCGTCGACGAAATGGCCGCGCTGCTCGAGCGCGCCGTCTATGCGCCGGTGGATGCGCGCTTCAAGGTCTACATGATCGACGAAGTGCACATGCTGACGAACCACGCCTTCAACGCGATGCTGAAGACGCTGGAAGAGCCGCCGCCGCACGTCAAGTTCATTCTCGCGACCACCGATCCGCAGAAAATTCCGGTCACGGTGCTGTCGCGCTGTCTGCAGTTCAATCTGAAGCAGATGCCCGCGGCGAACATCGTCGAGCATCTGACGCATATCCTCGGCGAAGAGAAGGTCGAATTCGAGTCGCAGGCGCTGCGTCTGCTCGCCCGCGCCGCCGACGGTTCGATGCGCGACGCGCTCTCGTTGACCGACCAGGCGATCGCCTATTCCGCGAATCAGGTGACCGAGGAGGCCGTGCGCGGCATGCTCGGCGCGCTCGATCAAAGCTATCTGATCCGCCTGATCGACGCGCTTGTCGCGAGCGACGGCGCGGCCGTGCTCGCGATCGCGGACGAAATGGCATTGCGCAGCCTGTCGTTTTCGACGGCGCTGCAGGATCTCGCGAGCCTCTTTCACCGTATTGCGTGGGCGCAGTTCGCGCCCGCGTCGGTGCTCGAAGAGTGGCCGGAGGCGGCGGATCTGCGCCGCTTCGCCGCCGAACTCTCGCCCGAGCAGGTTCAACTGTTCTATCAGATCGCGACGCTTGGACGCAGCGAACTGGGACTCGCGCCCGACGAATACGCGGGCTTCACGATGACCCTGCTGCGCATGCTTGCGTTCGAGCCTTCGACGGGCGCAGGCAATGTCGGCAGTGCGCTTGCGTCGAAGCCTGCAGCGGCGAGTTCCGGGGCGAGGGCGGCTGCGCCTGCGCTGGCGAGTTCTGCCACCAGCGCCGCGGCACAGATGCCTCGTCCGGTTGCGGCGGTGCAATCTGCTGCACCACGCACGCTTCCGAACGAAGCAGGCAAACCCACGGCTGCGCCGAAGGCTGCTGAGGTCGACGTAGAAACAATGCCCGCTGCGCCGCGCGTTGTGCCGCCGTGGGAATCAGCCGACGAGGGGCAATCTGAGATTCAAACTGGCGCGCAGGACGTGGCGCCCGAAAGTCGGGGCGACGCGCCTGTGGCGGCGACAACGCCAGTCGAGGCAAAACCGGCCGAGCCCGAACCGCAAGCCGAGCCCGATGCGGCAGCGGGCTCTGCCGAGGCATCGGGTGCGCGCGGCGGCGCAAGCGCGGCACTCGATGTGCTGCGCAGCAAGGGCATGCGTGTATCGGCCGATCGCGGTAGCCGCGCCGCTGCCAGCGCACCCGCTGCCGCGCCCAGATCCGCCGCGCCGCGCGCCGAAGTGAAGGTGCCGACGCCGGACCCCGCTCGCCGCGCTGCCGCCGCGCAGGAAGCGCAGCAGCGTCAGCCGGCCCGTGGTGCGAGCGCCCCGGACGCTGCATTGGCGCCGCCATGGGACGACATTCCGCCCGACGACTACGTGCCCCTCGGCGCAGACGACGCCTATTTCGCATCGCCCGACGACGGCTTCGTGCCGGCATACGACAGTGAACCGGCGGCACAGCGCACCGCCGCGCCTGCGGCGACGCCCGCAGCGGCCGTCGTGGACGTCAGCAAGCTGCCGCCGGGCATTGCGCTCGACGCGATCGGCTTCACGGGCGACTGGCCCGCGCTTGCCGCGACGCTGCCGCTCAAGGGCATCTCGTACCAGCTCGCATTCAATAGCGAACTGACCGCACTCGACGGCGCGGTGCTCAAGCTGAGCGTGCCGGTGCCGCAATACGCGGAAGCCTCGCAGGTCGCGAAACTGAAGGCGGCGCTTGCCGAGCGGCTCGGCAAGGACGTGGACGTTGCGGTGGTCGTGGGCCCCGCGCGCCGCACGGCCGCCGCGCTCGACGCCGCCGCGCGCGCCGGACGTCAACGCGACGCCGAACGCGAAATCGGCGCGGATCCGTTCGTTCAGCAACTGATTCGAGACTTCGGCGCGAGTATCGTGCCGGGTTCGATCCGCCCGGTCGTGCTCGACGCGGCGCCGGGCAGCGGCCAGGCCGCCCATTGATTTGCGGCGCGCGGCACAGGTGGTGCCGCGCGCTTTTCCGAATACAAACGATCCAGAAGGAGTCACGATCATGATGAAAGGTCAAATAGCCGGGCTGATGAAGCAGGCCCAGCAGATGCAGGAAAACATGAAGAAGATGCAGGAGCAGCTTGCCCAGATCGAGGTCGAGGGTCAGGCGGGCGCCGGTCTGGTCAAGGTGACGATGACGTGCCGCAACGACGTGCGCCGCGTGACGATCGATCCGAGCCTGCTCGCGGACGACAAGGACATGCTCGAAGACCTCGTCGCGGCGGCGTTCAACGACGCAGTGCGCAAGGCCGAAGCCACGTCGCAGGAAAAGATGGGCGGCATGACCGCCGGTCTGCCGCTGCCCCCGGGCTTCAAGCTGCCGTTCTGATGCCGTACAGGCGGGCCGCGCGCGTTTGCGCCGCGGCCCGTTTTTCACAGGGCCGCGCCATGCGCCGTTCGCCCGGTTCGCCCAGTTTGCGGCTTTACGCCGCAAGATCCATCGATTCGCCACGCTGAATCCGCATGAAACAACCTTCCGCCCTGGCCGCGCTTGTCGAGGCGCTGCGCGCGTTGCCCGGCGTCGGGCCGAAGTCGGCGCAGCGCATGGCCTATCACCTGATGCAGCACGACCGCGAGGGCGCCGAAAAACTCGGCCGGGCGCTCATGTTCGCCACCGAACACCTGAAACACTGCGAGAAGTGCAACACGTTCACGGAAGCTCAGGTATGCGAAACGTGTCTCGACGAGGAGCGCGATCCCACGCTGCTGTGCGTCGTCGAAACACCCGCCGACCAGATCATGCTCGAACAGACCATGACATGGCACGGCCTGTATTTCGTGCTGATGGGGCATTTGAGTCCGCTCGACGGCATCGGCCCCAAAGAGATCCATTTTGATCGCCTCGTGAAGCGAGCCTCGGACGGCATCGTCAAGGAAGTCGTGCTCGCAACCAACTTCACGAACGAAGGCGAAGCCACCGCGCACTACCTCGGCCAGGCGCTGAAGGCGCGCGGCCTGAGCGTCACGCGCCTCGCGCGCGGCGTGCCGGTGGGCGGCGAACTCGAATACGTCGACGCGGGCACGATCGCCCGCGCGATGATCGACCGCCGCTCGATGTAACCCGAGAATATTGCCGCGCGCGCCGAGCGTCGCGCAGCGCGCATCGAAGCAAGCAAGGAGACCCATGAGCGCAGCCACATCCCCAGAATCCGCCTCCTGCGAGCGTGCCGCCGGCCCGCTCGCAGGCGTGAAGGTGCTCGAACTCGGCACGCTGATCGCGGGCCCGTTCGCCGCGCGGTTTCTCGGCGAGTTCGGCGCCGAGGTCATCAAGATCGAAGACCCGAAAGGCGGCGATCCGCTGCGCAAGTGGCGCAAGCTCTATCCCGAAGCGGGCGGCACTTCGCTCTGGTGGGCCGTGCAGGCGCGCAACAAGAAGTCCGTGACGGTGAACCTGAAGGCCGAGGAGGGCAAGGAGATCGTCCGCCGCCTCGCGAAAGAAGCCGATATCGTCATCGAGAATTTCCGGCCCGGTTTGCTCGAAAAACTCGGCCTTGGTTACGACGTGCTGTCGAAGGAAAATCCCGGTCTTGTGATGGTGCGTTTGTCCGGTTACGGGCAGAGCGGGCCGTACCGGGATCGTCCGGGTTTTGGCGCGATTGCCGAGTCGATGGGCGGCTTGCGTCACATCACCGGCTATCCGGACCTGCCGCCGCCGCGCATCGGCATTTCCATCGGCGATTCGATTGCAGCGCTGCATGGCGTGATCGGCGCGCTCATGGCGCTGCATCACCGCAACGTGAACGGCGGCAGCGGGCAGATCGTCGATGTCGCGCTCTATGAGGCCGTCTTCAACATGATGGAGAGCGTGGTGCCCGAATACGGCGTCTACGGCATGGTGCGCGAGCGCACCGGCGCCTCGCTGCCGGGCATCGTGCCGTCGAACACGTACCCGTGCAAGGACGGCAGCATCGTGATCGGCGGCAATAGCGATCCGATTTTCAAGCGTCTCATGAGCGCCATCGACCGCGACGATCTCGCCAACGATCCGGGCCTCGCGCACAACGACGGCCGCGTGCCGCGTACGCAGGAGATCGACGGCGCGATTGCCGCATGGCTCTCGACCCGCACGATCGACGAAGCGCTCGACGTGCTCAACGCCGCCGATGTGCCGGTGGGCCGCATCTACAGCGTCGCCGACATGTTCACGGATCCCCAGTTCATGGCGCGCCAGATGATCCAGCAGTTCCGCTGGCAAGACAAGGTCGATGTCGCGCTGCCCGCAGTCACGCCCAAGCTCTCCGCCACGCCTGGCGATACGCGCTGGCTGGGCCCCGAACTCGGCGAACATACCGACGAAGTCCTCCACGCGCTGGGTTACGACGCAAACCATATCGCCAGGTTGCGCGCGCAACAGATCGTTTGAGTCGATAAACGAATCGCACAAACAAACAGCGCGCCTCGGCGCGCTGTTCGCATTCGGGCAGCGTGCGGAACGCTCAGGGCTCGATTACGATTTTGCCCGTCACCTGCCGGGAAGCCATGTCCTTGAGCGCCTGAGCGGTCTCGGCGAGCGCGTAGCGCTTCGAGACATACGGCCGGAGCAAGCCCTTGTTGATCCAGTCGACCATCTGCGCGAACGCTGCGGCGTTGTTCTGCGGTTCGCGACGCGCGTATTCCCCCCAGAACACGCCGACAATGCTCGCGCCCTTGAGCAGCGCGAGATTGAGCGGCAGCTTCGGAATCTCGCCATTGGCGAAGCCGACGACCAGATAGCGGCCGCGCCAGCCGATGCTGCGAAACGCGGGTTCCGCGTAGATGCCGCCGACCGGATCGTAGATCACATCAGGGCCTTTGCCGTCGGTGAGCGCCTTGACGCGCTCGCGCAGGTCTTCGGTGCTGTAGTTGATGGTGGCGTCCGCGCCGAAGCGCTTGCAGATATCGAGCTTTTCGTCGCTCGATGCCGCAGCGATCACGCGTGCACCGAGCACCTTGCCGATCTCGACGGCGGCAAGTCCCACGCCGCCTGCCGCGCCCAGCACGAGCATGGTCTCGCCGGCGCGCAGCGCGGCGCGGTCGACCACCGCATGATGCGACGTGCCGTAGGCGAGCGTGAAAGAGGCGGCCGTCGCGAGATCGGCGCTATCGGGCAGCGGGACGCAAGCGGCTTCATTGGCCACGACCTGCTCGGCAAAGCCACCGGTACCCACGTAGGCGATCACGCGCGCACCCGGCGCAAGTTTCACGCCCGCGCCCGCGGCACGCACGACACCGGCAACCTCGGCGCCCGGCGTGAAGGGCAGCGGCGGCTTCATCTGATATTTGTTTTCGATGATGAGCACGTCGGGAAAATTGACGGCGGCGGCTTTCACGTCGATGACGACCTCGCCCGCACCGGGTGCCAGGTCGGGCAACGTTTCGAGCGAGAGGGAGTCGGGTGGACCGTACTGGTTGCAGCGAATGGCGCGCATCGTGTCTCCTGTGTGCTGTCGCGTCGTTTATGAAATCGGGACGAACGGACAGTGTACGGCAATCCGGCGATATTCGAACGATCGTACGATTCGATGCCGGGTTCGAAATCCGCGCGAATGCGTGCCGCAGAAGACGCGCCGCGCTCCCGCCCGCCCTCGTGTGCGGCACGGCCAGCGGGCTTACCGGGCTGTCGTTCGCGTGCCTTCTTTCCTCGGTTACAATCGCCGGATGCGAATACTACTCAGCAACGACGACGGTTATCTCGCCCCCGGACTCGCCGCTCTCTACGAAGCGCTCCAACCGCTCGGCGAGGTCACGGTGATGGCGCCCGAGCAGAACTGCAGCGCCGCGTCGAACTCGCTTACGCTGTGGCGGCCGCTATCGGTGCTGCGCTCGGCGACGACCGGTTTCTACTACGTGAACGGCACGCCCACCGACTCCGTTCATATCGCACTCACGGGCATGCTCGACGAGCGGCCCGATCTCGTGGTTTCCGGCATCAACAACGGCCAGAACATGGGCGAGGACACGCTCTATTCGGGCACGGTGGCCGCCGCAACCGAAGGCGTCATGTTCGGCGTGCCGGCCATCGCGTTCTCGCTCGTCGACAAGGACTGGGCGCATCTCGATTCCGCCGCGCGCGTCGCAGCCGAGATCGTCGCGCACTACCTCGCGAATCCGTTGCCGGGGCATCCGCTTCTGAACGTCAACATTCCGAACCTGCCGTACGCCGAACTCGGCGAGTGGCGCGTGACGCGCCTCGGCAAGCGCCATCCCTCGCAGCCGGTGATCCGGCAGACCAACCCGCGCGGCGAGCCGATCTACTGGATCGGCCCATCCGGCAGCGCGCGCGACGCGAGCGAGGGCACGGACTTTCACGCGGTATCGCACGGCCACGTGTCGATTACGCCGCTGCAACTCGATCTGACTCACACGCAGATGTTGTCCGAGACGCACGCATGGGCGCGTCAGGGCGGCCGCGCTTCATGACCGGCGAGCGCGCCAGGCGTTTTCCGCTCGGGCTCGCGGATCTTGTGCGCGAACCGCGCCGCCGCGACGGCCAGGATTCGCGTGGCGGTGAAGCGCGTGCGCCGCTCGGCGGCGCGGGCAAGGCGGGCACCGTCGCTGCCAAACCTGCGGCCAAACCTGCGGCCAAACCCTCGGTGCCGCACGTGAGCGGCGGCGTCGGCACGAGCAAGCCGGGGCAGGCGCCTGGCGCAGGACTCAAGCGCCCGGTGAGCAGCAAGCCTGCTGCACCTGCACGCTCAAGCAACGTGCGTAGCAGCGATGCCGCGCCGCGCGCCGTACCGACGCGTTCCAATGCCGCACAGCGCACGCATGGCACATCCGGCACGCACGGCGCCCCCGCCACACCGGCATCCGGCGCGCCAGGCGTGCCGCTCAACGGTGCGGTTGCCCTGACGTCGGAACGGGTTCGCGAGCGCATGGTCGAACGGCTGCGTGCGAACGGCATCGTCGATGCGCGCGTGCTTCAGGCGCTTGCGGGCGTGCCGCGCCACATGTTCGTCGATCCAGGTCTTGCGACCCAGGCCTACGAAGATGCGGCGTTGCCGATCGGTCATCAGCAGACGATCTCGAAGCCCTCGGTCGTCGCGCGTATGCTCGAACTCGCGGGTGCGGGGCGTGCGCTCGATCGCGTGCTCGAGATCGGTACGGGCTGTGGTTATCAAGCGGCGGTGCTGAGCGGCATCGCACGCGATGTTTATTCGATTGAACGCATCAAGCCGTTGTACGAGCGCGCGAAGACGAATCTTCGTCCGCTGCGCATCCCCAACATTCGCCTGCACTACGGCGACGGACGGCTCGGCATGCCGTCGTCGGCGCCGTTCGACGCGATCGTGATCGCGGCCGCCGGCTTCGAGGTGCCGCAGGCGCTGCTCGAACAGCTCGCCATCGGCGGGCGGCTCGTGGCGCCTGTCGCATCGCCCGCAGGAGCCGGTGGCGAGGCGACCCAGGTGCTGACGCTCGTCGAGCGTACGGGCCCGGCGCAGTGGCGGGAATCGCGGCTTGATCGCGTTTTCTTTGTCCCTTTAAAATCCGGAGTGATCTGAAACCGATGAGTATGTTGCGCGCGATGCAAAGAAACCGTCTGAAGATCGATCTGACCGTAGCCCAGCGCGGCGCAGCAGCCATCGCGCTCTGCGTGTTGACAGCCTGTGCGACGCGGTTCGATCAGGCACCTGTGGTCGACCGCACTGCGCCGCTCGGCGCAGCCGCCGCGCAGCCCGCCGCACCGCTCGGGCCGCCGCCTCCTGGCTACTATCGGGTGAAGCCGGGCGATACCCTCTACCGGATCGCGCTCGAAAACGGCCAGAATTACCGCGACATCGCCGCGTGGAACAATCTCACGAACCCGAATCAGATCGAAGTCGACCAGTTGTTGCGCGTCGTGCCGCCGGGTGCGGATACCACCGCAATGACGCCGGGTGTCGTCACGGCGCCTGTGCCGGCCGGCAGCGTCCAGAACGTGCCGCCGGTCTACGGTACGGGCGTGAACGCCGCGCCGGCTTCCTCTGCGCCGATGGGCAGCGCGAACGACGCCGCCATGCCGTCCGCCGGCATCGCGCTGGGCTGGCCGGTGCGCGGGCCGCTGCTCAACGGCTTCGACGATGCGAAGAACAAGGGCATCAATATCGGCGGCGCATCGGGCGATGCGGTCAAGGCCGCCGCTGACGGGCGGGTGGTTTATGCCGGAAATGGGCTGCGCGGTTACGGCAATCTCATTATCATCAAGCATGACGCCACCTTTTTGACGGCGTATGCACACAACCGCGCTTTGATGGTAAAAGAGGGAGATGCAGTCACCAAAGGTCAGAAGATCGCCGAAATGGGAAATAGTGATTCGGACCGCGTGATGCTGCATTTCGAAGTCCGCCGTCAGGGCAAGCCCGTCGACCCACTGAAATACTTGCCGCCGCAATAAAGCGAGCCGACCATGCCGAAACCGAAGCGCCGTCTGCAGCAAATCGAGTCTGACAGCCAAGCCGCCCCGGTTTCGGTTGAGGACAGCGCTGCGCCTGGCGATGACGAGGCGCAGTCCGAGCTCGAACAGTCGCACGATTTCGACGAGCGCGAAGGTTCCTCCGATGAGGAGGGCAACAGCCGCGAGGCCGCCGAGCCCGCCGCCGACGCCGACGACTTTCGCGCGCTCCTCCAGGCCGAACTCACGGCCGACACCATCCAGCATTATCTGAACCGGATCAGCGTGAAGCCGCTGCTCACCGTCGAGGAGGAGCAGCGCTATTCGCGTCTTGCGAAGGCCGGCGAGTTCGAGGCGCGCCAGGTCATGATCGAGCGGAATCTGCGGCTCGTGGTCAGCATTGCGAAGGGTTATCTGAATCGCGGCGTGCCGCTGCTCGATCTGATCGAGGAGGGCAACCTGGGCCTCATGCACGCGATCGAAAAATTCGATCCGGCGCGCGGCTTTCGCTTCTCGACCTATGCAACGTGGTGGATCCGCCAGAGCATCGAGCGCGCGATCATGAATCAGGCGCGCACGGTGCGCTTGCCGGTGCACGTGATCCGCGAACTGAACCAGGTGCTGCGCGCGAAGCGCCATCTGGAGAAGAATTCGCTGAACGCCAATACGGCGTCCGAGCGGCGCGACGCGAGCATCGACGACATCGCGTACCTCACGGGCAAGACCACCGAGGAAGTCACCGATATCCTCGCGCTCAACGAACACACGGCGTCGCTCGACGCGCCCCTCGACCTCGATCCTGCGAGCAGCCTGCTCGATCTGCTTTCCGACGATCAGAGCCAGTCGCCCGATGCGGAAGTGCAGCATCGCGAACTGGAAACGCTGACGCGCGCGTGGCTCGGGCGGCTCTCGGACAAGCATCGGCACGTGATCGAGCGCCGCTTCGGACTGAACCATATCGAGCCCGCGACACTTGAAGAACTCGCCGACGAAATGGGCCTGACCCGTGAGCGCGTGCGGCAGATCCAGCAGGAAGCGCTGGTGCGCCTCAAGCGTTTTTTTGCCTCCAACGGCGTGCGTAAGGACGCCGTCCTGTAAGTTCCGCCGTTCAACCCGCTGTTCGACTGAATGACACCTGTTCTTGTATTCGACATCGAGACGATTCCCGATGTCGACGGCATTCGCCGTCTCGACGATCTTCCCGCAACGCTCACCGACGCCGAAGTGGCCGAGCATGCGTTCGCCGCGCGCCGTGAGAAAACCGGCAGCGATTTTCTTCCGCACCATCTGCAGCGCGTCGCGGCGATTTCCTGCGTGTTCCGTGACGGCCAGGGTTTTCGCGTACGCTCGCTCGGCACGCCCGAGGACGGCGAAGCCGCGCTGATCCAGTCGTTCTACCGGACCATCGAGAAGTACACGCCGCAGCTCGTCTCGTGGAACGGCGGCGGGTTTGATCTGCCCGTGCTGCACTATCGCGCGCTCGTGCACGGCATTCGCGCGTCGCGCTACTGGGACCTCGGCGAAGACGACCGCGACTTCAAGTGGAACAACTACATCAGCCGCTATCACTCGCGTCACACCGACCTGATGGACGTGCTCGCGATGTATCAGGCGCGTGCGAACGCGCCGCTCGACGCGCTCGCGAAACTCTGCGGCTTTCCGGGCAAGCTCGGGATGGACGGCAGCCAGGTGTGGACGGCGTTCCGGGAGGGACGCATCGGGGAAATCCGCAACTACTGCGAAACGGACGTGGTCAACACGTATCTGCTGTATTGCCGCTTCCAGTTGATGCGCGGGGGCTTTAGCGAGCGCGAATACGAAGACGAAATCACGCACGTCAAGAACGCGCTCGCCATGGAGCCCGCGCCGCACTGGGCCGAGTATCTCGCGGCGTTCGGCGCCTGAGCAGCGTTTAGACGTGCTTCCGTTTCAGTCGAATTCCAGCACGATCGGCTGATGATCCGACGCTTGCGTCGCGCCGTCGATCTCGCAGTGCCGCAGCCGCCCGAGCAGGTTCTCCGTCACGAAAACGAAGTCGCACGCGAGCGGGCCGGACGACCATTGCACGGTGTCGTAGACGCCTGCGGTCGGCGGCGGTGCCGCGCCCGGATGCAGCGCGATCCACGCGTCGACGAAAGCAGGGCTGTCGGCGATCGGTTCCAGCATGCGTGCGTACGCTTCGCTGGACCACGCGCTGTTGAAATCTCCACAGAGGATGGCGCTCGCGGGTCGCGCCGTTGGGGCGAACGGGCCGGTGTCGTTTTCGGCAGGCGCAGGATGTGCTGCGTGATGAGCCGCTTCCTGCTGCAGGCGGCGCAATTCGTCCACCTGGGCGAGCCGCTGGCGCAGCGAGTAGAACTCCAGATGTGTGACCAGCACGCGGAGCGCGCCGCCCGGCGTGTCGAGCACCGCTTCGAGCGCAACGCGCTGCATCGAAGGCGCGGCCGGATCGGCGGGCCAGGGCAGCAAGTGGCGCAACACCTGGGCGACAGGCAAGCGCGTTGCGATGGCGTTGCCGAACTGGCGGCGCGGTGCGTGGGGCGCGCCGTGCGGCGCGGGAAGATCGGCGCCGATTCCCTCGATGATCGTAAACCCGGGCAGCAAGGCCGCGAGTACGGCGAACTGATCGCTTCCCGGGTTGCCCGGCAGTGCGCCAAAACCGCGTGTGATTTCCTGCAGGCACAGCACGTCGAAATCGGCGAGCCGCCGCGCTTCGCGCACGGTGCGCGCGAGGTCGACGACGCCTGCTGCGTCGCGGCCCCACTGCACGTTCCAGCTGAGCAGTTTCATCGGCTATCCAGTGGTGGACCGATACTGCTTCACTGTAGCCGAATGGCAGGCTTCATCAAGCCCGCCACATCGGCTGTTAGCCGCCGTGAGCGACTGTTAGCGCAGGCGTCCCCGGCAATTGGCGCGTTCGGTTCTGGCGACGCGTTGCTGATCGTCGAAATAGACCGCGAGCGGTACGTTATTGTCCTCGCCGATCGCATACTGGAAGCAGGCATGGCCATCGTCATCGTATTGGCTGTCAGGCGGCCCGATGCGAGTCATGAGTTCGGTCTGCGTGAGGCCCGGCTTGACAGTAGCGATAACTTTCTCGGGTTTGACGCCCGTGCACGCGGCGAGGGCGAGAAGCGCAGCCATCGCGGCGGCACTGGAAAAATGCTTGCTCAATTCGACTCCAGTAAAAAGAGTGGGGCCTCAAGGATTTGATTCGCTCGCGCCATGGTCCATCGGATTACGCTAAAACGCAGTGCCGCACGATCGCCTGGCCGGTGAGCGCGAACGACGCCGTTCAATCGAAAATCAGGGAAAACCAGGTGCGCGGCGATTTGCGGCGCGCTCAAGCACGAAGGACACTATTGCAGGTGCGAAATAGCGGTCGATATGGTAATTGATCTTTGGTGCGATTCGATGTTGTCGCATCGCAAGATCGTGCGAAATGTGCACCTTCGCCACCATCGATGAAACGTCTTTCAACCACGCACGCGGCGTGACAGCACAGCGCGCGGGTTTCGGAACGGCCTGTCGAGGGCGCCGGTGCGGACTTCGTCTACAATTTCGCCTTCGCCCCAATCTTACCCACTGTCAGTCAGGAATCCGCTGGTGTCTCAAGCTGCCCCCGATCCTCAAACCGAATCCCTCCACGCCGCAGCCGCACCGGATACCGTTGCGGCCCCCACGACCCCCGCAAAGCGCTCGAAGCGCGAGCGCCGGGCCGAACGGCGTGCCGCCACGGAAGCCTCGGTGCTTCACGCCCCGATTCTGGAGATCGTGTCGCTCGACATGGAGGCGCGCGGCGTGGGCCGCACCGTCACCGAGACCGGCGAGCCGGGCAAGGTGATTTTCGTCGAGGGCGCGCTGCCCGGCGAGCGTGTGACCTATTCGAGCTATCGCAAGAAGCCGAGCTTCGAGCAGGCGACGGTGGTGAACGTGCTTCGTGAGAGCGCGATCCGCACGAAGCCGCAATGCCAGTTCTTCGGCACCTGCGGCGGCTGCTCGATGCAGCATCTCGACGTCCGCGCGCAGATCGCGGTCAAGCAGCGCGTGCTCGAAGACAACCTCGCGCACCTCTCGAAGGTGCGCGCCGAATCGATGTTCCGGCCGATTCACGGTCCGTCGTGGGGCTACCGCTACCGCGCGCGTCTCACCGTGCGCAACGTGCCGAAGAAGGGCGGCGTGCTGGTCGGTTTCCACGAGAAGAAGAGCAGCTATGTCGCCGACATGACGAGCTGCGAGGTGCTGCCGCCGAACGTTTCGGCCATGCTGGTGCCGCTGCGCGTGCTGGTCGAAGGGCTGTCGATTCGCGATCGTTTGCCGCAGATCGAACTGGCGGTCGGGCAGAGCGTGACGGCGCTCGTGCTGCGCATCCTGGAGCCGCTCACGGCCGCCGACGAAGCACTGCTGCGCACCTTCGCCGACGCGCACAACGTGCAGTTCTGGCTGCAGCCGAAGGGCCCCGACACGGTCTTCCCGTTCTATCCCCTCGACGCCCAGCTCGACTACACGCTGCCCGAATTCGATATCCGGATGCCGTTCAAGCCGACCGACTTCACGCAGGTCAATCACCAGATCAACCGTGTGCTGGTCGGCCGCGCGCTGCGTCTGCTCGCGCCGGAGCCGGGCGATCGCGTGCTCGATCTGTTCTGCGGCATCGGCAACTTCACGCTGCCGCTCGCGCGGCTCGCGCGCGAAGTCGTGGGGATCGAAGGCAGCGAAACGCTGACGGCACGCGCACTCGAGAACGCACGCGCGAACGGCGTGGACGGTCACACGTCGTTTGCATGCCGCAATCTGTTCGAAGTCACCGCCGACGACATGCGCGCACTCGGCGCGTTCGACAAGTTCCTCGTCGATCCGCCGCGCGAGGGCGCGCTGGCCGTGTCGCGGGCGCTTGCGGACATGGCGCAGAGCGGCGAAGGCGTGCTGCCGAAGCGCATCGTCTACGTGTCGTGCAACCCGGCGACGCTCGCGCGCGACGCGGGCCTGCTCGTGCACGAAGCCGGTTACCGGCTCAAGGGCGCGGGCGTGGTGAACATGTTCCCGCACACGTCGCACGTCGAGTCGATTGCGTTGTTCGAACGGGACTGAGCGCCGGAGCTTGCGCTGCTGCGGCCCTGCCCAGCGGCGTAAGGCGAAAAAAAATCCCGCACATGTGCGGGATTTTTTTGACCGGATCGCTTACCAGATCTGCCACCAGGACTTGGTCTCCGTACCGGGCCGGGCGTGACCGGTGATGTACGGGCTGTCCGGGAAGGTCGCGGCGAGCACGCGGCGCGTGTCGTCGGCGAGCTGCTGCTGACCGAGCTTCTGGTACGAGAGGATCATGATGTGCAGCGCGTCCTCGATGGCCGGCGCACTCTTGTAATCCTTGATCGCGAGTTGCGCGCGGTTGATCGCAGCCACATAGGCGCCGCGGCGATAGTAGTAGTCGGCGGCGTGGACTTCGTGCGACGCAAGCGAATTCACGATGTAGCGCATGCGCTGCGCGGCGTCTGGGGCGTACTTGCTCTGCGGGTATTTGTCGACGACGACCTTGAACGCGTCATAGGACTCGCGCAGCGACTTCGGATCGCGCTCGCTCATGTCCTGACCCGAGAACCGGCCGAACAGGCCCAGATCGTCGTTGAAGTGGATCATGCCCTTGAGGTAGTACGCGTACGCGACGTCCGGGTGCTGCGGGTGCAGCTTGATGAAGCGATCGATCGCCTGGTCGGCGGCGTCGTTCTCGTTATCCTTCCAGTTGCAGTAGGCCACGTTGATCTGCGCCTGCTGGGCGAAATGTCCGAACGGGTCGCGACCCTGCAGCGACTCGAAGTACTTTGCGCACTTGCCCCAGTCGCCGCTATTAAGCGAGTCCTGGGCCTCCGTATATAATTTGTTGTTGTTCCACCTTGCCGTTTCGTCGGTCTTTTCCGGCAGGCCGTGGCAGGCTGCCACCACGGCGAGCGCGGCGCCACAAGCGGCGATGCGAAGGATGTTGCCGATCTTGCGGATCGTCGTCATCGTCGTTTCGTCCGATTCCTGTGCCGCCGCGTTACGGATGGTACGGGCGTTACGGGCCATCGCATGTTGGGCCAGTTTCGTAATCGTGTTCAAGGCTCGCATTTTCCAGTTCAGCTTCAGGTCCCAGGTGACCCAGACTCAATGACCCGTTCAGTTCTTCCGGGAGGCGGCGCCCCCGGCGCCCCAAACAGCATCGACCATTATAGCCTGGGCGAAGTGCCCAATGACGCAGCGCCGGGCGACGCTTTCGACGACGATTTCGGCGCGGACGAATCCGTGTCCGGCGTTGCAGATTCGTCCGCCCGCACGAGCGCCAAAGCACGCGCCGAGGAGGCGCCGCGCCGCGCGCAGGTGCCCGACGAGCTCGCGGGCGAGCGGCTCGACAAGGTGCTCGCCAAGGTCTTCCCCGAATTCTCGCGCAGCCGCCTGCAAGGCTGGATCGAGGCGCAGCGCGTGCGTGTGGATGGCGCACCGGCGAAGGTGCGTCAGCCGGTCCCGCTCGGCGCGACGATCGAGCTCGTGCCCGACCTGCTGCCCGAGCAGCTTGCATTCACTCCTGAGCCCGTCCCGCTCGACGTCGTCTACGAGGACGACGCCATCGTCGTCATCAACAAGCCGGCCGGGATCGTCGTGCATCCGGCGGCGGGCAACTGGAGCGGGACGATCCTCAACGGCCTCTTGCATCGCTACGGCGACCGGGCTGCGGGCCTGCCGCGCGCGGGCATCGTGCACCGGCTCGACAAGGAGACCTCGGGGCTCATGGTGGTCGCGCGCACGCTCGAAGCGCAAACCGATCTCGTGCGCCAGCTCCAGGCGCGTACCGTCAAGCGCCGCTATCTGGCGCTCGTGTGGGGCAACATGCCGGACGAGGGCACGATCGACGCCCCGATCGGCCGCGATCCGCGCGAGCGCACGCGCATGGCGGTGGTTGCGGGCTCCACGGGCAAGCCGGCCCGCACGCATTTCCGCCGTGTCGACACAACGCTCTGGCACGGCCAGCCGGTCAGCGCGATCCACTGCGATCTGGAGACGGGCCGCACGCACCAGATCCGCGTGCATTGCGCGCATATCGGCCACCCGCTGCTCGGCGATCCGGTCTATGGGCGTGCGCGCGGCCGCCGCTCCGTGGCCGCGCTGCCCGACGGTTTCGCGCGCCAGGCGCTGCATGCGTGGCGTTTGGGGCTCATTCATCCGGTCACGGGCCGCGCGATGCAGTGGCGCGCGGACGTGCCTGACGACATGGACGCGCTGATCGCCGCACTGGGCTTCGGTGAGGAGAGCGAGGAACACGGCTTCGACGACGAAGTCTTCGACAGCGCGTACACCGACGAAGGCTACGTCATCGGCAGCGACGAAGACGATTACGAGGACGATGGCGACGAGGGTGAAGATGAAGATCACGACGACGGCGAGGACGCGCACGCATGACGATCACGCCTGAACTGAGCCAAGCGGATCTGGTGCATCCCGGTTGGGCTGCGCCGTCGAACGTGCGCGCGATCGTGACGACGCGCGATGGCGGCGTGAGCGAGCCGCCTTTCGGCCGCTGGATGGCCGGTGGCGTGGGCGGGGAAGGGCGCGAGCTGCCGGGCGGCCTGAATCTGGGCCGGCTCTCGGGCGACGAGCCCGATCGCGTCGAGGCGAACCGTTCACGTCTGCTGGCCTACGCGGGCGTCCCCGTGGCGTGGCTCAAGCAGGTGCATGGCGCGGGGGTGGTCGACGCCGTCGACGCGCTGGCAGCCGCACGCGCGGGCGAACCGTTGAACGCCGATGCCTGCGTGACGGATCGCCCGGGCATCGCCTGCACGGTGATGGTCGCCGACTGCATGCCGGTGCTGCTGTGTGACGGCGCGGGTCGCGCGGTCGGTGCGGCGCACGCGGGCTGGCGCGGGCTCGCCGCGGGCGTCATCGAAAAGACCGCCGAGCGTGTCGCAGCGCTCGCGGGCTGCGATACGCACGATCTGCACGCGTATCTCGGGCCGGCGATCGGGCCGGGCGCCTTCGAGGTGGGTGCAGACGTGCGTGACGCGTTCATGAATCACCCGGCCGCCGTTGGCGCGCAGCAACGCGACGCGACCGCCGCCGCGTTCGTCGCACGGCCCGAGGCGCCGGGCAAATACTTCGCCAGTCTCAACGCGCTCGCGCGCCTGCGGCTCGCCACGCTTGGCATCGAGCGGATCAGCGGCGGCGATCTGTGCACATACACACAGCGCGAGCGTTTCTACTCGTATCGCCGCGAGCGTGTCACGGGCCGCATGGCCGCGCTCGTGTGGCTGACGCCCTGAGGCGTCTTTCGCGGTTACATCGAGTAACGTTTTTGCTGCGCTGCATCGAATATGAGGAGATGCCGCGCAGCAGTTGAAACGGATAATGCAGCGGCGGAGCCGATCATGCTGCAAGCGCTTGGGCGCAATGGGCTTTTTTTCGCACGCGCATCGGCGTGCGCTCGATTGAATCAATTAAGCGTCTGGTTACATCGGGAAAACGATAATTAAAAAAATATCGCGGTGCGGCAAAATCGGGCCCAAGCATTGACATGCTTTGCCGTGGGGAGCAAAAATGTCCCACACCTACGGGACAGGACGTAACGTGGTGCGACGCGGTCGTGCCCGTGTGCGGACCGCCTGCCTCTCAACCAGTCTTCCGGGACACATCGGTCAAAAGCAGGTATGACGGCATCTCAACGTTCCACGAATTCTCCGGGCGCTAGCGCCTCTACGAGCGGTGCGCAGCAATTCACTCCCGATGCCGCCGGAATGCAGCAGATACTCGACGCGTGGACTTCAGCCTGGCGCAACGCCATGAATGCTGCGCAGCAAGCGCAAGGCAAGGTCGCGGGCGCGCCGCTGCAAAACGGCTGGTGGCCGCAGGCGGGCAATGGCGCCGCTGCGCACGCTGCACCTTTCGAGCCGCCCAGATTCCCCAGTGCATCCATCGAGCCCGTGCGCCTGCAGCAGCTGCAGGCCGACTACTCGCGTGACGCGCTCGAACTGTTGCGTCAGGCCGCGGATACCGAGCCGAAAGCGCCGGAACTCAAGGACCGCCGCTTTAGCTCCGATGCCTGGAAAGCGACGCCTGCCTATGCATTCACGGCAGCCTGGTATCTGTTGAATGCGCGCTATCTGCACGAACTCGTCGACGCCATCGACACCGATCCGAAAACGCGCGAGCGCATTCGCTTCGCGGTCCAGCAGTGGACCGCGGCGACCTCGCCGAGCAATTTCTTCGCGCTCAATCCGGACGCGCAGAGCGCCTTGCTCGAATCGCACGGAGAAAGCCTGCGCCAGGGCGTAATGAATCTGCTTGGCGACCTCACGCGCGGCAAAATATCGCAGACCGACGAGTCGCGATTCGTCGTGGGCCGCAATCTCGCGTCGACCGAAGGCGCGGTCGTGTTCGAGAACGAACTGTTCCAGTTGATCCAGTACAAGCCGCGCACGGCGAGCGTGCGCGAACGGCCGCTCCTGATCGTGCCGCCGTGTATCAACAAGTTCTACATCCTCGACCTGCAGCCCGAGAATTCACTGGTTGCGTACGCACTCGAACAGGGCCAGCAGGTGTTCCTGATCTCCTGGCACAACGGCGACGCGTCGATTGCCCACAAGACGTGGGATGACTACATCGAAGACGGCGTGCTCAAGGCGATCGATACGGTGCGCAGCATCAGCGGCCGCGAGCAGATCAACACGCTCGGCTTTTGCGTCGGCGGCACGATGCTGGCCACCGGGCTCGCCGTCGAGGCCGCGCGCGGAGAGCACCCGGCCGCGTCGATGACGCTGCTCACCGCGATGCTCGATTTCGCGGATACGGGCGTGCTCGACGTGTTCGTCGACGAATCGCACGTGCAGATGCGCGAGCAGACCATCGGCGGCAAGAACGGTGGAACGCCCGGCGTGATGCGCGGCGTCGAATTCGCCAACACGTTCTCGTTCCTGCGCCCGAACGATCTGGTCTGGAACTACGTCGTCGACAACTATCTCAAGGGCCGCACGCCCGCACCGTTCGATCTGCTGTACTGGAACAGCGACTCGACGAGCCTGCCCGGCCCGATGTACGCGTGGTATCTGCGCAATACGTACCTCGAGAACAAGTTGCGCGAGCCCGGCGCGCTCACGGTGTGCGGCGAACAGGTGGACCTCTCGCGCATCGATGTGCCGACGTTCATCTACGGTTCGCGCGAAGATCACATCGTGCCGTGGCGCACGGCTTATGCATCGGTGCCGCTGCTTTCGGGACCGCTGCATTTCGTGCTCGGTGCGTCGGGGCATATTGCAGGCGTGATCAATCCGGCTTCGAAAAACAAGCGCAGCTTCTGGAGTGTCGAGACCGATGCGAAGCATCTGCCGACCGACGCTGACGCATGGTTGGGCGAAGCCGAGGAGAAACCCGGTAGCTGGTGGCCAACGTGGGCGCAATGGCTCGATCAGTACGGCGGCAAGAAGGTGAAGCCGCGCGCCCAGGCCGGATCGGCGGAATTTCCGGAAATCGAACCGGCTCCGGGCCGTTACGTGCAGCAGCGCGACTGACGCGTCTTGCTGCGGAATGGGTTTTTAACTCGACGGGGTGGCGCCTCCTGTGACGTCGCGCTGCCCGAAGGAACTCAAAATGACCGACATCGTGATCGTATCGGCCGCGCGTACCGCGGTGGGCAAATTCGGCGGCACGCTTGCGAAAATCGCGGCCCCCGATCTGGGCGCCGTGGTAATCAAGGCGGCGCTGGAGCGCGCGGGCATCAAGCCCGAGCAGGTGAGCGAAGTGATCATGGGCCAGGTGCTGACGGCCGCTTCGGGCCAGAACGTCGCACGCCAGGCGTCGCTCAAGGCGGGCTTGCCCTCCGCCATTCCCGCCATGACGATCAACAAGGTCTGCGGCTCGGGCCTGAGGGCGGTGATGCTGGCCGCCAACGCGATCATCGCGGGCGAGGCGGAAATTATCGTCGCGGGCGGCCAGGAAAACATGAGCGCCGCGCCGCACGTGCTGCCGGGTTCGCGCGACGGCTTCCGCATGGGCGATGCGAAGCTGATCGACAGCATGATCGTCGACGGCCTGTGGGACGTGTACAACCAGTACCACATGGGCGTGACGGCGGAAAACGTCGCGCACGAATACGGCATCACGCGCGAAGAGCAGGACGCGTTCGCGGCGCTGTCGCAGAACAAGGCCGAGGCCGCGCAAAAGGCGGGTCGCTTCGACGCCGAAATCGTGCCGGTCGAGATCCCCCAACGCAAGGGCGAGCCGCTTCTCTTCAAGACCGACGAATTCGTGCGCCATGGCGTCACGGCCGAAGCGCTCGCGGGCCTGAAGCCGGCGTTCCAGAAGGAAGGCACGGTGACGGCTGCGAATGCGTCGGGCCTCAACGACGGCGCGGCGGCGGTGATCGTGATGTCGGCGAAGAAGGCCGAAGCGCTGGGTCTGAAGCCGCTCGCGCGCATCAAGGCGTACTCGAACGCGGGCGTCGATCCGAAGGTCATGGGCATGGGCCCGGTGCCCGCCTCGAAGCGCTGCCTCGAGCGTGCAGGCTGGACGCCGCAGGACCTCGATCTCATGGAGATCAACGAAGCGTTCGCCGCGCAGGCACTGGCCGTGAACAAGCAGATGGGCTGGGACACGTCGAAGATCAACGTGAACGGCGGCGCCATCGCAATCGGTCACCCGATCGGCGCTTCTGGCTGCCGTATCCTCGTTACGCTGCTGCATGAAATGCAGCGCCGCGACGCGAAGCGCGGCCTGGCTTCGCTGTGTATCGGCGGCGGCATGGGCGTGGCGCTCGCAGTCGAGCGTCCGTAACGTCTGTGAGGTAGTTGCGCAGCGGGCCGGTGGCGGCTCGCTTGCGCGCCGCGATTGCGCGATGAAGTGTGAGCAATGAAGCGCGCAATCGCGGCGGTAGTGAAAACAATGCAATGTAGTGCGGATTGGTGCGGATGTAGTGTGCTGAGGGCGGCGTGAGGTACTAATGGGTACACACGGGTACAACCAGGTACAAACTGATAGAAACGCCGCAACCGAAGCTGCAGCACGGGCGGGACGAAGTAAGGAGCGAGACCTGAGCGGTCGTGTAACGCTCTGGAAAACGATAATGGAGTTTGGCTTATGTCACAGCGAATTGCGTATGTAACCGGCGGTATGGGCGGTATTGGCACGGGTATCTGCCAGCGCCTCGCCAAGCAGGGCTTCACGGTGGTCGCCGGGTGTGGACCGAACTCGCCACGTCGCGTGAAATGGATCGAGGACCAGAAGGCCGCGGGTTATGAATTCATCGCTTCGGAAGGCAATGTCGGCGACTGGGATTCCACGCGGCAGGCGTTCGACAAAGTCAAGGCCGAAGTCGGCGAGATCGACGTGCTGGTCAACAACGCGGGCATCACGCGCGATGTCGTGTTCCGCAAGATGACGCGCGAAGACTGGACCGCCGTCATCGATACGAACCTCACGAGCCTCTTCAACGTCACCAAGCAGGTCATCGACGGCATGGTCGAGCGCGGCTGGGGCCGCATCATCAATATTTCGTCGGTGAACGGGCAAAAAGGCCAGTTCGGTCAAACCAACTATTCGACGGCGAAAGCCGGCATTCACGGCTTCACGATGGCCCTCGCGCAGGAAGTGGCGACGAAGGGCGTGACCGTCAACACGGTTTCGCCGGGCTATATCGGCACGGACATGGTGAAGTCGATCCGTCCCGACGTGCTGGAGAAGATCGTTGCGACGATTCCCGTGCGCCGCCTTGGCGCGCCCGAGGAAATCGCTTCGATCGTCGCGTGGCTCGCCTCCGACGAGTCGGGCTTCGCAACCGGTGCAGACTTCTCGCTGAACGGCGGGTTGCACATGGGCTGATCCGGCGTGCCGCATCCGCATTTCGGGGCGCAGGGCAGCGCATGGATCCACAACGGCAGCGTGTCTGTTGTCACACCGGGACAGACGCCGCTGCCGAACAAGGCTCGCACGCGAGGCGCGTGCCGGGCGAACAAGGGCGACATATGACGACTACAAAGAAGACCGCCGAACGACTCATCAAGAAATATCCGAACCGTCGGCTCTACGACACGGAAACGAGCACCTACATCACGTTGTCCGACGTGAAGCAACTCGTGCTCGATCAGGAGGAGTTCAAGGTCATCGATGCGAAGACCAACGAGGATCTCACGCGCAGCATCCTGCTGCAGATCATCCTCGAAGAGGAGAGCGGCGGCCTGCCGATGTTCTCGTCGTCGATGCTGTCGCAGATCATCCGCTTCTACGGTCATGCCATGCAGGGCATGATGGGCACGTACCTGGAAAAGAACATTCAGGCGTTCATCGATATTCAGAACAAACTCGCGGATCAGTCGAAGAGCCTCTACGAAGGCAACGCGATGAACCCCGAAGTGTGGTCGCAGTTCATGAACATGCAGGCGCCCATGATGCAGGGCATGATGACGAACTATATCGAGCAATCGAAGAACATGTTCGTGCAGATGCAGGAGCAGATGCAGAGCCAGGCGAAGAACATGTTCAGCAGCTTCCCGTTCAAGCCCGCGGCGCCTGGGCAGAGCGCGCCGGAGCGTAGTGAGGACGAGAAGAAGTAAGGCCTTGGGGGGCTCGGCGCGCGTGGATTCGTCTCGCGCGCTATTTGCTTCGCGGATCGCACTGTGGAGCCGTTGGCGCGTCTGCGGGCCGCGCAGCAGTATCTGCGCGGCGCGGCTCTTTGCGCATCACTGCCTTCAAATCAACTCGATCGCTTCGCGCAGCTTCTGGCATGTCTGCGGCAGCCCGGTGGCTTCGAGCTTGTCGAGATGCTCGCTGGCTGAGAGCGGCGGTCGTTTTAACCTTGATCGGACTTCCTTCACAGTTGTCAGGGTCTGGACAGGATCCAGGTCGTACTGTGAGGTCAGGAAATCGTCCGGGTGGAGAATTTCAATTCCGTGATTGTGTGCGACTTCGTTGGGGAAATCCTTCCTGTTGAAGGTAACAATGGAGTCTGCATGGCCGACAATCGCTGCGGCCAGGACGTGGCGATCATTGGGGGCGGGGAGTTCTAGCGACTCGATAAAGGACGCATACCCTGTAATTAGACAGTCCGGCACTGACTGGTCCATCATCTGCCGGGTGCGCTGCAGGGCTTCGGGTTGCAGGTCGTTGCGCTGCTTGAGCAAATTTCGAATCCACTCGTTGTGGATGTCCTCGGCCCAACGGGCGCGAAACAGGCCCGCCACGGACAGGCTTAGCATTAAGTCCCGTACCGGGGCGGGATACAGAACACAGGCATCGAGCACTGCTGTGTAGGCGAGGGACCCTGCCATCAATATCCCATGCCGAGTTCTTGCGCTTGCTCGGAGAGTGCCGCCAAGGCATCGGACGAAGCCTTTCTCCGCTCCTCTTTGAATTTCAGCGCGTCTTCCAGACTAATGCGTCGATGCTTCCCGACCTTGTGGAATGGGATCGTTCCGCCTTCCAGCAGTCCCACAAGATACGGGCGCGACACGTTGAGAAGCGTCGCTGCTTGCTGGGTGGTTAGATCCATCGATTGCGGCAAGAACGCAACTGGCTGTCCTTGCGATAAGGCTCCCAGCATGTTTGCAAACAGCCGCAGAACTTTGGGGGGCAAGCGGAGCAAAGGCGTGCCGTCTGTGAGCCGTTCAACCCCATCTTCGACGAGCGCAAGGTTGACCGCTTTGGAATGGTCGAGTGCCGCCACGATGCAGCGTTGCGCCGTCTTCGCCAGTTCCGCTTCCTTTTCGTCCAGGACAGTATCGAGCAAGTCATTTTTGCTGAGCATGGCACTTCCTCACTGCACTGATGTTTAGTTATGGCATTTGCACTTCTAGCCGTCGAAGGCGAAGCACTACCGAGGGCCCTCAAACGTTGTAAGTGAAATATACGAAATAATCGAAATATTCGCAACGTTCGGCAGGGGTGCGGTGGGTGTTGCCGCGATTGCTCCCCCGTCACCGCACTTTCCCCGGCCCGCCGACGTCGGGAAAGCACACCCGTAATCCGCCCCGACTTTCCATGCGGCTACCCGGCAAAGCAGCGGCGCGCGCTATGACATACAGGTAAAATGCGCGATTGGCCTGATCTCGCACCGCGCTTTCCCGCCGTGCGCTCCACATCCGGATGTACACGTGAAAAATCCAGTTGAATCAACGACCTCCAGTAATCCTGCGCCGCGAGTCGGGATGGTTTCCCTCGGCTGCCCGAAGGCGCTCGTGGACTCCGAGCAGATCATCACCCAGTTGCGCGCGGAGGGTTATGAAATCTCGGGCACCTACGACGGCGCCGACCTGGTCGTGGTCAACACCTGCGGTTTCATCGACGAAGCCGTGCAGGAAAGCCTCGACGCCATCGGCGAAGCGCTCCACGAAAACGGCAAGGTGATCGTCACGGGGTGTCTCGGCGCGAAGCAGAGCGCGAGCGGCACCAACCTCATCGAGGACGTGCATCCGAAGGTGCTCGCCGTCACCGGGCCGCAGGCCGCCAGCGAAGTCATGCAGGCCGTGCACATCCATCTGCCCAAGCCCCACGACCCGTTCGTCGATCTCGTGCCGCCCGCGGGCGTGAAGCTCACGCCGCGCCATTACGCGTACCTGAAGATTTCCGAAGGCTGCAACCATCGCTGCACGTTCTGCATCATTCCGTCGATGCGCGGCGATCTCGTGTCGCGCCCGGTCGCCGACGTGATGCTCGAAGCCGAGAACCTCTTCAAGTCGGGTGTGAAGGAGTTGCTCGTCATCTCGCAGGACACGAGCGCCTACGGCGCCGACGTCAAGTTCCGCACCGGCTTCTGGGACGGCCGTCCGCTCAAGACGCGCATGACCGAACTCGTCGGCGCGCTCGGCGAGCTGGCCGCGCGCCACGGCGCATGGGTGCGTCTGCATTACGTGTATCCGTATCCGAGCGTCGACGAAATCATCCCGATGATGGCCGAAGGCCCGTACAAGGGCCACGTTCTGCCGTATCTCGACGTGCCGTTCCAGCACGCGCATCCCGAGGTGCTCAAGCGCATGAAGCGTCCCGCGAATGCGGAGAAGGTGCTCGAGCGCGTGAAGACCTGGCGCGCGATCTGCCCGGATCTGACGATCCGCAGCACGTTTATCGCGGGCTTTCCGGGCGAAACGGAAGAGCAGTTCGAGACGCTGCTCGATTTCATCCGCGAGGCGGAACTCGATCGCGTGGGGTGCTTCGCCTACTCGCCCGTCGAAGGCGCGACGGCCAACGAACTCGACGGCGCATTGCCCGACGAAGTGCGCGAGGAACGCCGCGCGCGCTTCATGGAAGTGGCGGAACAGGTCTCGGCGAAGCGCATGCAGCGCAAGGTCGGCAAGACGCTGAAGGTGCTGATCGACGAGATCAACCCCGACGGCGGCATCGGCCGTACGTCCGCCGACGCACCCGAGATCGACGGCGTCGTCTACGTCGCGCCTTCGGTCAAGGCATCGAAGCGCTACAAGGTGGGCGACTTCGTGTCGGTGAAGATCACCGGCGCGGACGGCCACGATCTGTGGGGCGAGGTCTGACGCGCATGGATGCAGGCGCCGCGCAGGTGCTCGCGTTTGGCGAGGCGATGGTGGAGTTCAACCAGGCGTCGGAGGGCAAGCGCGACTATCTGCAAGGCTTCGGCGGCGATGCCTCCAACTTCTGCGTTGCCGCTGCGCGCCAGGGTGTGCGCACGGGCTTCGTCTCGGCGCTCGGCAACGACCGGTTCGGGCGGCTGCTGCTCGATCTGTGGTCGAGCGAAGGCGTCGATACGGCCAACGTCCGTATCGATGCGGATGCACCGACCGGCGTCTATTTCGTCTCGCACGGGCCGTCCGGCCATGCGTTCGACTATCTGCGCGCGGGGTCGGCGGCGAGCCGCTATGCGCCGCGCGATCTGCCGCTCGACGCGCTTGCTGCCGCGCGCGTACTGCATCTCTCGGGCATCAGCCTCGCGATCAGCACGAGTGCGTGCGACGCCGCGTTCGCAGCCATCGACCACGTCCACGCACATGGCGGCGAGATCAGCTTCGACACGAACCTGCGCCTGAAACTCTGGCCGCTCGCGCGGGCGCGCGCGGTGATGACCGAAGCGCTGCGCGTCACCGATATCTGCCTGCCGAGCTGGGATGACGTCACGCTGCTGACAGGTCTCGACGACCGCGATGCGATCGTCGACTGGCTGCTGGCGCGCGGGCCGCGCGTCGTCGCGCTGAAGCTCGGCAAGGACGGCGCCTATGTGGCGACGGCCAGCGAGCGCCGGGTGGTGCCTTGCTGCGTCGCCTCCGCGGTGGATGCGACGGGGGCGGGCGATTGCTTTGGCGGCGCGTTCATCGCGCGTATCGTGTCGGGCGACGATCCGTTCGCGGCGGCCCGTTACGCGAACGCGGCGGCTGCGCTTTCGACGCAAGGCTACGGCGCCATCGCGCCGATTCCGTACCGCGAGGCGGTCGAAAGGCTGCTGGCCACCGGATGACGAACTGAGGACGACCTGAGGGCGACCTGAGGGTGACCTGAGGGTGAACTACGCGCCCGGTGCCGCACCGCATACAGAACATCAACTTTCCATGCAGACAGACGAGGAGCAAGCGATGCAACGAGAAGTGGTGGTGGTGAGCGGTGTACGCACCGCAATCGGCGACTTCGGCGGCAGCCTGAAGGACTTCGCACCGACGGATCTCGGCGCGCGCGTCGTGCGCGAGGTGCTCTCGCGCGCGAACGTGGCGGGCGATGACATCGGTCATGTGGTGTTCGGCAACGTCGTGCATACCGAACCGAAGGACATGTACCTCGCGCGCGTCGTGGCGCTCAACGGCGGCGTCGCGCAGCATGCGCCCGCGCTGACCGTGAACCGTCTGTGCGGCTCGGGTTTGCAGGCGATCGTATCGGCCGCGCAATCCATTCTGCTCGGCGACGCGGACATCGCCATCGGCGGAGGCGCCGAAAGCATGAGCCGTGCGCCCTATACCGTCCCGGCCGCGCGTTTTGGCCAGCGCATGGGCGACGCACCGCTCATCGACATGATGCTCGGCGCGCTCCACGATCCGTTCCAGTCGATCCACATGGGCGTGACGGCGGAAAACGTCGCGACGAAATTCGGCATCACGCGCGAGGCGCAGGACGCGCTCGCGCTCGAGTCGCATCGCCGCGCAGCGAGGGCGATTGCCGAGGGCCGTTTCAAGGATCAGATCCTGCCGGTGGCGATCAAGTCGAAAAAGGGCGAAGTCGTCTTCGACACCGACGAACACGTTCGCACCGACGCCGTGCTGGAAGACTTCTCGAAGCTCAAGCCGGTATTCGCGAAGGAAAACGGCACGGTGACCGCGGGCAACGCGTCGGGCATCAACGACGCCGCCGCTGCCGTCCTGCTGATGAGCAGCGAAGCGGCCCGTGCGCGGGGCGCAAAGCCGCTGGCGCGCCTCGTCTCGTACGCGCACGCGGGCGTCGATCCGGCGTACATGGGCATCGGCCCGGTGCCGGCCACGCAGCGGGCGCTCGAACGCGCGGGCATCACGGCCGCCGATCTCGACGTGATCGAGGCGAACGAGGCGTTCGCCGCGCAGGCCTGCGCCGTATCGCAGGAACTCGGCCTCGACCCGGCGAAGGTGAATCCGAACGGCTCGGGCATTTCGCTTGGCCACCCGATCGGCGCGACCGGCGCGCTGATCACCGTGAAGGCGCTTTACGAACTGCATCGGACCGGCGGGCGCTATGCGCTCGTGACGATGTGCATCGGCGGCGGGCAGGGCATTGCCGCCGTGTTCGAGCGCATCTGACGCGTTCGCACGGCTGACTGCTGCGCGGCGCACTCGAAGGAAGGAGCCAGATGGAAGTATCGACCTCAACACAACGGGTCGCCGCGTCGCGCGGCGTGATGCGGGCGGCGTGCGCGCTGGCAGCGCTCGCCCTCGCGCTGCCGCCCGGCGCACGCGCGCAGCAAGCCGCCGATGCGGCGAAGGAAACCGCCGCGCCGTCCGCGGCCTCTCAGCCGCTTAATCCGCTCAAGCCGCTCAAGCCGAACCCCGAGTTCGCGCATTTCACGCGTTACGCCGGCATGCTCGGCAAGCGCCAGATCGTGATGCGGCTCGGCCCGCAATCCGACGATCCAACCGGCGTGCACGGCGAGTATCAGTTCAGCGATACGGGCGAAGTGATCCTGATCGCGGGCGACCACGACGGCACCACGCTCGAAGCCGAGGAGTCGAACGACGGCACGCATATCACCGGCAACTGGGTCGGCACATTTGCCGCCGACGGCTCGATTTCGGGCGCGCGCATGGAAGTGGACGACTCGAACCAGACCGCCTTCGATCTGAAGCTGCTCACGGCCGGACAGCCGGTGCCGCCGCCATCCGCCGCGGCTGTGATGGAGCCGTCCGCAGAACCCGCAGCACAAGGCGGCCAGGCCGTGAACGGCGTCAGCAATCTCAAGACCGGCGAGTAACCCCATGAAGAAAAACGACACCAGCCGCGCGTTGCAGACGCGCATCGTCCATTCGCAAGACGAGATCACGCCGGGTTTCGAATCGTTCGCCGCGCCGGTTACGCGCGCTTCGACGGTGGTGTTTCCCGATCTCGCGACGGTGCGCGCGCTCGACTGGCGCGACGACTCGCAGTGGCGCTACGGCCTGCATGCAACGCCGACCTCGGCCATGCTGACCCAGCGCCTCGCGCAAATCGAAGGCGGCGACTACGCGCTCTTGCAGCCGTCGGGGTTGTCGGCGATCTCGAACGTCTACTTTGGGCTCGTGAAGGCGGGCGACGACGTGCTGATTCCCGATAACGTCTACTCGCCGAACCGCGAGCATGGCGACTGGCTCGCGCGCGACTTCGGCATCACGGTGCGCTACTACGATCCGCTGATCGGCGCGGGCATCGCCGATCTGATCCTGCCCGCCACGAAGCTGATCTGGCTGGAAGCGCCGGGCTCGGTGACGATGGAAGTGCCGGACGTGCGCGCGATCACGACCGCGGCCCGCGCGCGCAATGTGGTGACGGCAATCGACAACACGTATTCGGCCGGGCTCGCGTTCAAGCCGTTCGAACACGGCATCGACATTTCCGTTCAGGCGCTCACGAAGTATCAGTCGGGCGGCAGCGACGTGCTGATGGGCGCGACGATCACGAAGGACCACGCGCTGCATCTGAAGCTCAAGCAGGCGCGCATGCGGCTTGGCATCGGCGTGTCATCGGACGACTGTTCGCTCGTGCTGCGCGCGCTGCCCAGCATGAAGGCGCGTTTCGAAGCGCACGAAAAAAGCGCGTTCGCGCTTGCAAGCTGGCTCAAGACGCGCGGTGAGATTGCGGCGATGCTGCATCCGGCGTTTGAGGACTGTCCGGGCCACGCATCGTTCGTGCGCGATTTCACCGGCGCGGGCGGGCTCTTTTCGGTGGTGTTCGACGAACGCTATACGCCCGCGCAGATCGACTCGTTCTGTGAAGCGCTCGAACTGTTTGCGCTCGGCTGGAGTTGGGGCGGGTCGCACAGCCTCGTGATGCCGTATCACGTCACGTCGATGCGCACGGCTGCGAACTGGCCGCATCGCGGCACGCTGGTGCGTTTCTACGTGGGTCTCGAAGACGAAGCCGATTTGCGCGCCGATATCGAGCAGGCCTTGGCCACGCTCGCCTGAGCGCGGGCGAGCCGCAGCACCATGAAAAACAGCCGCTGTGCCTTGCGGGCGCAGCGGCTGTTTCATTGGCGGCGCGGCAATCAGAACAGCCGCAGCAATCCGTCGAGTCCGACGAAATTGAACGCGACGCTCGCCGCTTCGCGCACCACGGGCTTCGCGCGGAATGCCACCGAAAGGCCCGCTTCAGCCATCATCTTCAGATCGTTCGAGCCGTCGCCCATCGCGATGGCGCGGCGCGGCTCGATCCCGATTTGCGCGCAGGTTTCGACGAGCGTGCGCGCCTTCACATCGGCGTTGACGATCTCGCCGATCACGCGACCCGTCAGCTTTCCGTCGACGATCTCCAGCGTGTTCGCGCGCGTGTAGTCGAGTCCGAGCCGCTCCTTGAGGCGCTCCGTGAAGAACGTGAAGCCGCCGGAAACGAGCAGCGTCTTCAGGCCCGCTGCCTTCGCACCGGCGAGCATCTGCGCCGCGCCCGGCGACAGTTGCAGCCGCTCCTCATAGACGCGTTCCAGCGCGCTCGCGTCGAGCCCCTTCAGCAGCGCCACGCGCCGGGTCAGGCTCTCGTTGAAGTCCTTGATCTCGCCGCGCATCGACGCTTCGGTGATCGCCGCGACCTCGGCCTTCAGCCCGCAGAAGTCGGCGATTTCGTCGACGCACTCGATGGTGATCAACGTCGAGTCCATGTCCATGGCGACGAGACCGAAATCGGCGAGCCCGCGTCCTGCTTCGACGAACGCGTAATCCAGCTGGTGCGTGCCGCAATAGACGTCGAGATCGCCGCGTTGCGCGGGGACGGCGCCTTCGATGCGGATCGCGAATTCGTCGATTGGCGCGAGGCGGCTGCCGCGCGCGAGCGCGAGAAGCGGCTTGTGGTGAACGGCGGGCAGCGAGGCAGGACTCTGGATGACGAGATTCATGACGTGGGTGGGGAGCGGGCTGTGAACCGGGCTGTGAGCCGGGAAGGGCGCGGCAAATCGGAATATTGTAACTGCTCGCCGATCGGGCCCGGCGCACCCGCTGGCATGCGGCGCACGCCAGCGGCCATCTCACGTCAACAACGAGACAGAACCCACCGGGTCATTTCCCGTTGTACGCCTGCTGCGAAACCTGTTTCAGAATCTGGTTTGCCGCGCCGTAACTCTTGTTCATATAGATCTTCGAGAACGAATGCCCCATCACATCGGACAGCGGATGCCATCCCATCGAGAAGTTCTCCGGCAGCACCGTCTGTACCAATCGGAGGGCGCCGATTACGCCATCGGAGCTTGACGTCAGATAGCTTGAACCCGGCAACTGGTAGCCCGTCGCGCTGCCGACGTTCACCGCACTGATTGCTCCCTGTGCCTTGTCGGGCCCTGTCACAAGCAAGTTGATCTCGAAGTTCGCGTACAGCGAGCCCTGTGAATGGCCAATCAGCACGACCTTGCGCTTGTCTTTCAGATACCCGCGATACTTGCGCAGGTGATCAGGCAATTCCGGAACGTCGCTCTTTGCGAGGATGGCGATGTACTTCTTTTGCAGTTCCGCATTCATGCCGCTGGCCGGTAAGGAACCCCCGTCGATGGCACGCCAGAAATCGGCCGGACTCGATCCCTCCTTGGCCTTTTGCTTGAATACCGACTTGACATCGGTGAAGAATCCCTGGGTTGCGTTGTACGCATTGCCGTATACGTAGGCATTGTTCTTGTCACGCGCATTGAGTTGCTTCTTCACGATCTGCAGATTGGCCACTGCATCGTCGAATGTGTTGTTGATGCCATTGACGAACACGATTGCCGAACCGGGAGGCGTCGCGGATATCGCACTCAACGGGGCGAGCAATGCGCTCGCGAGCAGGACGGTGACGGGTGACTTCATGCGGAAATCTCCTTGGGTTTGCACTCAGTTGAGAAGAACGGATGGATCGAAGCGGCACGGCCTGGCTTGAGGATCGTCGAAAAACTGACCACCGGCCAACGACTGGAAACGCAGATAGGCAACCGTGTCGCTTTCGTCATCGAGCATGACCGCACGCGCGGCCTTGATTCGGTCGAGCATCTCCTGTTGATCGAGATTGACCTTGGCGAGTACATCCTCGCCTAGCGCGCAAGCGATGCCTTGCGCGATTTCATCGCCGGCACGTTTGGCATCCTGCGGATCTCGCACGTTATTGACCGCCTGGCTCCAGCCCTGGGCGATTTGCGTCAGCACCTGACGCGTCACGGCGGAGTTGGCGTATTCCTGGGCAAGATAGTTGTTGAACCGCTGTGGCAGCGGGCGCGCGGGTCGTAAAGACTGCATCATGCGATCCGTCGGCCCGGGATCGATACCGCTGTGTTTGATCGCAGGCCGGACAGGCACAGGAGTCGCGGAAGGCTCTGGTTTGTGCGCGATATCGCTGTCGGTATCGTCAGAAACGATCCATCGTGCTCCGAGGACGATCAACACTGCGATGGTCGCGCCGACGCCAGCTTTGAACTGCCACATATCAACTCCCGCGCAATGAGATTGCGTGTGACCGGCGGTTACGCATCGTCTGCGACATTGCCGGTCGCGCTCGCGATAAATGTTTGCACTGCTATATGACATGTACGGCTGCGGCCACTGTAAATGTTTGTCATGTCTTCGGAGTAACGGCCCGGTTTCACCGTTTTTCGATGGATTTGCACGCGTAATGCATAGCACTGCAAATTTATCTATCGGGGAGCGAAGGCGTGGCGATTCTCGGGCGGCGTGATGGGCCGGGACGGTTTCTAACGCATTTAGCGAGGGCGAAGAAAAGGATTGCCGCCCCGGTTCACGGGCTTGCGGCCACTGCGGTCTCGCCCGAACGATTCATGGCCTACCTTGCCGTCCCTTTTGTCGAGTGGCCCCATAACGGTCTGACCCTACGCGCACCTTGCTGGATTGAAAGCTCGCTTTAGTTGCACAATGAATATTCGCGCGGCGGCCCGACCGGGGTGGCCGTCGCGTGCCGTCAACCGTTCGCTGCGCGGCCCGTATCTTGCGATGGCGGATGCGTGAGCCGCGCGCCAATGCGCGCAAGGGGAACCGGTATGCAGGACGCTCACAAGAACCAACACACCACGCCCGCCCGAACGCCGCGCGGCGCGCGTTCCGAGGCTTCCGGCACGGCTGCGCCGGTTTCGCGCGCCGTGTCCGGCCGCCGCCCACCGCGCGCCGCCCGCCGCATCCCCGACACACCGGCCGACGCCGACATCGCGGGAATCTCCATCACGAGCGCAAGACGCGTCATCGACGCGTCGAGCGGCCTGCGCAAGATCGATGTCATTCGCTATTACGCGCGCGCGTCGCGCTGGCTGCTGCCGCATCTGCGCGAACGGCCGGTTTCGCTCGTACGCGCGCCGCGCGGTCTCGAAGGCGAGCTGTTCTTCCAGCGTCACAGCGCGCGCGCGCCGATCCCCGAACTTACGCAGCACGAAGGGCTCGACCCCGGCCATCCACCGCTTTTGACGATCGATTCGCTGGAGGCGCTGGTCGGGGCCGCGCAGATGGACACCATCGAACTGCACACGTGGAATGCGTGCGTGACGGACATCGAGCGGCCCGACCGCGTGGTGTTCGACCTCGATCCGGATCCGGCGCTCGGCTGGGATTGCATGATCGAGGCCGCCGACATGACCCGCGCGCTGTTGCAGACGCTGGGCCTCGAATCGTTCTGCAAGACGAGCGGCGGCAAGGGGCTGCATATCGTCGTGCCGCTCGCGCCCGAGACAGGCTGGGAAGACGTGAAGGCATTCGCGCGCGCGGTCGCGCAGCATCTGGCCGCGGACGTGCCGACGCGGATCACCGCGACGATGGGCCCCGAGCATCGCAGGAAGAAGATTTTCGTCGACTACCTGCGCAACGCGCGCGGTGCGAGCACGGTGGTGGCGTATGGCGTGCGGGCGCGGCCCGGGATGGGCGTGTCGGTGCCGATTGCGTGGGACGAGCTTGCGCAGACGAGCGGTGGCGCGCAATGGACGCTGCACAACATCGACGAGCGCCTGGCCACGCTCGATCGCGCCGATCCGTGGGCCGCGTATTTGGATGTGAAGCAGCAGGTCACCGCGGAGCTGACGATCGGGCTCGAAGAGAGCGACAGATAGCGTGCGTGGCGGTGCACGTCGTGCGGTTGCCGCGTTATTCGACCGCCGCATCCCAGTACGGCGGGCCGCGCGATTGGCAAGCTCGTGCTGAGCGGATTCTGAGGCGGGCGGCCCGGGGGGGCCGTGGGCGGGGCAGGGCCGCCTGCCCGGTTTGCCCAGCTCGCTCCGTTCGTTGCGCGCGCTTCGATTGGTCTGATAATTGCGCAACTAAAATCTGCAGCGTGGCAAGCGGGATAACACCTGGTCTGTAAAGTGCTTGTACTCGAAGCACGCGTCTGCGCGGCGCGCTAGACTAAAGGAACGGATCATCCGCTAACTATTTATCCGCTTCATACTGGCGCGCTTCCTTGACGGGCGGCGCGCGGCAGCACCCGTCAGGAGATAACGCATGCTACGCCGTCGCTCAAGCCGCGCCCACGCGGCACTCGCCTGTTTTGCCTTCGCCGTGTCGTGCACATTCGCATTGCCGGCGTTCGCGACCACACCCATCACGGTCACGTCCAAAGCTGCCACGGACGGGCCGATTCGCTACACGGTGAAGGTCACGTCGAAGCAATTCGGCAACTCATCGGAAACGCGCACGCTGCGCTCGGGCGACACCGACGACTTCACCTGGCGCACGACGCCGCCCGGCGGCGCAGTGGCCGCGCCGAAAGGCTGTCCCGATCTCGCGACGCTCCCGCTCGACGCGAACGGCGCCGTGGTGCGGCAGACGCAGCTGCGCCTCTCGCCGATCGTCGACGCGCACGGCACCGCGAACGTCCAGGTGAGCTTCCGCGCGCAGGCGCCGCACGGCACGCGCAGCGTGTCGAGCGGCGGGGCGACGCTCACGTGCCCCGACGTCAAATCGATTAGCCAGATCGTTCACTTCACGATGCCGACCAACGGCACGCCGAAGACGATCACGCTGAGCGACGGCACCCAGGTCACGATTTCCGCCCAGCGCTGAACGCGCCGCGGTTGGTGAGTTTTAGTCGCCTTATCTTGGCTAGGCAGCCCGCTTTTTCGCGCTCGCAGGACGCTCGACGAGCCGCGACGCGAGAAAGCGGTGCTCGGGCGAGAAAACGCGCCGGTACGCGAGCAGCACGGCGCCGACCGTGCCGAGCGCCGATGCCGCGGCGATCAGGAACATGATCACGATCTGGTAGCGCACGGCCTGCAGCGGCGACTGCCCCGCGAGCACCTGGCCCGTCATCATGCCGGGCAGGCTGACCACGCCGACGACGGCCATCTGGTTGAGCGTCGGGATCATGCCCGCGCGTACGGCCTCGCGCGCCGGAGCCTGTGCGGCTTCCCAGCGCGTTGCGCCGAGCGCGAGCGCGCTGTCCACGCGGTCGCGCCGCGCCGTGAGTTCCTGCGTCATGCGCTCGACGCCGAGCGACACGCCCGTAAGCGTATTGCCGAGAATCATGCCGAGGATCGGGATCGCATACTGCGGTTCGTACCAGGGCCGGATACGGATCACGGCGAACAGGCCCACCGCTGCGACGAGCCACGCACTGACCCAGATCGACACGACGCTATCGGCGCGCTGGCCTGCATACGTGCGCGCGCCGCGCTGTGAACCGGCGATGCCGGCGATCAGCGTCATCAGCGCCATGAGCGGCAGCACGACGTACCAGCGGGCGTACGAGAAGACCCAGCCCAGCACATAGCCGATTGCGAGCAACTGGACAACTGTGCGCGCGGCAGCCCAGGCGAGCTTGCGTTCGAGGTCGAGCTTGAGCAGGACCGATACCGCGCCGTTGACGAGCACGAGCAGCGCCGCGATGGCGACGTCGCCGAGGCCGAGGTTCTGGAGGACGGAATTCATCGCGAGGCTCCGGTGGCGGGAGCGGTCTGGACGCCGGGATGCGCGGCATCGGCCGATGCGGTGAGGACGCCGGCCTGCATGCCGAGCCTGCGGTTTGCAACGCGCGCGGCCTGGGCGAGATCGTGCGATACCCACACGGTTGCGCGTCGATCCGGATTGCGCCCGAACCAGCCGCCCACGAGCGCTTCGACCGCGCGCGCCGAATCGGGATCGAGCGAGGCGGTGGGCTCGTCGAGCAGGAGGACATCGGGATCGAGTTGCAGCACGCGCACGAGCGCGACGATCTGCGCCTCGCCACCCGACAGTTCCGACGCGGGCCGCGCGAGAAAATCCGCGCTGCGTCCGGCTGCGGAAAAGAGCTTCTCCGCGCACGCGGCGTCGAACTGGACGTCGCGATAGACCGCGAGCGAATACGGATAACGCAGGTTGTCCTCGACCGTGCCGTCGAGCAGTGCGGGCCGTTGCCGCAGATAGGCGATATGCCGGCGAAAACGCGGAATGCTCGTGCGTGCGACCGGCTCGCCGTTCCAGAGCACCATGCCCGCGTCGAGCGGATCGAGCAGCGCGAGCGCGCGCAGGAACACGCTCTTGCCCGAGCCGGACGGGCCGGTCAGCGCGGCGCGCTCGCCCGCGCACAGTGCGAAATCCGTCGGCTGCAGCAGCGTCAAAGCGCGCTGCGGGTCGTGTCGTGTAATCTGGCGGGCCTCGACGAGCAGCGTGCGATGAGCGCCGTCGCTTACGTCTGGCAGGCGGGAGTAAATCGGGCTTGTCATCGAATGATTGCAGACAAAACGTATAACGTGACGCAGCACGATGGCGAACGTCGGCGCAGGCGGGCAGGCACGTTCGCTGCTGCAGGAACGGTTGAAGAAAACAGCGGAAAAATCAGGGAGTGTGCATGATGTCACCGCAATCCGGGGCTCGCGGCGTCGGCCGCACGCTCGCCCGGATCTTCGCATGGCTTGTGTTGATTGTCGCGATCCTCGGCGCGGGGCTCGCAGTATTCATCCTCAATTTCGACTGGAATCATGCGAAGCCGTGGGTCAACGAGAAGGTCAGCGAGGCCATCGGGCGGCCGTTCGCGATCCAGGGCGATCTGAAGGTCGGCTGGCGCGCGCCGGTCGGCGAAACGGGCTGGCACGCGTGGGTGCCGTGGCCGCGCTTCTCGGCCACGCAAATCGCGGTGGCCAACCCCGCCTGGGCTCGCACGCCGCAGTTCGCGACGCTCGACGAAATCGATTTTGAGGTCATGGTCCTGCCGCTGCTCGTGCACGACATCGTGATCCCGGCCATCAATCTCGTGAATCCGTCGATCGACGCCGAGCGGCTCGCCGATGGCCGCAACAACTGGACGTTCAATCCGCCGCCGTCGAGCGGCCCGTCGACCTGGAAGCTCAATCTGCACAGCATCGCGTTCGCGAAGGGCATCGTTGCGCTCGACGATCAGCAGACGAAGACCGATGTGCAGGTCACCATCGATCTGCTCGGGCGCGGGATTCCGCTCGGCGAAGTCATGCGGCAGCAGGAAGAAGCGGCACGCAGCGAGTCGGCGAAGACGATCGGACGGGCGGGCGCGCGGCAGCTTGCGCAGCAGGCGCAAAAGCAGCAGGCGTCCGAAGCTGCGGCGGCGAGTGCGGCTGCAGCGAGCGCGGCTAGTGCCGCCAGTACGGCCAGTGCCGCCAGCGGTGCGAGCGCACCAGGCGTCGCGAATGCGGTCAACGCGGGCAATGCGGGTAAAGCAGGCAACGCGGCTACGAGTGCCGCCACTGCGTCCGGCGCCGCTCCGGCTTCCGCGGCTTCGGCGGGCGCCGCTGCTTCCGCCGCGTCCGCTGTCCCCGCGAAAGTTGCGGCCGAACCGTTCTACGCCATCGGCTGGACGCTCAAGGGCACGTACAAACAAGCGCCGATTTCGGGCACCGGCAAGCTCGGCGGCGTCCTCGCGCTGCAGGACGCGAAGCGCCCGTTCCCGTTGCAGGCGGACGTGCGCGCGGGCGACATGCATATCGCGCTCGTCGGCGCGCTCACGGATCCCACGCATCTGGCCGCCGTCGATTTGCGCCTGTGGCTGCGGGGCGAAAGCATGGCGCACCTCTACAACCTCACCGGCGTGACGCTGCCCGAAACGCCGCCTTACGCCACCGAAGGCCGCTTCGTCGGGCAATTCCATCCGGGTGCGAGCGAGTTTCGCTACGAGAACTTCACGGGCCGGGTGGGCGGCAGCGACCTGAACGGCACGCTCACCTACGTGCAGCGCGAATCGCGTCCGCTGCTGAAGGGCGAGCTGACGTCGAACCTGCTGCAGTTCTCCGATCTCGCGCCGATCATCGGCGCGGACAGCAAAGCGAGCAAGGCGAAGCGCGGCGACGTGGTGAAGCAGCCCGCCGGTCGCGTGTTGCCGGTCGAGCCGTTCCGCACTGACCGCTGGCGCGCCATCGACGCCGACGTTGCATTCACGGGCAAGCGCATCGTCAAACAGGGCAGCCTGCCGATCTCGGAGCTCTACGCGCACGTCGTGATGACCGATGGCGTGCTCTCGCTCGATCCGCTGCGCTTCGGCGTGGCGGGCGGCACGCTCGCCACGCGTCTCACGCTCGACGGCAGCGGTACGCCGCTCAAGGCGCGCGGCACGGCGCAGGCGCGGCATCTGAAGCTCAAACAGCTGTTCCCGAACTTCAAGACGATGCAGTCCGCGCTCGGCGAGGTGAACGGCGACGCATCGCTGTCGGCCACGGGCAACTCGCCCGCGTCGCTCGCGGCGACTTCGAACGGCGAAGTGAAGGGGCTCGTCACGCAGGGCACGATCAGCCGCCTGCTGATGGAGGCGGCTGGCCTGAATGTGGCGAACGTCGTCTACGAGAAGATGTTCGGCAACCGCGATGTGAATATCAACTGCGCCGCCGCCGATTTTGTCGCGACCGACGGCGTACTCAACCCGCGCGTGTTCGCACTCGACACCGGCGACGCCGTGATCGATATCGACGGCCCGATCGACCTGCGCGACGAATCGCTGGATCTGCGCATCCATCCGCATACGAAGGGTTTTCGCGTGTTCTCGCTGCGCTCGCCGCTGTACGTGAAGGGGACGTTCAAGAATCCTCGCGTCGGGGTGGATGCGGCGGCGCTCGCGCTGCGCGGCGGTGCGATGATCGGGCTTGGCATCATCAATCCGCTCGCTGCGTTCATTCCGCTGATTGCGCCCAGCAAGAATCAGCCGCTGCCGTGCGACGAACTTTTCGCGCAACTGCGCAAGCGTCCGATCGCGCCGCCGCCAGGGCAGAAGATGCATGCGAGCCCGGGCAATGCACTTCCGGCGGCGAGCCGCGCGGGCTCAGCCGGGACGAGTGGAAACAGCAGCAAGCGGTAACAGCGGCAACGGCGGCAACGCGCAGGGACATGCCGCGCCGCAGACGGGATGGTCGAGTCTCTACAAAGGAAGCTGACGCGCCCGTGGCGCGTCAGCGGATCTAGCGCAGCGAGCGCGGCGTGGCGTCGCCCGCCGCGTCCTGGCGGCGTGTCACGCGCCTCGAGACAGCGTCCGGGCGCCCCGCGCCGAACTCGGGGAGGATCCGGCTGCGCGCGCGGCTCGCGAACACGAGAAAGCCGAAGCCGTCCGCCTCGTACCAGTAGCCGCCGTTCTCCAGCCCTTCGATGGGCTGTTCGAGTGCATGCGCAATGAACTCGATGCAGCGGCGCCGCAATTCGCTCGTACCGGGATAAGGCGGCTGTGCGCCGCGCACGCTGCAGAGCAGGACATCGAGCCCCGGCAGGACATGCGCATAGAGCACCGGCTCGTCTTGCGCGCGTGCGCGTGCGATTTTGGTGTCGAGTTGACCGAACGGTTTGAAGTGGCTGAGTACGGCGAGAAACGATTCGTCGCCGTCAGCCTTGATGCGTTTACGCCTTTTCGGGAAGGACATAAAAACTCGCCTGAAAAAGGATTGCAAATAGCGCAGCTGTCCCATGCGACCACTCCCGGATTTGCGCGCCGCAGGTCGATCCTTTATAGCATAGGGTTCTGCAGGATTCACGAGGATTCGAACTCGGCCGAAACCCTCATTGCCTCCGCAAAAGCCATGCCGGACCGCTTGCCGCGCTCATGTAAGTATCCCGGCGCTCTCTTTGTTCCGCAGTTTTTTTGCCATCTCCGTCTCAATAATAGACCTGCATGCGCGCGCAGTGTGTCGAAATCGCCTTTAAAAAACGTGCGGTTCCAGACACTCCCGAAGCTGTGCCGCGTCCGTTGTCATCCAATAATTTCGCGCTGATAATGTCCCGGTTCTGGCGCGTGCGGCCATCCGGCGTCGCGAGGCCCGATGCGGGGTCCAATACGGTAAGTGCTGCGGCGCGCGCTGCGCCGCCCGGATCCGCACATTAGCCAGCCAGAAGCGCGCCACCCACGCCATGAAACTCTTCACGAAAGGGCTGCTGTTGATCGCGATTCCGAGCGTCATCGAACTGGCGCTGCTCGCGGTCGTGTTCAATACGCAGGAGGCCGCATCAGTCGCGGCGCGCAGCGCGCAGCGCAGCAAGCAGATCCTCTGGCAGGTATCGAGTCTCGTCGATCCGCTCCTGCGCGAATCGGCGCGCGTGCGAACGGGCATCGTGCTCGGCGATCCGTCTTTCATCGACCGCCATGCGGTCTGGACCGAATTTGCCGACCGCATCGCATTGCTCTCGCGCATGGTGGCCGACAACCCGGCGCAACTCGCGCGCGTCGATCACATGCGTGCAGCCGCCTACGCGTGGCGCGCGCAGGCAGCCGACGTCGCCGACGCATTGCGTGCGGGCCGCAGCATCGCATGGGCGCGCACGGCGGGCGCGGCGATGCCGCCCGAGATCGAGACCGTGCGCGACGAACTGAAGGAATTCATCGACGAGGAGACCCGGCTCGATGCGTTGCGCAGCGCCTCGTTGAGCATGACGCGCGCGCGTCAGCAGGCCGCGCTGATGGTCGCGGTGGCGGGCTCGATGCTGATCTGGGCCGTGACCGCCATCGTGTTCGCGCGCAACGTGGGCGTGCGGCTCGCTGCGCTTCGCGACAACGCGGAGCGGCTCGGCAACGGCGTGCGGCTTGCACCGGCGCTCTCGGGCAACGACGAAATCGCCGCGCTCGATGCCGTGCTGCATCATACGAGCGCGCGCCTGCGTCAAGCCGATCGCGAGCAGGCCGCGCTCAAGCTGCAACTCGAGGCGCGCGCGGCCGATCTCGCGGGCGCGAACGAACATCTGCGCCAGGAGACCCAGGACAACGAGATGTTCATCTACAGCGTGTCGCACGATCTGCGCTCGCCGCTCGTGAACCTGCAGGGCTTTTCGAAGGAGCTGCAGGTTTCGTGCGACGAACTGCGCACGCAGATCGAATCGGCCGGGCTGCCGGAAACGGAGCATCGCCCGATGACCGAACTGCTCGACGGCGAGGTCAACGAATCGCTGCAATTCCTGCGCCAGGCGGTGGCGCGCGCGGCGGCGATCATCGACGCGCTGTTGCGTATCTCGCGCGCGGGCCGGCTCGAATACCGCTGGCAGCGCGTGAACATGGGCAGGCTCGTCGAGCGCGCCCGCGTAGCGGCCGGGGCGCTGCCCGACACCGCGCGCATCGACACGCGGGAGCTGCCGCCCGCCTGGGGCGATCCGGGCGCGCTCGAACAGATCTTCAGCAACCTGATCTGCAACGCGGTGCGCCACCTCGATCCGGCGCGGCCTGGCCGCATCGAGATCGGCGCACTCGATGCCGCGGCGCAAGCCGGTAATGCGCCGCTGGGCGCGCGAGCGCACACACGAACCTACTATGTGCGCGACAATGGCGTGGGCATTCCGGCAGCCTACGTGCCGAAACTCTTTCACGCATTTCAGCGCCTGCACGGCGACGACTCCGGCGGGCCGGGCATCGGCCTCGCACTCGCACGCCGCATTGCCGAGCGCCATGGCGGACGGATCTGGGTGGAATCGACGGAAGGCGCGGGCTCGACATTCTTCGTCGATTTGCCCGTTCAGCCGCTGCGCGCTGCATGATTGCGAAGAAGCGGAGCGCACCCGGTGTGCGCGATCGAATGCCGGTATCCGTTGGAGGCATGACATGACAGACGGGGAACGGGTCAGCATCGTGTTGATCGAGGACGACGACGGCCACGCGACGCTCGTCGAGCGCAATTTGCGGCGCTCCGGCGTCTCCAACGGCTTCGTGCGCTTTTCGGACGGTCAGCAGGCGCTCGATTACTTCTTCGGGGCGCCCGGCGCCGAAGCGGGCCAGGCGCCTGGCGCGCCCGGCGTGCCGTCCCGCGACGATCTCGCGAATGTTGTCGTGTTGCTGGACCTGCGCATGCCGCGCGTCGACGGTTTCGAAGTGCTGCGCCGCCTGAAGGCCGATCCGGCCACGGCTTCCGTGCCGGTGATCGTGCTGACCACGACCGACGACCCGCGCGAAATCGAGCGTTGCTACGAACTGGGCTGTAACGTGTACATCACGAAACCGGTCGAATACGACGCCTTCATCGAAGCGGTGCGGCGGCTCGGGTTTTTCCTGCAGGTCGTGAAGCTGCCGGCCGCACACCGGTTTGCGCGACCGTGATGTGCGCCGCGATGTCCGCCCGTAAAGCGCGCGAATGAAGCGCATCGCACTCACTCCGATCATCCCGCAATGCACACCGTGGCCAGGAGGCACACTTCGCGCATGAATGACGACGGAACCCTGTTGGCAGGCGCGCATGTGCTGGTTGTCGACGACGACGACGGCATCTTGCGGCTTGCCCGCAAATCGCTTGCACGCGCGGGTGCGCGCGTCGACACCTGCACGAGCGTGGGCGAGGCGAGCGTGCTGCTCACCTCGCGCACGCCAGACGTGCTCGTGCTCGATTATCAGCTCGATGGCGCGGAGACCGGACTCGATTTTTTCCGCCGTCTGCGCGCGCAGAACGTGCGAGTGCCCGCGATCCTCGTGACTGGATTCACCGACGAGTCGCGCGTCATCGCAGCGTTGCGCGCGGGCGTCTCGGACGTCGTGCCGAAATCCGGCGATTATCTCGACTATCTGCCCGAGGCGGTCGCCCGTGTGCTGGCGCAGGTCGCGCTGCAGCGCGCCTCGGACGAATCGCTGCTGCTGCGCGACCGTGAGGAGCACTATCGCACGCTCTCGGAGGCGCTGCCGCACCTCGTGCTGACCTGCCGCGCCGACGGCACCTGTGACTTCCTCTCGAAACAGTGGCTCGAATACACCGGGTTCGATACGCGTCAGTCGCCGGGGCTCGAATGGCTCGACGCCGTCCATCACGAGGACCGCGAAGAGATCCGCCTCACGTGGCAGAAGGCCGTGGGCAGCGGCGCGACCGACTACCGGCACGAGCTGCGCATTCGCCGTCACGACGGCGCGTACCGCTGGTTCGACGTGCGTATCGTGGCGATGCGCGATCCGCGCGGCGGCGTGAACAAATGGTTCGGCAGTTGCACCGATGTGCATGCGCAACGCGAATCGGCGGAAGATCGCGAGCGTTTGCTCGCCTCTGAGCAGGCGGCGCGCCAGAACGCGGAGGAGGCGAACCGCGCGAAGGATCGCTTCCTCGCGATGCTTTCGCACGAGCTGCGCACGCCGCTTACGCCGGTGCTGGCCGGCACGCGGCTGCTCGAACAGATCGACGAGTTGCCGGAGGCCGCGCGCGCCGGCGTGCTGATGATCCGCCGCAACATCGAACTCGAAGCACGCCTGATCGACGATCTGCTCGACCTCACCCGCGTGGCGAACGGCAAGTTGAGCCTCGCGCTCGACACGGTCAGCGTGCACGAAGTGATCGACGCCGTGCTGGAGCTCTTTCACAGCGAGATCCAGGTGAAGCAGCAGGACGTGCATGTCGATCTGCGCGCCCGCCACCACTACGTGCGCGGCGACCGCGCCCGGCTGCAGCAGATGTTCTGGAATCTCGTGCGCAACGCGGCGAAATTCACGCCGGACGGCGGCCACATCTACGTGCGCACGCGCGACGAGCGCACACACGTCCAGATCGAAGTGGAGGACACGGGCATCGGCATTGCGGCCGAGCAGATCGGCAAGCTCTTTCATGCGTTCGAGCAGGGCAGCCACAACATGACGCGGCAGTTCGGCGGCCTCGGGCTCGGGCTCGCGGTGACGAAGGCGCTGACCGAGGCGCACGGCGGCACCGTGGCCGCGAGAAGTCCAGGCGCGCATTGCGGGGCGACGTTTACGATCGTGTTGCCGAGCGCGATGCCGGGGCCCGAAGTGACAACGCCGACGCGTCAGGCAGGGCCGCAACAGGCGGGCGTGCTCAACGTGCTGCTGATCGAGGACCACGAGGACACGGCCGAAGTGATGTCGCAACTGATCCGCGGACTCGGGCACGCGGTGGCCGTAGCGGGGAGCGTGGCCGACGCATTGGCGTTCGCGGGCCGCACGCGTTTCGATCTTGTGGTGAGCGACATCGGCCTGCCGGACGGCACGGGCGTCGACTTCATTCACGCGTTCCGCGAGATTTCAGACGCGCCCGCGATTGCGCTTACGGGCTTCGGCACCGACGACGACGTGCGGCGCTGCCTCGATGCAGGTTTTACGGCGCATCTCACGAAGCCGGTCAACTTCGATCAGCTCGAACGCCTGATCGAGCAGACGAATGCAACGCGCGCGATGGCGCCGCCCGAATCCTGAATGCGCCGGTGGTGCGTCGCGTGTGCGTCGCATGCGTGCCGCTTTCACGCCGCACATTGTGTGCGAGCGCAACAAAAAACCCGTGCGGCGTTGACGCCTGCACGGGTTCTTTTTTTGCGGCCCTCGCCGGACGGCTTCAGCGCGGATTGTCCTTCAGCGAATCGCGGATCTCGCGCAGCAGCAGCACGTCCTCGGGCGTGGGCGGCGGCGCGGCGGGCGCGGCTTCATCCGGCCTGCGCAGCTTGTTGATGAACTTCACCATCAGAAAGATGATGAACGCGAGGATGATGAAGTTGATCAGCACGGTGATGAACGAGCCGAAGCCGAAGACGGCCACGCCTGCCGTCTGCAGATCCTTGTACGAATCCGGATTGCCCTTGTAGCTCGCGGGAATGTCGCCGAGCCGGATGAACTTGTTCGAGAAGTCGAGGCCGCCGGTGACCACGCCGATGACCGGCATGATGAGATCCTTCACGACCGAATTGACGATATTCGAGAAGGCCCCGCCGATGATCACGCCGACAGCGAGATCCATGACATTGCCTTTGACGGCAAACTCCTTGAATTCTTTGACGATGCTCATGGGCAGGCTCTCCGGGGAAGGGACGGAACACGGCGATTCAATGCGCAATGATAGCGAACGCGTCCCTGATGCGATAGATATTTGACAATGCCTGACCTTTCACTGCTTGTGCATCAGATTTATATGCGTTATTCGCGCTTTTGCGTCCTGAGCGCGCCTATGCGTCCCGAATGCACCCGTGCGTCGCAAGACTCCTCGATTCGCCTCGATTCGTTTCAAGGCGCCCGCGCCAGATGGCCGCTGAGGGTCGCCGGGTCGGTGTTGGTCCCACACAGCAGGATGCCGACGCGCTTGCCTCGCACGGCATCGCGCAACGGGCCGAGCAGGCCCGCCGTGGCCGTCGCGCAAGCGGGCTCGACCGCGAGCTTCAGCTCGTCGAAGAGCACGCGCATCGAGGCGCGCAGGTCGTCGTCGGAGACGGTGACGATGCGGTCGACGTGACGGCGGCACAGCTCGTAGCTGTACTGCTCGGTGTGCGGCGCCATCAGCGAGTCCGCGATCGAATGCATGTGGCTGATGTGCACCGTGTGGTTCGCGGCGAAGCTGCGGCTCATCGCGTCGGCGGTTTCGGGCTCGACGCCGTAGATGTGCACGCGCGGATTGGCGAGCCGCAGCGCGAGCGAGACGCCCGCGGCGAGGCCGCCGCCGCCGATCGGCAGGATCACGGCGTCGAGATCGGGCGCCTGGGTCGCCCATTCGTAGCCGAGCGTCGCCGTGCCGAGCACCGTGCGGTAGCCGTTGAACGGATGCACGAAGTAGCGGCCTTCCTCGGCTTCCACGCGCCGCACGATGTCGAAGGCTTCAGCGCTGCTGTTCGCCACCAGGATTTCGGCGCCGAAGCGCCGGCATTGCGCGATGCGCGCGGCGCTCGCGGTACGAAAGAGCACGACCTTCGCGCTGATGCCGAGCCGCATCGCAGCATACGACACGGCAATCGCGTGATTGCCGCCCGAGACACAGGTGACGCCCGCGCTACGCTGGGTGGCGTCGAGCGCGAGCAGATGCGTGAACGCCCCGCGCACCTTGAAGCTGCCGCTCGCCTGCAGCAGCTCGAACTTGAAGTTGATCAGCGTGCCTTCCAGCAAGAAAAAGTCGTGGCGGTCGAACACCGGCGTGCGCAGCACCCACGGCGTAAGCGTGAAGTGCTGCGAGGCGATGTCGTCGAGTGAGGGGATTGCTTCGCCGTCGATCGTGCGATCGGTCGGTAACGGTATGCCTGTGGACATGGCGCGTGAGGAGTGGTGGGTGCCGCGTTACTGCGGCTGCGCTTCGCGGGACAGGCCGGGCAAGCGCTTGCGCAGGCAGCGTTCGCGTGGGGCGAGTGGGGCGGGCGAGATGGATGAAACAGCGAAAAAAGCCGCGAAAGGAGGGGGGTGCTGCGGGGCTTGCGCCGATTCGGCGGCGACGGACATGACGTGACTCCAGCGGGCTGGTGATGCCAATCTTACCTAAAAAGGATCGCCCAGGCCAAAGCCGCGGGCGCACACGGCTCTGCGCTGCGGTAAGAAAAGCCGAACGATCTGCGTGAGCGCGTTTGTGCGGCGCACACAAAGCCACCCGCGAGCCACCCGCGCGCGCTGCACGGTCAGCGGCGCGCTGCGCCTGCCTCCTGGCGCGCCGCCGCCCGGGCGGGCGCGCCGAGCGCGCGCAGCGTTTCCTTGACTGTTGCCACGCGCACCGCGAGATCCGGGCTGCGCGTTTCGATGCGCAGCTTGTCCTGCCCCGCGAGCTTGATGTGCTTGTGCTTCTGCACCATCTCGATGATCCGCATCGCGTCGATGGGCGGATTCGGCACGAACTGCAGGCCGATCACCGCCTCGCCCGCGTCGATCTTCGTGATGCCGAGCGGCTTCGCAGCGAGCCGCAGCCGGTGCGTTTCGATGAGCGCGTGCGCCTGCGGCGGCATTTTGCCGAAGCGGTCGATCAGCTCTTCCTGGATGCCGTCGATGGAATCGTCGTGTTCGCAGTTCGCGAGCCGCTTGTAGAGCGACAGGCGTTCCTGCACGTCGCCGCAATAGTCGGCGGGCAGGATGGCGGGCGCGTGCAGGTTGATCTCGGTCGTCGCGGCGAGCGGCGCGGTCAGATCCGGTTCGCGGCCTTCCTTGAGCGCCTTCACCGCGTCGTTGAGCATGTCGGTGTAAAGCTGGAAGCCGATTTCCTGAATCTCGCCCGACTGTTTGTCGCCGAGCACTTCGCCCGTGCCGCGAATTTCGAGGTCGTGCATCGCGAGATAGAAACCCGAGCCGAGTTCCTCCATCTGCTGGATCGCTTCGAGACGCCGCTGCGCCTGTTTCGTGAGGCCCTGCGGATCGTGCACGAGGAGGTAGGCATACGCCTGGTGATGCGAGCGGCCCACGCGCCCGCGCAACTGGTGCAATTGCGCGAGGCCGAACTTGTCGGAGCGGTGGATCAGGATGGTGTTCGAAGTCGGCACGTCGATGCCGGTCTCGATGATCGTCGTGCACAGCAGCACGTTCGCGCGCTGGGCGACGAAGTCGCGCATGACCGCTTCGAGTTCGCGCTCGTGCATCTGGCCGTGCGCGACCGTGATGCGCGCCTCGGGCACGAGTGCTTCGAGCATCGCGCGGCGGTTCTCGATCGTCTCGACTTCGTTGTGCAGGAAGTACACCTGGCCGCCGCGCTTCAGTTCGCGCAGCATGGCTTCGCGAATCACGCTGTCTTCCTCGCGGCGCACGAAGGTCTTGATCGCGAGCCGCTTTTGCGGCGCCGTGGCGATCACCGAAAAATCGCGCAGCCCTTCGAGCGCCATGCCGAGCGTGCGCGGGATCGGCGTCGCGGTCAGCGTGAGCACGTCGACTTCCGCGCGCAGCGCCTTCAGCGCTTCCTTCTGGCGCACGCCGAAGCGGTGTTCCTCGTCGATGATCACGAGCCCGAGCCGCTTGAACTGCACGTCCGACGAAAGCAGCTTGTGCGTGCCGATCACGATGTCGACGCTGCCGTCGTTGATCTGCTGGATCGCCGTGTTCACTTCCTTGCCGGTCTTGAAGCGCGAAAGCTCGGCGATGCGTACGGGCCAGTCGGCGAAACGGTCGGTGAAGGTCTGGGTGTGCTGCTCGGCGAGCAGCGTGGTGGGCGAGAGGATCGCCACCTGCTTGCCGCCCATCACGGCGATGAAGGCCGCGCGCAGCGCCACCTCGGTCTTGCCGAAGCCCACGTCGCCGCACACGAGGCGGTCCATGGGCTTGCCGCTCGTCATGTCGCCGATCACGGCTGCGATGGCCGCCGCCTGGTCGGGCGTTTCCTCGAAGCCGAAGCTCTCGGCGAACTTCACGTAGTCGCGCGGTTCGAGCTTGAACGCGTGGCCCTCGCGGGCGGCGCGCCGAGCGTAGAGGTTCAGCAGTTCGGCGGCGGTGTCGCGGATCTGCTGCGCAGCCTTGCGGCGGGCCTTTTCCCACTGGCCCGAGCCGAGTGCGTGCAGCGGCGCGTTATCCGGATCGGCGCCGCTGTAGCGCGAAATCACGTGCAGTTGCGACACAGGCACGTAAAGCTTGCTGCCGCTCGCGTATTCGAGGTGCAGGAATTCCGTATCCCCTTCGCCGAGATCCATCGTCACGAGACCGTGATAGCGGCCGATGCCGTGCTGCGTGTGCACGACCGGATCGCCTACCTTCAGCTCGGAGAGGTCGCGCACCATCGAATCGACGTTGCTCGCCTGTTCCTGGCGCCGACGTCCGGCGCGGCGCGCGAGCGGCCCGTACAACTCGGATTCGGTGACGATGGCGAGCCCTTCGCTCGCCAGCGCGAAACCGGCCGAGAGCGGCGCGACGCCCAGCACGAAGCGCTCGTCGGAGGTGAGCCAATCCTCGAAACTGTCCGCCGAGGCGGGCCGCAGATGGTTCTCCGCGAGCAGCTGCGCGATCGTCTCGCGGCGTCCCGCGGATTCCACCGCGAACAGCACGCGGTTTTTCGTCGCGTCGAGATAGCCGCGCAGGGCGGCGAGCGGATCGTCGGCGTGGCGGTCGATCGCGAGGTTCGGCAGCGCGTTCGCCCAGCCGCCCGCACTGGCCGACGGCAGCGCGAGGCGCGCGAACGGCTTGGCGAGCGTGAAGAAATCGTCCTCGGTGAGGAAGAGGCGCTGCGGCTCCAGAATCGGCCGTTCGCGGTCGTGCGACAGGAAGTTGTAGCGCTGCTTCGTATCGGCGCAGAAGCGGCGGATCGAAGCGTCCAGATCGCCCGAAAACACGAGCTGCGCGTTGGCGGGCAGATAGTGGAACAGCGTCGCGGTCTCTTCGAAGAAGAGCGGCAGGTAATACTCGATGCCCGCCGACGGCAGACCGTTGCCGATGTCCTTGTAGATCGTCGCGCGGCTCGGGTCGCCTTCGAACACTTCGCGCCAGCGGCTGCGAAATGCGGTGCGCGAGGCCTCGTCGAACGGGAACTCGCGGCCCGGCAACATCCGCACGTCCTTCACCGGATAGAGGCTGCGCTGGCTGTCCGGATCGAAGGCGCGGATCGAATCGACCTGGTCGTCGAACAGGTCGAGACGGTACGGCAGCGGCGAACCCATCGGGAAGAGGTCGATCAGCGAGCCGCGCACGCAGTATTCGCCGGGGCGCACGACCTGGCTCACGTGCTCGTAGCCGGCCAGCGTCAATTGCGATTTGAGCCTGGCCTCGTCGAGCCGCTCGCCCTGCGCGAACGAGAACGTATAGCCCGCGAGGAACGACGCGGGCGGCATGCGGTAGAGCGCGGTCGTGGCCGGGACGAGCAGGATGTCGCAGCGGTTTTCGCCCAGATCGTGCAGCGTGGCGAGCCGCTCGGAGACGAGATCCTGGTGCGGCGAAAACGTGTCGTAAGGCAGCGTTTCCCAGTCGGGCAGGAGGCGCACGCGCGCCTCGGGCGCGAAGAACGGGATTTCCTGGGCGAGCCGCTGCGCGTCGACGGCGCTTGCGCAGATCACGGCGACGAGCGGGGCGCTTGCGCGCGACGCTTCGCGGTACCGGGCGATCAGGAGCGCATCGGACGAACCGTGCGTGCCGTCGAAGGCATAGCGCTGCCCCGGCTTGACGAGAGCAACGGGGGACGGAGACTGCGACGAAGCGGCGATATCGGACATAGGCAACAGGGTAACGTCTACGGCGGCCCGGACGTGAGTGCCGGTGACAGCCTCGGGGTGCGCAACCAGTGACTCCGCCCGGCGGGTGTGAACGTGCGCCGGGTGAGGCACGGGCTTTTGCGGGCGTTGGCCGTGCGGGCAAAGGACCTATTATAAAATCCGTCCTTTAATTTGACCCACGCCGATTGCACCCACCGTGACCCCACGCCTGTTTGCCCTGATCCCATGCGCCGGTACCGGCAGCCGCTCCGGCTCGGCCATGCCGAAGCAGTATCGAATGGTCGCCGGCCGCGACCTCCTGCACTATACGCTTGCCGCGTTCGACGCCTGTGGCGAATTCGCGCAGACGCTCGTCGTGCTGGCGCCTGACGACAACTACTTCGACGCGCGCCGCTTCGGCGGCCTGCGCTTCGCCGTGCGCCGCTGCGGCGGTGCTTCCCGCCAGGCGTCGGTCTTCAACGGTCTGGCCGCGCTGGCCGAGTTCGGCGCGCACGACGACGACTGGGTGCTCGTGCACGATGCCGCGCGCCCCGGCATCACGCCCGCGCTGATCCGCTCGCTCGTGGATGCGCTGAAGGACGACGACGTGGGCGGCATCATGGCGCTGCCGGTCGCCGACACGCTCAAGCGCGTGGCGCCTGGCGGCCCCGCGCCGCGCATCGCCCGCACCGAAGCGCGCGACGGACTCTGGCAGGCGCAGACGCCGCAGATGTTCCGCATCGGCATGCTGCGCGCGGCCATCGAGCGCGCGCAGCAGGACGGCCACGACCTCACCGACGAGGCGAGCGCAATCGAATGGCTCGGCCATTCGCCGCGTCTCGTGCAGGGCAGCCTGCGCAACTTCAAGGTGACGTACCCCGAAGACTTCGCGCTTGCCGAAGCGATTCTCAGCCAGCCGCCCGCGGCCTGAGCGTTGCATCGCGCGCCCGACAACCCAACCCGGAAATTTCCCATGGACATCAGAATCGGACAAGGCTACGACGTGCACGCGCTTGTGCCCGGACGCCCGCTCGTTATCGGCGGCGTAACGGTGCCGTATGAGCGCGGGCTGCTCGGCCACTCGGATGCCGACGTGCTCCTGCACGCGATCACCGACGCGCTGTTCGGCGCGGCCTCGCTCGGCGACATCGGCCGCCATTTTCCCGACACCGACAAAACCTTTTACGGGGCCAATAGCCGCGTGTTGCTGCGCGAGTGCCTGCGCCGCGTCGAGGAGGCGGGTTTTGCGCTCGTCAATGTCGACAGCACGGTCATCGCGCAGGCGCCGAAGCTCGCGCCGCACATCGAAGCCATGCGCACGAATATCGCGCAGGACCTGAAGCTGCCGCTCGATCGCGTGAACGTGAAGGCCAAGACCAACGAAAAACTCGGCTATCTGGGCCGGGGCGAGGGCATCGAAGCGCAAGCCGCCGTGCTGCTCACGCGCGCTTAAGGTACATAAAGCGGTTCGTAAAGAAGTACGTAAAGCGGTTCGTAAAGTAAATTGCGGCCGGTGCGGCGCAAGCCTCGTACCTGTACCCACGAACGGGCGATGATTGCATCTGCAATCATCGCCCGTGCTTTTCTTGCCGATAAATTTCTGTTTATTTCTGCCGATACTGGGCTCTTGTCGAGACTCGGGAAGGGCAATGACGGCGAACGAAAGGCATGTGAAAGGCCTCGATGGCCTGCGGGCGCTTGCGGTGGTGCTCGTGTTTCTCGCGCACAAGGCCCACGTGGAGGCAGTCGACGTAGGCAAGCTCGGCGTGTGGCTGTTCTTTTTGATCAGCGGTTATCTGATCGTCGGCGAACTGCATCGCAACCGTCTGCGCATCGAGCAGCACACGGCGCGCAGAGACGCCGTGCTCTACGTGTTCTTCATCAAGCGCGCACTGCGCATCGTGCCGGTCTACTATCTGCTGCTGATCGCGCTGACCATCGCGCATGCGCTGTTTTATCAGCGTGAGGTCGAGCTGGGCCTCGCATGGCATTTCGCATTCCTTTCAAATTACTGGATCGGGGTGGTTCACGATAGATGGCCGGGCACCGTTTCGCATTTCTGGAGTCTCGCGGTCGAGCAGCAGTTCTATTTCGCCGCGCCGTTCGCGCTGCTGTTCTCGCGTGCATCCCGGCATCTCGCGATATGCGCGGCGGCGATTGGCTGCGCCGCGCTGATCCATCTCGCGCTCTACCTGCATGGGGCGAGCGCGCCGCTCGTCTATGCATTCTCACCGTGGAATTTCGCGCTGATTGCGCTCGGCGGTGCGGTGGCGATCGTCGGCGCGCGCGCGCCTGTGGGGAACGGCAGTGTGAGCGCATGGTGGCTCGCGGCCGGTTTTGCGAGTCTCGCCGCATTCGCGGTGGGCCGCGCGGATTGCGCAGCGTGCGTCGCACAGCAGCGTGCCGTGCTGCCGGGACTGCTCGATATCGGCCTCGCGCTCTCGTTGTGCGCCGTGTTCGTGTGGATCGTGCGCAGCCAGGGCAATGCACTCGTCGCCGCGCTCGACGCGCGTCCGCTTGCTTACCTCGGCACCATCAGCTACGGCTTCTATCTCTTTCACAATCTTGTGCCGTCGAAACTGGGCGAAGATCCCGCGCTCTACACGAGGCTCGGCTTGCCGCCTGCCGCCGATGCCGTCGTGCCGCTCGTGCTGCCGCTTGTGCTGCAATTCGCACTGGCGTTCGTGCTTGCGCTGCTGTCGTGGCAACTGCTCGAAAAGCGGGTGCTGGAGAAAAAGCGCGCGCTCCAGGCCGCGATCGATCAGTGGCTGCCGGTGCACGCCGAGGCGGAGTCCGCGCGCTTGCGCGCCTAGGGCCTAAAGCGTCGCGCCGCCGATGGGGCGTCCGCTCGGGCACAGCTCGCCGGTTTGCAGGGCATCGAGCACGCGCAGGATCTCGTCGGGATTGCGCCCGATGTTCAGATGGTCGACGGAGACGTGCTGGATCACGTTGTCGGGATCGACGATGAAGGTGGCGCGCAGCGCCACACCTTGCTCCTGGTCGCGCACGCCGAGCTGGTCGATCAACTCACCCTTCACGTCGCCGAACGAATAGTGGTTCAGGCGGTCGAGTTCCGCGTTTTCGCGGCGCCACGCGAGCTTCACGTACTCGTTGTCGCAGCTGCCGCCCATCAGCACGGCTTCGCGGTCCTCGAACGCTTTTTGCAGCCGCGCGAAGCCGACGATCTCGGTCGGGCAGACGAGCGTGAAGTCCTTCGGATAGAAGTAGATGATTTTCCATTTCGACGAGAACGTCCGCTCGGTAATGTCGAGAAACGCCGACTCGCCGTTTTCTTCCGGCTGGTTGAATCCGGGCTTCGCCGCGGTGACGGAGAAGGCTTCGAGTTTGTCGCCCACTGTCTTCATGCTGCCGCTCCAGGTGAGAGAGTGATCGGCTTGATCAAGACGATTGTGACAGCCGCGGCGCTCGTACGGCACGACGATGTGCCGCAGGCCTTGCGCGGGCGAGGGGAAAGCTGCTGATATGGCCGGGTGCGGCGAAGTGCGCCGTGCCGCTGGCTGTGACGTTTATACGCCCTTGGCGAGCGGAAACTCGATCGTCACCTCGAGCCCGGGGCCGGGCAGGCGGTTGCGCAGGCGCAGCGCGCCGCGATAGCGGCCTACGAGCCGCTGCACGATCGCCATGCCGAGGCCGGTGCCGTTGGCCTGCGTGCGGGCGCTGTTGACGCGATAGAACGGACGCGTCACGAGTGCGATCTGGTCTTCGGGAATGCCAGGCCCTTCATCGACGACCGACAGCTCCACGCGCGAATGCGAGACGCGCGTTTCGAGCATGATGTGCGGAATGCCATCCGAGTCGCTCGCGCCGTATTTGCGGGCGTTTTCGATCAGGTTGCCGAGGACGCGGCGCATGTCGGTGTCGTCGGCTTCGATCATGGCGGACGGCGCGAGGCGCGTGATGAGCCGCACTCCGTCTTCGCTCGCCATGCGCGCGGCCATTTCGCCCGCGATCACCGAGAGGTCGACGCGTTCAGTCATGCGCTGTACCGGACGGGCATAGTCGAGGAAGCGGCCGATGATCAGGTCCATCTGCTCGATGTCGTCGATCATCGCATCCTTGGTTGTCTGGTCGGACGGACTCATCTCCGTCTCCAGCCGCAGCCGCGCGAGCGGCGTGCGCAGATCGTGCGAGATGCCCGCCAGCATCAGTGCGCGATCCGCTTCCAGCTGTTCGAGATCTCGCACCATCTGGTTGAAGCTTCGGTTGGTTTCGGCGGCCACGCCCATGCCGCTCTCGGGCAGTGGCGCGGGCGACTGCCCGGAGCCCACCATGCGTGCCGACATCGCGAGCCGCGCGAACGGGCGGTTCACGAGACTCGTGATGAACGCCGCGCCAAAAAGCGAAAGCGCGAGCGCGGACACGCCCCATCCGACCCACTGCAGCCCGGTGACGTTATCGAGTTGATCGCGGTCGAGCGCGACCCAGTAATCGTCGTCGTCGATCTTGAAGCTGATCCACACGCCCGGAATGTCGTTGACCGACTGGGCGATGACGGTGTCGTCGCCAAGGCGCCCGCGGATGTCGTGCTCGATCAGCCGGTTCAGCGATTCGTCGGGCTGGAGCTTGTATTTGTCGGTGGCTTCGCGCGGATAGACGCGCACGCCTTCGTTGCTCTCCAGGTCCTGGAGCAGCGCGCGGCGCAGGTCGGGATCGGAATAGAGCAGCGCGGTGCGCGTGAGCTTCACGACCGCGACGAGCTGCAGCGCCACGCGCTGCGCGCGCGGTTCGCGCTCGATCACGCGAAAGCTCTGAAACCACGCCGCAAGACTGACCGCGATTAGCAGTGCGATCAGCAGGAAGGTGCGCCAGAACAGGTCGCCGAACGCAAGCGTCAGCAGACGCCGGTCAATCCGCATGGGACCTTCCTGTCAAACAGAGGAATTGCAGACGCCCAGCCGGTTCAGGCTGCGCCGTCCGGAATGAATACGTAGCCAAGGCCCCAGACCGTCTGGATGAAGCGCGGACTGCCCGGATCAGGCTCGATCAGCTTGCGCAGACGCGAAATCTGCACATCGAGACTGCGGTCGAACACTTCGTATTCGCGACCGCGCGCCAGCTCCATGAGCTTTTCGCGCGAGAGCGGTTGACGCGGGTGGCGCGCGAAAACCTTCAGCACCGAAAACTCGCCCGTGGTGAGCGGAATTTCCTGGCCGGCTTTCGTCAGCGTACGCGTGGCGAGGTTCAGCGCGAATTCGCCGAATTCGAAGACCTCGGTGGTTTCCGACGGTGCGCCCGGCAATTCCGAAGGTGCCTGGCGGCGCAGCACCGCGTGAATGCGCGCGACGAGTTCGCGCGGATTGAATGGCTTCGGCAGATAATCGTCGGCGCCCATTTCCAGGCCGACGATGCGATCCACATCCTCGCCCTTTGCCGTGAGCATGATGATGGGCGTGCGGTCGTTGCTCCCGCGCAGACGGCGGCAGATCGACAGACCGTCTTCACCCGGCAGCATGAGGTCGAGCACAAGCAGATCGAAACGTTCGCGCACCCACAGCTTGTTCATGGCGGGTGCGTTTTCAGCAACGTAGACATTGAAACCCTGCTCGCCGAGATAACGCCGCAGCAAATCACGCAGGCGCGGGTCGTCGTCGACAACCAGGATTTTCGAGGGGTTCTTGGTTTCCATGGCAGGCATCTTATCGCGATTGGACTGTAGTGCGAGTTTGCACCAATTAACGGGTTACAGTCAGTTACAAAATTTACCCGTGGTGTGCCACGGCATCAAGAGCTGACGGATAGACTCCTTTACGGAATGCGGCGGTTCGGTAGATACTTCATCCGACTTTAAATTGCCGCTCGCACCAACGCGGGTTTGCACGGATTCAAGGTAGCTGTTTGCCGCGTGACGAAGGGAACAGAATGAAGGGAGGGGTCAGGCCGACAATGCGCCATACCATGATTGCACTGGCGCTAGCCGGTGGCATCGTGGCCGCATTGGATCCGGCCACGGCCAGCGCCGGGCCCTCCATCAACCGGCATGACGGCCCTCACATGTCCTCGCATCCCGTGGGCTACAAGCCGCCTGCGCACCGCTTCCGCAGCGATCCGCCCGATTATCCCGCCTCCGATCTGAACTCGCACACGCCCGGTGTTCCGCCCGACCTCGACCAGCGGCGCCGCGATGGCCACATGACACCCGAAGAGCGCCGCCTCCTGCGCCAGCACATCGAAGACGCGGTGCGCGAGCTTTACAAGCGCTGAGTGCATTGCCGCGCGAGACAGCGTCGTTCCCGGTGCACGCATGATCGATTTAATGGCCATTACCTGGCAATTGCGAAATCAACATCCGTTGCGGATCATTTGCCGGGCCGCGATATTCAAAGCACATGGGTTTTCTCCTCGCTTCGCTTGCGAGGCGATTAAGCGAATCACGTTTGACGCTGCTCAGGTGCAATCGTTTGCCGATCAGTCTATTTGTACGATCGAATCTACGCGCATGCGTGCGCGACGATTGCTTCGATTTCAAACGGACGGCTTGCACCGTTGGACGCGAACACGGATGATGTGCGCGCACCGGCGCCGCGGGCGCAAGCGAAGCGCAACGTGCTGCCGATCGACTCCGCCAATGCGTTTGCGCCCGCGACCAGTGCGGGCGCATCTTGAAGCACTGCTGATGGACCTGAAGCACCAATTGAAATGAACAGTCGAATGAGGGAGCGGGGCAGTTCGCGCGGCCGCCACGAGAGGCAGGACGCACCATGAAGCGACGCGAGTTTCTGGCGGCGAGCGCTGCGGCGGGAATGGCGCTGTGGCTGCCGGGCGCGGCTCACGCGCGAAGCGGCGCGGCAGGTCCGTTTGAGCCGGGCTACGACAATCTGCTGATCCTCGTCGAACTCAAGGGCGGCAACGACGGACTCAACACCGTCGTGCCGTTCGCCGATCCGCTTTACCGCCGCTATCGCGCGAACATCGGCGTGCGCCGCGATCGGGCGATCCAGCTCGACGAACGCACGGCGCTGCATCCGGCGCTTGCGCCGCTCATGCCGATGTGGCGCGCGAGGCGGCTGGCGATCGTGCAGGGCGTGGGGTACGCGCAGCCGAATCTGTCGCACTTCCGTTCGACCGAAATATGGGACACCGCGTCGCGCCCGGATCAGTACCTGCGCGACGGCTGGCTCGCACGTGCATTCGCGAACGCGCCGGTGCCGACGAGCTTCGCGACGGATGGACTCGTGCTCGGCAGTGCGGAGACAGGCCCGCTCGCGAACGGCGAGCGCGTGATTACGCTCGTGAATCCGGCGCGCCTTGCGCTCGCGTCGCGCCTCATCACGCCGACATCATTGGATGAGCCCGATCCGACGCTTGCCCGCCTTCTCGACGTCGAACGCGACATCCTCAAGGTTGCCGACCGGTTGCGCCCGAGGCGCTCGCAGCAGTACGCGCTGAAGACCGTGTTTCCGCCGGGGCCGTTCGGCACGTCGATCAAGACGGCCATGCAGGTGCTCGCGTCGGGCGACACGGTACAGGGTGTACCTGTGCCGGGCGAGGGCATCGCGGCGATCCGGCTCACGCTGAACGGCTTCGATACGCACGAGAACCAGCCGGGCCGGCATGCGGCCCTGCTGCATCAGTTCGCTGCGGGCATGGTGGCGATGCGCGATGCGCTCGTCGAACTTGGCCGCTGGGATCGCACGATGATCGTCACGTACGCGGAGTTTGGCCGCAGCGTGCGTGAAAACCCGGACCGCGGAACCGACCACGGCACGGCGTGCGCGCACTTCGTGGCCGGTGGCCGCATCGCGGGCGGCCTGTACGGCCAGGCGCCGCAACTGGCGCGGCTCGACGGCGACGGGAATCTGCCGGCGGGCGTCGATTTCCGGCAGCTCTATGCGACGGTGCTGGGGCCGTGGTGGGGGCTCGACGCACAGGCCGTGCTGCAGGACCGCTTCCAGCCGCTGCCGGTGCTGCGCGTGTGATCGGGCGATACGTGTTTCAGGCGCGCCGAGCCGCGCGCCACGCGATCCAGAGCTTGCGGATCGGCGTCAGCACGATCTGCTGATGCAGCACCTGGAAGCGCTCGCGCTCCACTTCCTCCAGCAGGGCAAGCGACAGCGCCGCGAGCGAGCGCAGCGTACGCTGACCGCGCCGTTCGGCGGCGGGAATGCCGTCGAGTGCGGCGGCGATCGCTTCGCGCGCACGCGCCGTCTGGAACTTCATGAGTTCGGTGAATTCGTCGCTGTAGCGGCGATTGATCAGATCGGCGGCGGTGACGTTGTAGCGCTGCAGTTCGTCGATCGGAATGTAGACGCGGCCATGGCGCGCATCGTTGCCGATCTCCGGCACGAATTGCGCGAGCATCAGCGCGTTGCCGAGCGGCGCGGCCCATTGCGCGGCGGCGCTCGCATCGCGTGCGCTCACGCGTGCGACGAGCGTGGCGAACGTGCCGCCGACGGCGTCCATGTAGTGCCGAAGGTTGGGGAAGTCGAGATAGCGCGCCTGATCGAAGTCCATCGCGTAACCGGCGAGCAACGCCTGCAGCGCGGGGTATGTCGCCTTGACATCGTCGAGATGGTGCGCGAGCGCCTGCGTCACGGGATGCGCCTGCGCGGTGTTGTCCGCGCCGCTTCCTGCGCCGTTACCGGCAGCAGCAAGCCCGGCGAGTTCCTTTTGCCACCACGCGAGCTTCGTGCGCCCGACGGTGGGGTCGCTCGTTTCCTTCGCGGTTTCTTCCAGTTCGCGGCGCAGTGCGAAGAGGGCGGCGAGAAGCGGTTGGCGCGCGGCGTTTGCCTGGCGCAGCGCGTAGTAGGTGCCTGATCCGGGCGGAGCCGCCTTTTGCTGGCAGTAGTCGTCGAAGTTCACGGTGTCTGCGGGGTGGGGATGTGCGCCGCGGCGGCAAACAACGGGCAACGGCCCGGGCTGTGGCGGCAAACTGGCGATTCTAGCATCGTGCACATGCAGACAAGCGCCAGGCAATCGGTTAGAATTTCGCGCCTGCGCATTGGAGGCGTGTGCACGTGAATATCGTGCCCGTCCTGCCCGGCAGCGTCTGCAACGGGAGATTCACACGGTTGAATGGCACGCGAGATCGCAGCGGCCCTCTCAGCGGCCCTGCGAGCAGGCGAAAAGATTCGCGTGAGTGGCGAAATTGGTAGACGCACCAGGTTTAGGTCCTGACGCCCGCAAGGGTGTGCCGGTTCGAGTCCGGCCTCACGCACCAACTCTCTTTTCCCGATAACCGGATACGCGCGCGGCGTGTATCCGGCCTGTATCCAGGCAGCAATCATTCGAGGCCGGTTCTACACCGGCCTTTTCCTTTTCTCCAGACTTCCGCTCGCCGCGTGGCGATGAAACCGGCTAGATCTCGTAAGCCTCGATGACCTTGCTGAGCGCGCGCCCCAGCGTTTCGCGTTCTTTGTCGTCGAGGCAGGAAAACAAGTCCTGATTCCACTTGCGCGCGATCGGCATCACCTTGCGGTAGAGCGCACGTCCTTCTGGCGTGAGCGACACGAGTACGAGGCGGCCATCCTCCTCGCTCGCGTCGCGGCGCATGAGGCCGCGGCGCATCAGCGCCTCGGCCGCGCGACTTGCCTGGCTCTTGTCGAGATTCGCGTGGCGTGCGAGTTCCATCACCGAGAACGGGCCGAATGCGCCTACAGCGCCAATGAGCCGCGCCTCGGGCAGCGTGATGCCGAGCTTCGCCTGGTAGCGTTCGGTGCTGCCCCGTTCGGAGAGCTTGTTCAGGACATGGAGCCGATAAGTCAAATATTGCTCGAGTCCGGCTTTGCTTGCCTTCATGATCGTCCTGGTTGCGTAGGGGGAATGCGCAATGCGTGAGGGGTGCGCAAGGCTACTGCGCGTGATGTGATTGTTGCCGCAACCGGCCCGCGGGTCAACGTCGCGGAGTGCGAAATACATGCCACGCAAGAACGTGGTGCGCGCATCTTTTAACCGCTTAACGAGGAAGACAGTTGCGCGTCAGCGCGTGCCGAAACGCAAGCGTGCAAGCTGTTCGGTAACGTTCGTGAGCAGCGTCGCCGCGTCGCGGATCGCCGCGTCCAGCGTGATCGGTCCGGGTGCCGGCGAAAAGCAGCCGCTGAAGTGTTCCGACAGGCGAGGCAGCGCGGCGGGATCGACCGCGCCGGAGAGCAGCGTGGCGGGCACGCCCGCGGCCTGCGCATGACGGCAAGCAATGAAAGGCGCCTTGCCATGCAGCGTTTGCACGTCCGAACGGCCCTCGCCCGTGATGAGCCAGTTTGCGCCGCGCAATGCAGTATCGAGGCCGATCTGACGGGCGACGACTTCCGCGCCCGGTTCGATGCTCGCGCCGAGCATGCGCAGCGCGAAGCCGAGTCCGCCCGCCGCCCCCGAACCCGCTTCATTGCGCACACGACGATTGAGCGCCTCTTCGACGAGGTCGGCGAAGTGCGCGAGTGCCGTGTCGATCGGCGCGACCTGTTCCGGCGTCACGCCCTTTTGCGGACCGAACACGGCCGTTGCACCGTGCTCGCCCGTAAGCGGATTGTCGACGTCGGACATGGCGACGAACGACGCCTCGGCGAGCCGCGCATCGAGGCCCGACACGTCGACACGCGCCACGCGCACGAGCGCTTCGGGCGTGGGGTCGACAGGCTGGCCCGCTGCGTCGAAGAGCTGTAGTCCGAGACCGACGAGCAGACCCGCACCGGCATCGTTTGTACTGCTGCCGCCGAGCGCGACGTAGAAGCGCCGCACGCCTTCGTCGAGCAGCATGCGGATCGCCTGACCCATGCCGATCGTGCTGCGCGCTGCGACCGGCACGCCCATGCCCACGGGATCGGTGATGCCGACGATTTCGGCGGTTTCGACCATCGCGCTGCCGTCCTGCAGCAAGCCGACCGCGGCGGCGCGCATCGGCCCGGCTGCGCCGCGCACGCTGATTACATGGCGCTTACCGCCTGCGAGGAGCATCGCGTCGAGCGTGCCTTCGCCGCCATCGGCCATCGGGCACAGGCGGATATCCGAGTCCGGTCGCGCGCGGCGGATGCCTTCGGCGATCGCGGCGGCCACGCCGTCCGCACTGAGCGAGCCTTTGAACGAATCCGGAGCAATGACGACGACGGGAATGTCAGGCGACGGGTTGGACATGGTGTCTCGATGCTGGCAAGGGTTGGTATAGGCAGGCGTCGGCTGAGGCCGGCGGGGCGGTCGGCCAGACCGCTAGCTTAACAGCGCTGTCGTGCGGGCTGGATATGCCACATTCGCTAACGTGGATAGGCGTGGATCGGGGTGAATCAGCGTGGATTAGCAGCCAGCGCGGCGGCCACGATTTGCATCGGCGGCGAACTCGCCCGGCCCGATTGGCGCTTTAACGCTGTGCGAGGAAGTGCCCGGTATGCGGTTTATGGCGGGTTTGCGGACGATTTGTGCCGGTTGCGCACGCACGAATGCCGTGTTCCAGCGCCATCCCGGGAGGAACCGTGCGGCAAATCCATTTGACGGCGGAAATAGTTTGCTAAAATACTTGGCTCTTTTGACGGAACCGCGTCGCAAATCGCTCATTGCGGTGCAGCAGAGCGCACGCATGGGCGGGTTCCGGAGCGCGCAGGCGGCCTTGGTCGCGCGTGCGTGTGAAAGGCGGCGCGGGGTTGCCAGCGGGGGTTGCCAGCATTGGGCGCACAAGCACCTGCAAGCGGCGCAACGAGGTGCAGGCGCTGTGGGTCGCCTCACCGCATGCCCGACTGGGCAGGCGGACCGCGGCACAGCAAAGATTACTGATTCGCTCGAATAAATTTTAGGACGATTGAAGCCATGGCTAACGTTGTTGAAAACCTCGGCAAGCTCGAACGCCGCGTGACGATTTCCCTGCCGAAGGATGCCGTGCAGAAAGAAGTGGATTCGCGCATCCGCCAACTCGCGAAGAACGTGCGCATGCCGGGTTTCCGCCCGGGCAAGGTGCCGCTCAAGATGGTCACGCAGCAGTACTCGGGCCAGGTCGAAGCCGAAGTCCTGAGCGACAAGATCGGCAAGGAGTTCTTCGACATCAGCCGCGCCGAGAACCTGCGCGTTGCCGGCCAGCCGAGCTTCGCCCCGAAGACCGAGGCCGCTGAAGGCGCCTACGCGTTCGACGCGACCTTCGAGGTCTATCCCGAAGTCAAGATCGGTGACGTCGCAACCGCCGAAATCGAGCGCACGACCACGTCGATCGCCGATACCGAAATCGATCGCACGCTCGACATCCTGCGCAAGCAGCGCGTGCATTTCCACGCGCGCGGCGACGCGGGCGAGCACGGTGACGGCGGCGCCGACACCGCAGCGAAGAGCGGCGACCGCGTGACGGTCGACTTCGTCGGCAAGATCGACGACGTCGCATTCCCGGGCGGCACGGCAGAAGGCTTCACGTTCGTGCTGGGCGAAGGCCGCATGCTGCCGGAATTCGAAACGGCTGCACTTGGCCTGAAGCAAGGCGAGTCGCGTGAATTCGACCTGAGCTTCCCGGCGGACTATCACGGCAAGGACGTCGCGGGCAAGACCGCGAAGTTCACGATCACGATGCACAAGATCGAGTGGCCGTACCTGCCGGAGATCGACGCGGAATTCGCGAAGTCGCTCGGCATCGCCGACGGCGACCTCGTCAAGATGCGCGGCGAGATCAAGGACAACCTGGAGCGTGAAGCGAAGCGCCGCACCCAGGCCATCGTCAAGAACCAGGTGATGGACGCGCTCCTGAAGATCTCCGAACTCGACGTGCCGAACGCACTCGTCGAGCAGGACCAGCAGCGCCTCGTCGAAATGGCGCGCGCGGACCTCGTGCAGCGCGGCGTGCCGAACGCCAAGGACGCGCCGATTCCGGCCGAGATGTTCAAGGACCAGGCCGAGCGCCGCGTCAAGCTGGGCCTCGTGCTGGCCGAACTCGTGAAGGCGAACAGCCTTGAGGCGAAGCCGGAGCAGATCCGTGCCGAAGTCGACGAATTCGCGAAAAGTTACGAAGACCCGAAGGAAGTCGTGCGCTGGTATTATTCAAACCAGCAGCGTCTCGCCGAAATGGAAGCCTTCGTTGTCGAATCGAACGTTGTGGATTTCGTGCTCGACAAGGCCAAGGTGACGGACAAGCTCGTGAGCTTCGAAGAACTGGCAAGCGCAACGGCGCAGGCTTAAGGCGACCGCGCAGCGGCGTGCCGGCTGTCGGGGCTTCCGATGGCGAGCACGCCGTTTTTGCGTCCGCGTAATTTTCCCATTCGGCAAGTGTGGTTGAATTACGCGGCGTCCGCCTCCATACGGGGTAATCAGAAGAGATCTTCCAGACAAGGATGCACCGCATGACCATTCGCGCTCAATCGCTGGATACGTTGACCTCCCACGCATCGCGGGATCTCGAACCGCAGGCGCTCGGGCTCGTGCCTATCGTCGTGGAGACGAGCGGCCGCGGCGAGCGTTCGTACGACATCTACTCGCGCCTGCTCAAGGAGCGCGTGGTGTTCATGGTCGGCGAAGTGAACGACCAGACTGCGAACCTCGTTGTCGCGCAACTGCTGTTTCTCGAAAGCGAGAACCCGGACAAGGACATCAGCCTGTACATCAACAGCCCGGGCGGCTCCGTGTCGGCCGGCATGGCGATCTACGACACGATGCAGTTCATCAAGCCGGACGTTTCGACCCTTTGCATGGGCCTCGCGGCCAGCATGGGCGCGTTCCTGCTCGCGTCGGGTGCGAAGGGCAAGCGCTTCGCGCTGCCGAATTCGCGCGTGATGATCCACCAGCCGCTCGGCGGCGCGCGCGGCCAGGCGTCGGATATCGAAATCCAGGCGCGCGAAATCCTGTATCTGAAGGAACGCCTGAACCAGCTGCTCGCGCACCATACCGGCCAGCCGGTCGAGCGCATCGCACGCGACACCGACCGCGACAACTTCATGTCCGGTGAGGACGCGCAAGCGTACGGGCTCGTCGACCAGGTGCTCCACAAGCGCCCCTGATCCGGCCCGTTCTGGCGCGCCGCCCGCAATCGACGGAGGCTTCGGTCTCCGTGGAAAAAGGGATTGGCGCTGCCGCGCGAACCGTGTGGAATAATCGGAAAACGCGCTCGCAGCCTGCGGCCCACACGCCGTCACAGCAAGCGGTTCACCCGCCTCCCGGTGTGGCCGGGGGAAACGGCGTATCATGTAAAAGAGTGTCCGGAGGCTCATCTATCCATGGCGGACAAGAAAGGTTCCAGCAGCGAGAAGCTGTTGTATTGCTCGTTCTGCGGCAAAAGCCAGCATGAAGTAAAGAAACTGATTGCGGGGCCGTCGGTGTTCATCTGCGATGAATGCATCGACCTGTGCAACGAAATCATTCGCGACGAAGCCGCAGGCGCCGGTGTCGACGCAGCGCTGTCGCGCTCGGACCTGCCGGGTCCGCAGGAAATCCGCGACATCCTCGACCAGTACGTGATCGGCCAGGAACGGGCGAAGAAGATTCTCGCCGTGGCCGTGTACAACCACTACAAGCGCCTGAAGCATCTCGACAAGAAAGACGACGTCGAACTTTCCAAGAGCAATATCCTGCTGATCGGGCCCACGGGCTCCGGCAAGACGTTGCTCGCGCAGACGCTCGCGCGCCTTCTGAACGTGCCGTTCGTGATCGCCGACGCCACCACGCTGACCGAAGCCGGCTACGTGGGCGAGGACGTCGAGAACATCATTCAGAAGCTGCTGCAGAACTGCAACTACGAGGTCGAGAAGGCGCAGCGCGGCATCGTCTATATCGACGAAATCGACAAGATCAGCCGCAAATCGGATAACCCGTCGATCACCCGCGACGTGTCGGGCGAGGGCGTGCAGCAGGCGCTGCTGAAGCTGATCGAGGGCACGATGGCGTCGGTTCCGCCGCAGGGCGGCCGCAAGCACCCGAACCAGGACTTCATCCAGGTCGATACGACCAACATCCTGTTCATCTGCGGCGGCGCGTTCGACGGCCTGGAAAAGGTCATCACCGACCGCACCGAAAAGACCGGCATCGGTTTTGGCGCGAGCGTGAAGAGCAAGCAGGAGCGCGACGCGGGCGAAGTGCTGCGCGAAGTGGAGCCGGAAGACCTGATCAAGTTCGGTCTGATTCCCGAACTGATCGGCCGTCTGCCGGTGGTCGCGACGCTCGGCAAGCTCGACGAAGCCGCGCTGATGAAGATCCTGGTCGAGCCGAAGAACGCACTCGTCAAGCAGTATCACAAGCTCTTCAATATGGAGCACGTGGAACTGGAGATTCGCCCGGCCGCGCTGCAATCGGTCGCGCGCAAGGCGATCCGCCGCAAGACCGGCGCGCGGGGCCTGCGCTCGATCCTCGAGCAGGCGCTGCTCGACGTGATGTACGATCTACCAGCCATGAAGGGCGTGAGCAAGGTCATCATCGACGACAACGTGATCGACGGCGACGGCAAACCGCTGCTGATCTACGAAGACGCGCCGAAGGTGGCAGGATCGAACTAATGGCGGTGATCGGCTAAAGAGTTCTGGAAAAAAGCCGTTCATACAATGAGATGAACGGCTTTTTCGTTTGTCTGGTTTTGTCTGGTGGTCGATGGCGCACTATTTCTGGAGTCACTGAACTTTTCCCACACGCTCGAGGCTTGCAATCGCTGTCGCAGGCCTTACTTATCGAATGAATTGATTCCACTCATGGGGAAATGAAATGTCAGGAACCCAACTCCTCCCGCCGGAACGCACCACGCTCCCGCTGCTGCCGCTGCGAGACGTCGTAGTTTTCCCGCATATGGTGATTCCCCTCTTCGTGGGCAGGCCGAAATCGATCAAGGCCCTCGAAGCGGCGATGGAAGGCGGCAAGCACATCATGCTTGTCGCGCAAAAAACCGCCGCGAAGGATGAGCCGACCGAAAAAGACATGTACGAAGTGGGATGCGTTGCAAACATCCTGCAGATGCTCAAGCTGCCCGACGGCACGGTGAAAGTGCTCGTCGAGGGGCTGCAGCGCGCGAAGACGCTCTCCATTGAAGAGCAGGAAGCGCAGTTTTCGTGCGACGTGATGCCGCTCGAACCCGATCATGCCGACGGCGCCGAAACCGAAGCGCTGCGCCGCGCGATCGTGTCGCAATTCGACCAGTACGTAAAGCTGAACAAGAAGATCCCGCCGGAAATCCTGACGTCGCTGTCGGGTATCGACGAAGCGGGTCGTCTCGCCGACACCATCGCCGCACATCTGCCGCTCAAGCTCGACCAGAAGCAGCACATCCTCCAGATGTTCCCGGTCGTGGAGCGTCTCGAGCATCTGCTCGCGCAACTCGAAGCCGAGATCGACATTCTCCAGGTGGAGAAGCGCATCCGCGGCCGCGTGAAGCGCCAGATGGAGAAGAGCCAGCGCGAGTACTACCTGAACGAGCAGGTCAAGGCGATCCAGAAGGAACTGGGCGAAGGCGAAGAGGGCGCGGATCTCGAGGAACTCGAGAAGCGCATCACCGCTGCGCGCATGCCCAAGGAAGCCAAGAAAAAGGCCGACGCCGAGCTGAAGAAGCTCAAGCTGATGTCGCCGATGTCGGCGGAAGCGACGGTCGTGCGCAACTACATCGACACGCTGATCGGCCTGCCGTGGCGCAAGAAGAGCAAGGTCAACAACGACCTCACGAACGCCGAGACTGTGCTCGACGAAGACCACTTCGGCCTTGAGAAGGTGAAGGAACGCATTCTCGAATATCTCGCGGTGCAGCAACGCGTGGACAAGGTCAAGGCGCCGATCCTGTGCCTCGTCGGGCCTCCGGGCGTCGGCAAGACCTCGCTGGGCCAGTCGATTGCGCGCGCAACGAATCGCAAGTTCGTGCGCATGGCGCTCGGCGGCGTGCGTGACGAGGCCGAGATTCGCGGTCACCGCCGTACGTATATCGGTTCGATGCCGGGCAAGATCCTGCAGAGCCTCACGAAGGTCGGCGTGCGCAATCCGCTCTTCCTGCTCGACGAAGTCGACAAGATGGGCATGGATTTCCGCGGCGATCCGTCGTCGGCGCTGCTCGAAGTGCTCGATCCGGAACAGAACCACACGTTCGCCGATCACTACATCGAAGTCGATTTCGACCTCTCCGATGTGATGTTCGTCGCCACGTCGAATTCGCTGAACATCCCGCCGCCGCTGCTCGACCGGATGGAAGTCATCCGCCTGTCGGGTTACACGGAAGACGAGAAGGTCAGCATCGCGCAGCGTTACCTGCTGCCGAAGCAGAAGAAGAACAACGGCCTGAAGGCCGGCGAGGTCGAGGTCACGGAAGGTGCAATCCGCGACATCATTCGCTATTACACGCGTGAAGCGGGCGTGCGTTCGCTCGAGCGCGAAATATCGAAGATCTGCCGCAAGGTCGTGAAGATGCTTCTGCTGAAGAAGGCGCAGGGCGCGGTGACGGTCGACGGCACGAATCTCGATACGTTCCTCGGCGTGCGCAAGTACGACTTCGGCCTGGCTGCGAAGGAAAACCAGATCGGCCAGGTCACGGGCCTCGCCTGGACCGAAGTCGGCGGCGATCTGCTGACGATCGAAGCGGCGGTCATGCCCGGCAAGGGCAACGTGATCCGCACGGGTTCGCTCGGCGACGTCATGAAGGAATCGGTCGAAGCGGCACGCTCGGTGGTGCGCTCGCGCTCGCGGCGTCTTGGCATCAAGGACGAGGCGTTCGAGAAGCAGGACATCCACATCCACGTGCCGGAAGGCGCGACGCCGAAGGACGGTCCGTCCGCCGGTATCGCGATGACGACCGCGCTGGTGTCGGTGCTCACGGGCATCCCGGTGCGCGCCAACGTCGCGATGACGGGCGAGATCACGCTTCGCGGCGAAGTGCTGCCGATCGGCGGTCTGAAGGAGAAGTTGCTCGCAGCACATCGCGGTGGCATCAAGCTCGTGCTGATCCCGGAAGAGAACGTGAAGGATCTTTCGGAGATTCCGGACAACGTGAAGAACGCGATCGAAATCGTGCCGGTCCGCTGGATCGACAAGGTGCTCGAACTGGCGCTCGAACGTGTGCCGCAGGCGCTGCCGGAAGAGGAAGTGAAGGCGGACGAGGCAAAGGCAGCAGCGCCCGTCGCCGAACCGGCGGACGCCAGCGCGACCGAAGTGGTCAAGCACTGAGTTCGCTGAAGCAATGAGGCGGCCGGCGCGTCCTGCGCACGGCCCGCGATGTACCGAAAACCCGCGGCTTGGCCCGCGGGTTTTTTATTGCGCGAACGAGGTGTAAATCCCGTGCGAATCCCGTGCAAGCCTCGTGCAAACCCCGCCCGGACGATTGATCGCGGCATCTGGGGGCGGCGCCTCACCGCGCCCTAAAGGAATTCCTCAAAAGTCCCGTTAAATCAGGCTGAACCCGGCTTGACACCGTCGATTCCGACCCGTTAAATGAGCGAGCCCGGCATAGAGGCGGGCCCGTCTTTTCCTGAATCCCGGCGCGCAAAGCGTCGCAATGATTACCCAAACACATTCTCGGGGGCTGGAATGAATAAAACGGATTTGATCGATCACATCGCTCAGCAAGCCGATATCTCGAAAGCGGCTGCGGGACGCGCACTCGACGCCGTGATCGGCGGCGTCAAGGGCACGCTCAAGAAAGGCGGGTCGGTCACACTGGTCGGCTTCGGCACATTTGCCGTGGGCAAGCGCACGGCGCGCACGGGGCGCAATCCCCGCACCGGCGATGCGATCAAGATCAAGGCCGCAAAGGTCCCGAAATTCCGGCCTGGTAAAGCACTCAAAGATGCGCTAAACTAGCGGGCTTGCTGGCCGTCGTTGTGCAATTTGCACCGTGCAGGCCGGCATAGTGCGCAGAAGGTGCTGAAAAAGCACATAAAAAAAGCGCACTGAAAGAAGCACACAGATGTTGTGCAAAAAGCAGTGCAACGAGCAGTTCAGGAATCGCTAAGCTGGGTGCTTAGCTCAGTTGGTAGAGCGGCGCCCTTACAAGGCGTAGGTCGGGAGTTCGAGCCTCTCAGCACCCACCAGTTTCGTGATCCGTTTCTGTCCAAGGTAGTCTGAAAAAGTTGTCTGCAGTCTCTGAAACCCGCGTGGCTATTGGCTCCGCGGGTTTTTTGTTGCGTCCGGACAGTCCAGAAACGTCCACGGTCGGCTGTTAGAACCCGTACTTTTATCGTTGTATTTTCCGGAGTATGTTGTATCCGTTCTCAGTTCCAGACACGGTATACAACGATGGCCCGATCTCCTCTCCACCAGCTCACCCGGCTCGAGATTGTCAACGCGAAGCCGGCCGTCAAGCCTTACATCCTGTCGGACGGCGGCCGGCTCTATGTGCTCGTTAAGCCGGATGGCGCCAAACTCTGGCGCTGGAATTACGACTTCGCGGGAAAAGCCAAGACCATGGCCTTCGGTAGCTGGCCGGAAGTCTCGGAGAAGGAAGCGCGTGCTGCGCATGCAGCCGCACGGGAGTTGTTGCGTCGGGGCGTTGATCCCATGCAGAAGCGACGCGAAGACAAGCGGCGCGCAAGATTCAACGCAGAGGCCACCTTCGAAGCTGTCGCGAAGGCATGGATTGCTGCACAAAAGGCGCACTGGTCGCCCGACTATCTCGACAAGATTGAACGACGGCTCGCCAAAAACGTGTACCCGTGGCTTGGCAAGCGGCCGGTCGCGGAGATCACCACGCCGGAATATGTGAAGCAGGTCATTCACCGCGCGCGCGACCGCGGTGTCCTCGACACAGCGAGACGGGTAAGAGAGACCTGCAACTGCATCTTCCGCCATGCTGTCGAGAACGGACTCATCAAGTCGTCCGAAAATCCGGCAATCGACCCCAAGGTGGGCGGGGTCAGGACGCCGCCGGTGCAGCATTACGCTGCCATCATCGACCCAGAATCACTGGGCCAGTTGATGCGGGCAATTCGCTCCTACAAGGGCACGCCGATCGTCCGCGCGGCCTTGCAGTTCGTGCCGCTGGTTTTTCAGAGGCCAGGCCAGATAAGAACCGCACGATGGGAACAGTTCGACCTCGACAGGGCGCTGTGGACCTGCCCGGCGGCGATGATGAAGGGGAAGTTGGCGCGTAAGAATAGCGGGCCACCGCACTTGGTACCGCTGTCGCGCCAGGCCGTGGCAATACTGAGAGACCTGTATCCACTGACCGGCCCGGAAGGCTATGTGTTCCCCAGCCGGAAGGCGCGGTTGCCGATGTCGGACGGGACAATCAATGCGGCCCTGAGGACTATCGGCTATTCGGGCCATGAAATGACTGGACATGGTTTTCGGGCTACCGGCCGGACCCTGATTCGTGAGCGCTTGGGATACGACAAGGAGGTCGTTGAGCGGCAACTAGCTCATGGCAGCGATGAGGAGCTCGGAGACGCATATGATCGAGCCCAATTCTTCGAGCAGCGACGAAAGATGAGCCAGGACTGGGCCGACTATTTGGACCGGTTGGCAAGCGGCGAAGGTCGGGGCGAACGTGCATGGCCGCATATACCGGCGCCGCAGAGAACCTTGTCCGTCGATGTACCGACGGCCGGTGCCGAATCCCGGCATTCAACGACTGCATGCTGAACTGCTGCTCATGGTGGAAACTTTGTTGGAGGTCGGCCGCCTATTCGCCGACCTGTAGCGAGTCTGTTGCCGCATGTAGACGCCACGGTCTATCGAGGTTCGGCTGTCGGCAGTGAAATGGAGAGAGACGGAGATCTTCGGGTCGCGAATGATTGGCAGTGCAGGTAGTACATTTCACCACCTCGAACTTTCGATGTACTTTGAGATGTACTTGCCTATGTCCGGATTGGGTTGTTCGGGGATAAGCGGTATTGGACCAAGACTTCACCGCGCTCTATGGATCAATCCGTTTGTTTGGACTCCTTTGTACTTTTCTGACCGATTGTTCGAAGCCCAGGAGAGGACTCGATTTATTAATTTAAGTGGCTGATTATATGTAAAAACTACTCGATAGCGTATGGCCTGTGTACTACTTGATGTACTAGACAGTGTGCGAGTTGGTACTGGCGGTGCGACGGGAAGTCGGACTCCTAGAGATGCCTGTCCTGTGTTGTAAAGTGCAACAAAATCGCGGGCGATTGTGGAGATAGAGGGCGCCTGGCGCTTGAGGAGTATCAGATTCGGTGCAGGCAGTGGATGTCCCTTAGAGCAGATCAAAGGCGTTAAATAGCAGCTAAATTTGCAAGTTTAGCTGCTATTTAATATAGTGCAGTTATGACAACCGATCCCACCTTGGACATTGTTGCGAAGGACCTCACGGCCGCGATCAGTCGCGTGTTGCGCCGACTACGCACTGAAGCCAATCCGACTGAGTTGGCCCTCTCGCATATGGGGGCCCTGGCTCGCCTCGAACAAAGCGGACCCATGACGACTGCGGATCTAGCGCGCGCAGAACTGATGAAGCCGCAGTCGATGGGTGTCATCTTGGGGAGTCTTGAGCAGGAAGGACTGATCGAGCGCCGACCCCACCCAACGAATCGTCGTCAGATCCTTTTTGTGCTGACTGCGGCTGGTGTGGCGGTGAGAACCAGCCACCGTGCCATGAAGCGAAACTGGTTGGTCGGAGCCCTCGGCCAACTCGATCCGGCTGACCTGGAGGCGCTTGTCGCCGCGATCCCGATCATCCGGCAGGTCGGCGATTCCTGACGTTCGTTCGCAGCGTCAACGGTGCGCAGGAACATCAACTTCAAACCCGTAGGAGACCTACATGGCTGCAACTCAACTTGATTCGAAAACCGCGCTGATCGTCATCGATCTGCAGAAGATCGTTGCATCGATTCCCACCGCCCATCCCTTTGCAGACGTGTTGGAGAACGCCAGTCATCTGGCGGCAACCTTCCGCCAACATGGCCTTCCTGTCGTTCTGGTGAACGTCGTCGGGACGGCGCCGGGCCGGAAGGGCCAGCCCCACGTCGGCGGCGCGTTCCCGCCGGAATGGTCAGAGCTGGTGCCGGAGCTGAATCAGCAGCCGCAGGATCATCTTGTGTCCAAGAAAACTTGGGGCGCGTTCACTGGCACCGACCTTGAGGCGTACCTCAAATCCGCCGATATCACCCAGGTGGTGGTCTGCGGCGTCGCGACGAGCGTGGGTGTCGAGTCGACTGCGCGACACGCCCATGAACTCGGCTTCAACGTCACCCTCGCTGTGGACGCTATGACGGACACGAGCGCGGAAGCACATGCCAACAGCCTTGAACGGATCTTTCCGCAGCTTGGCGAGGCGGCCACAAGTAAAGAGATTGCCAATCTCCTTTCGACAAGGAGCGCCTGAGATGTCCTGGCTTCCCCTGCTTGCTTATTTCTTCGGTGGCTTCTTCCTGGCGAACGCGGTGCCGCATGCCGTGAGCGGAATGATGGGACGGCCATTCCAGAGCCCGTTCGCCAAGCCGCCGGGAGAAGGGCTGTCTTCGTCGACCATAAACGTGCTCTGGAGTTTCTTCAATATCATTATCGGCTACCTGCTGGTCTGCCGTGTCGGTGATTTCCAATTGAGGGATACAGCCGACATCGTTGCCTTCGGCGCAGGCGCATTCCTGATCTCACTGTTTTCGGCCCGGCATTTCGGCCGGTTCAATGGCGGCCATGCCACAAAACTCTCCTGAAGCCGTCGAGGTTGCGGATGCGCCTGCGACGGACCGGCTGGATCCCTCAGTTTGGAAAATTGCCGGTGTCGCGCTGTTCGGGGCTCTGCTCGCACAGCTTGACGCGACCATCGTCAACGTCTCCCTGTCAAACCTCGCGGCGGAGCTGAAAAGTAGCCTTTCGACGATCCAGTGGGTTACGAGCGGCTATTTGTTGGCGCTCACCCTGGTTCTGCCGTTGAACGGATGGCTGGTCGACCGCATCGGCGCCAAGGCGCTCTATCTCTGGTGCTTCTCGGCGTTCACCTTGTCCTCGGCGCTGTGCGGCCTAGCCTGGTCGGCGCCCTCATTGATTGGGTTCCGCGTCTTGCAGGGCATTAGCGGCGGCCTGTTGGCGCCCATGACCCAGATGATGATCGCGCGGGCGGCAGGTAAGCAGATGGTGCGGGTGGCGGGCTATATGGCGCTTCCCGTCCTGCTGGCCCCCGTCTTTGGTCCCGTCATTGCGGGCGTCATCCTGCAATATACGTCGTGGCGCTGGCTATTTCTGGTCAATCTGCCGGTCGGGGTGGTCGCCCTTCTACTGGTGGCCTTGTTCCTTCCGAACGACCGAAACGAGACGACGCGACGGACTCTGGACTGGCTCGGTCTCGCGTTGCTTTCGCCCGGACTGGTGATGTTTCTGTATGGCTCCGAGCGCCTAGACGACACGGCGGGGCGCATTATTTTGGCAGGCAGCGTCGCGATGATGGTGTCTTTCCTGCGGACAGCGCGGCGAAAGGGAGACGATGCGCTGATTGATCTGCGGCTGTTCAAGGGCAAGGTCTTTTCCACTGCTGCCATCACGCAATTCCTGTCGAACGGCGGCATGTTCGCCGGACAGATGCTTATCCCGGCCTTTCTCATCCAAGCGTGCGGCCGGACGCCCGGTGAAATGGGCTGGATGCTCGCGCCGCTTGGCATCGGCATGATGCTGACCAACCCCTTCATGGGCGTGCTGACAGATAGATTCGGCATTCGGCTCGTATCTGCGGGAGGCGCTCTCCTGACGCTCGTCGCCACATTGCCCATGCTGTACCTCGCTGCCCAAGGGCTGAACCTCTTGGTGCTCATACCCGCTCTGCTTTTACGGGGAATGGGGATGAGCGGCGTGGGGCTGCCGTCGCTGACGGCTGCCTATGCTTCGGTACGCAGAACGCGAATGCCGATGGCGACGACTTCGCTCAACATCGTTCAGCGCCTCGGTGGACCGACGATGACTACTCTTTGCGCGACATTCCTGGCGTGGAAGCTAAAGTCCTTCGATGTGGGCCATGCGGTTTCAAGTGCATACGGGTGGGCGTTTCTAATCCTCTGTGGTATTCACGCCTCTGCCTTTCTCGCTGCGGTCCAATTGCCACGTCGACTGGACGACGTGACGATCCATGAGTGAAAGGTGGGTGTCGCGCTGTGAGAGATACGTTGGGCCTTGTCGCTGCGCAGCATCCTCGTCCGTGTAAAGATAGGAGAATCGCTGTTGCTTCCGCGCTGCATAAGCAACCCCGTCACCGATGGCGAGGACTGGCATCATTGGGTCGATCCGGTGCATCGCTTTCGATACGATGCGACCGGCTCTACGCGCTTCGCACAGATGGTAATGTGACGGATCTTCCTGACTCCAGTGCTCGACTAGTTCTGCCAAAGTAAGTCCTGCCAACTCAGGATGATATTGCAGGAAGCGATCGAAGCGTACCTGAAGCAAGTAAGACCTGACCTTCTCCCTGCATTGCGTCGGTTGAATGGGTGGCGTGCCTCGATTTGCGAACCTTGTCCTTCATCACGGCCCGCACCGGACAGGCGGATTTTTAACGAGAGCGTTGAGCGCACGATTGCCGTCGTGACGCGCATCAACCTCCTGAGCGAACGCCACTTCGCTGTATGCGAGGACTCTAAAGCCGGTCCCTGCGACGCGCGGGATAGCGATGCCCCAATGCCATCCCCCATCCTGTTCGAAGACGTGCAGCGTCAGGTGCTGCGCCGACGTTTGAGGTATAGCCACACATGCTCTCCTTTCGCAACTATGGTAGTCAGACGGAGAGAGGTTTCCAGCCCCACTCGAATCGAGATGCCGGAATGTTGTTCCGAAGCCGTCACGAAGGCCCATGGTTGCCGCTCCTAGAACCCGCTGCTCAGAATGCGGCGGGTTAGGTCAAGAACCGGTGACATTTTTTGATTCCTGTACTATTCGCAGGATTGGGGAGCAGTTTTCAGTACGCCCCGACAACCCTGCAGGTCTACCGCAACGAACAGGCCTTCGGGCGAATTCATAGGCTTCTATACTGTTGCGACAGGTGTGACCGGTGATCCGGCCGCCCCTGGCAACCGCAGCGGCGGAGCTGTAAGTAGGAACCTGTTGCGACCGTGCTCGCGCAGCCATCGATTCAGGGGGGAGAGCAACCACTGCTCTCCCAGCGGCACTCCCAACTTGAACAGGCAATGTTCATGGATGGTGCTCGCAGCGCCCGGCGGCGGTGGGAGAATCTCAACTGCGCGATTGTCCGAAATGAGGGCTGCGACACCGGAGTCCGTGATCCATTGCAGCAGTCGGGAGTCGGATCCATCGAGTCCTGCGCAGCTATTGTGCAGTCGCCAGGGATCTGGTGCGCGGTTCATTTCGAGCAGCAATTCGTCAAAACCCGTACATAAACACAGCATGTCGCCGGTTTCGACCTCCACTCCGTCGTCGTCGAAAATCCGCATGAGTTCGTCATAACCGACGCGGTGGTGTTCGCGGCCAAAGCGATCGAACAGGTCGACCATTACGCCACGCCCTTGCACGCATGTGGTGGCCATCGTGTCGATTCCCAGCGGCCCGGCGCTGACGCCTTCATAGCGGGCCCATTCGTCGACGCCTTCGCGGGGCTGTGGCGTCACGATGTCTTCCCCACCGCGCCATCCGTTGTAGTAGACGACCTCGTCGACGCCATCGCCGTCCGCATCAAATTTGGCGCCTACGTGCGCAAGGCTGTCCCATTGGGTCGAGTACTGAGTGGAGAGCAGCACAGCGTCGTCGCAGACGACCGACTGCCGCTCAGTACCCGGTACAAGTCGCGAATGGTTGTGAAAGCACTGGCCACCATGCATCGCACCGAACAGCCGGGGCGGGTGTCGTCGAGGATTGGCGACATTACCTCCGGGGTAGTCAAGCGGCAGGCTCAGGCAAAACGTTATACCTTCCCTTGCCTCCGCAAGGCCCTCCCTGACCTTTTCCGGCGTCAGAAGATTCAATCTCCCAATTTGATCCGCTTCACCGAAATCACCCCAGTTCGAACCTTCCGGCCGATGTATCCACCGCTTGCCCATGCTGTTTCCTTGAACTCAAATAACGGCTGACCATACGATTCAAGGGGTAAGCTGTCAATATCGATTGAAATTGTCGATATATATGTCAACGTGGCAGAACCCCGTTGTAGTTGACTTTCCACCGCACAAGAGGAGCCTCGTTTTGCTGCTCCCATGCATGCGCCACCCATCCAGCGATGCGCCCTAGCCGCACAAGATTCGCGTCCGGTGCGGCGCCGATGCGCCGGTTCACGTAGGCCGCCAGCAAGGCGAAATCCGGTTGCTGTCCTGTAAGATCAACAGCAAGGTCGATGGCGCGTTCGAAGCGTGCAAAGTTTCGGTCGGCGGCCAACAGAACGCGCAAAGACGCCCACAGCGCCGCCGACCGTGGATCTGGAGCATTGAATGGCGAGTAGCCAAACCCAGGAATGTCTTCGCTCTCACGCACGCGAATCCTAACTGGCTCGGTTGTATCGGAAGCAGTATCAATTTCGGCCAGAAAGCGGGACAGCGCCGCGACCCGAACAGCCGGTAAGCGTCTGCCTGTGACGGCTGAGAGGCCGGCAATCACGCAGCGATAGGGCGTCGCGCCCGTGCTGGCAGCCGCGCGAGCGACATAAGTCGCGGGATGCAGCGCCTGGTCGGCCGAAAGAACGAGCACCCTGCGTACCGCATCCTCAAGTTTCGCCCCGCATTTAGTTGTCGCACCGATGTAGCGATGCAACGGCGACTTCGCGGGAACTGATTCTCCCAGCATCCAGGCAGCAAACCAGCGCAAGACATCTGCTCCGGAGCGAAGAAAACCTTGCTTGCCGAGGTCATGGGCACGAGGATTGGCTCCCTCGACAGCGGGGAGCAGCATGATGGCGCGGTCCAGCGCGGCATAGCTCGCACAGGCTTTGGGTAGTGCATCACTATGCGGGGGGAGCGACGTCGCAGGGGCGTCAAAGGGGTCGAAGTCGCCGGCGTCCCAAAGCAGTCTGGCAACGTCCTCCAACGTAGCTTCCTCTGCCAGGTCAATTGCACTCACACCTCGATAGAAGGAGCCAGCCTCCGTCATCAACGTAATAGCCGACGAACCTGTAAGGCCCGGTGCTGTGTCGCGCGCAGAGGCAGGCGCGATCCCCGACTTGATCTGTTCAATATCCGAGCGAAGGTAGCGGCTGACCCGACTACCGCGAGTCTTGTGTGCGCGAATGTTCTTTCGGCTGACATAGGTGTAAAGCGTCGGCACGCTGACGTTAAGCGCGCTTGCGGCTTCCTCGGCCGTCATGTAGAGGCCATCGCTGGAGCCCAGCGGTACGGGAGTTTCGTTTGCCATGAGGTGCGAGGTGTAAGTCGATATATCGACAATTATCGTCGAGATTGACTGAAGATGCCACATACATCGACACTTGCTCCTACCGGGCCATTCTTCGCCCGGATGGAGACAACATGAAGGAATGCAGGTTTATTGCCGCGAGCGGGATGCTCGGCATTGGCGTCCCGGAAGACAGCTTGCGCAAGGCGATGGCGTGCCACCCCCATTTCGTTGCCGCCGACGCCGGCACGACGGACGCCGGTCCGTTCGCATTGGGCATGCCCGACCACATTTCGCTGTGGGGTTCGCTGATCAAATTTCGACGCGAGTTTGATCAGTACATCAATTTGCGTCCGGCTCGCCTTTTTGAAGGCGTTCCATCGCCGCTCGCCAATCGCAAACCTGGCGAGATCGACTTCTGGATCGTGCGTGAGAATACGGAGGGCGAGTACCCAACAAACGTTCGTCACGATGTTTCCCGCGTGATTCGCAGGCCGATTAGAATGATGCGATGAGGATCTGTTATGCGGGGGGCGGTCGTATGCGATCGCGCTGCGACTGATTGCCCCGCGTCGTCGTGAATCACTAAGAGGTGTAAGCAAAATGAGCTTTTGGAACTGTCGTCAGCAGACGATGCAGCAGGTCGGTTTCAGAAAGCTTCGTGGATGACAGTCAGGCGGCCGAAGCGGATACGCAGTCGACGGAAGTGGTGAGGCCACGAGCCGGTCCGTTATACGACAGAGTGGGTTTTGCCCAGAGCGCTGCGGTGAGCGCTTGCCGTGCTGCGCTATTTCAGTTGCAATGCAGGCAGCATGTTATAGATGTTTGTTGTGATCGTAGCCTCCTTCGCTCTAAACGATCTGCTGGTTCGATAGTGTTCTGCCGTGTTTGCCGACGATCGGCGGGAATGCATCAACCAGCGCGTGAAGCTGCGTGACATCGTGGTCCTTAGCGCCGTTCAGGGTCACCCCAAGCTGGATGGCCTGCGCGCTTCGGTGACGAGGCAGTGCTTTGAAGTTGGTCACTCGCGGTTTGTGGAGTTGGGTCCCGTGTTTGACTCGTGCCCATGGCGCGGTTTGAGGAGAGGTCGGCGATGATCCGGGACCAGTCGATCTGGTCGGCCGTACGGAAGCGCGCAAGTAGCAGCTCGTATCGCTGCCACAGTTCAATTTCTTTTGGTAAGAGATCCTATGGCAGACCAGTCATTAAGGATCAAAAGGAACCTCGGCAGTACGGTGCGATTGTCGAGCAGCTCGCGCGCGGGATGCCATGAGCGCCGACGTTTTTGGGCGGGGTCAATAACGGTTCGATGGTACCCATGGGTCGTCGTCGAGCATTCTGTCTGGCCATGTCCTCTCGCAGTCGAAACAACGAACAGGTTAGCAGGAAAAATCGTAGATAAGCAGCTTCCCACATCGGTTTTAGGCATCCTATGTGTTTTTTGGTTCATGGTTTTGAAGGGGCCTCGCATGTTGGATCGGCAGCAGCTTGAAACATTTGCAACGGTCCTGGATTGCCAGCACTTCAGGAAAGCGGCAGCAGTGCTCCATATATCGCCAGGCGCCGTGTCTCAACGGGTAAAGAACCTGGAGAGCGCTGTCGGTGCGACGCTGCTATTGCGTGAGCCGACGGTGATGCCGACTCACGCTGGCGAAGCGATTCTTCGCTACATCATGGCCGTGCGCCTGCTCGAGGAGGAGGCTTTCCGGATCATCAAGCCTGGAAAATTCCCACCCGTGAATATTGCTGTCGCCGTCAATGCAGACTCACTTGCGACCTGGTTCGAGCCGGTTTCTTGGGAACTTGCTGTTCAGCATATCGGGCTGGAGATACTTGTCGACGATCAGGATCACACAGTGACTGCGTTGGTCCGCGGTGATGTTAAAGGTTGCATCTCGACACAGCGAGAGCCGCGCACAGGATTCCAGGCTGACTTTGCAGGAGGGATGCGCTACCGCTGTGTCGCGACGCCCGAATTTGTTGAGACGCACCTGCCGAAGGGCATGACGCTGCCAGGAATACTGGACGTTCCGGCGATACTGTTTGATCGCAAGGATGCGATTCACGATAAATTTCTCTCGACGTTCTTCCGGGTGGACGTCGCCAGGTACCGGAAGCATTACTTCCCGTCGCCAACCGCGTTGCTGAACGCGATCCTGAACGGTCTCGGCTACGGTCTGGTGCCAGAGATGCAGATCGGCGCGCTGCTGGAATCGGGTGAATTAGTCGAACTTACGCCGGGACACAGTCTCCTGCTCGAGCTTTACTGGCATCACTGGGAATCGGAGCCTGAGCCCCTCGCGAAGATCACCACACTGGTCATGGAACACGCCCGACGCAGTCTTGTCCAGGAGATTCATGCGGCCGGCGCTGGCAACTGAGTCTGGTTACGATCGAAGACCTCGTTCGCCAGGGGCGAAATAATGCACCAGCAGCGGACAGGCGGAGGCCAGCGGTCCCGTCACCAGAACCATCCAACCGGGGACGCTGATGACATGCGTCCATGACAGTGTTGCCGTGAGCAACGCAACCGTGGAGCCGGAGATTATCATCGCTGAGGCATAGCGTGGCGTAACCCGGTGTCCGGCCTGATCGAAGATAAACAGCATCCCTACCGCGGAGATATAGATGGCGTTCAGTGAGATGATGGTTGAAACGATCGGCCGGCCGTCGATGGCAATGATCGAACAGAGCACTAAAATCAGGACACGGCAGGCGATCGGGTGATGGCGCGTGAGAGGGTGTAAATCCATCAGTGCGGTGCCCATCGCACGCGTCAGAGCCGTTCCAGATCCGAGTGCTGCCAGCATGATCACGCCGAGACAGACCGGGCCCACGCGCGTGCCTGTGTGCAGCATGATCCAGGGGATCGCACTGGCGTAGTCAGTCAGGCCAGCCAGTTTTCCGCTGTGCAACGCCGCCACGACCGTCGCGGCGGGCAAAAATCCGGCAGCGACAAGAAAGGAGCCGGCGAGGATGCAGCCCAGCCAGGCATCAACAGGTCGACGCGCTGCGATGACGAACTGTTGATAGTCAGATCCGGTGATCACGAGGAATCCGATGGAGATCACTGTGGCAAATGTTGCGGCAGGAGGAGCGGACTGTACCTCGTGGATGAACGACGGCCACGCGTAGAGGTACACCGGAAGCCCCCCCGACGTGACGAGAGCATGCAGCAATATCAGGTTGCTGGCGAGCAAGCCTACCGTGAAGAAGAGGGCGGCAACGCCGAGCTCAATGGATGAAATAGCGAGCAAGGCGACGGCGGTGACCAGGACCGAGGGGTATGTCGTGACTCCTGCGGTCGACAGCACGGCGACACTGCCGTGGATCTGCGCGGCAAGCACCCCGGACATCCAGACAACCGAGAGAACCGCGACGGCTCTCCGTACGACTGGACCATACTGGTTTCCAAGGACGTCCCAGATCGGCACGCCGCCGTGCCAGAGCTTTCGTGCGATGAACGCCAACGCGAACATGCCAAATGCCGTCACGATTGCATAGAGACTGCCCGCCATACCGGAATGCACGGCCATTTCTCCCGAGCCAAGCAGGAAAGCGATTCCACAGCTTGCCGACACGAGGAGGGCGGCAACACGAATTGCGCCTGGGCGGGTATTCACGTTTTTTCTCCTGTGTGAAGTGCCCACTCCCGAACCACCGCATCGGGGCCGGAAAAATACGAATGGCATATTCTTGCTGTGCTAGCGAAGTTCGGCACCTCGAGCAATCTGCGCTGTGCCTCGGGGAGGCGATGATAGGGCACCGCGGGAATCAAATGATGCGTCAGGTGGTAGCCATTGTTGCGTGGATGAATAATCCATCGCCAGACGCTGCGTGACGAGACGTCGCGCGTGTAGTTGAACACGCCGCCGGGACGTAGGCCGAAGTGGTCACAGAATTCGCGGAAGGTTGTAATCAGGTGGAACGCGGTGGCCCTGGCCACTATCCACAGGCCGAAGAATGCGGTCGCCAGGTGGGGCCCCGCGAGACGCATCACGGCGCCCAACACGAACATCCACCAGAGCAGAACGCCGGCTTTCTGCGAGAGCGTGGCCTTTCGGGAGTGAAGGTGTCCGAGGATGGAAGCTGCCCACGTGCGCGGCGTTATCAGGACTGCAAGGTACGGTTGCCACCAGCGATTTGCGGACGCTGGACACACATCGATGTAGTCGGGGTCCGCTTGCGGGTCGCCAAGCCATGCGTGGTGGCGGGCATGCGACTCACGATAAACGGCCAGACTGTTGAACAGCGGGGGCGCAATAAACAGCCTGGCGAGTGCGTCGTTGAGTTCAGGCGAAGTCGCAAGGTTTCGATGAGCGGCGTCGTGAAGGAGATTGCCCAGCGCCCGCTGCCGGTTGCCGATCCATGCGATGATGGCCGGAGCACAATACCATCCGAAGCGATGGAACAGAAACGTCGCGCCCACGATGCTCAGCCAGTCGAAGACGATATCCGCGAGCACCCGCAAACCATTCGGTGCGGTCATGGCCTGATGTATGGCATTCCATCCAGGGAAGGCGGACCGGATGAGGTCCTGGTCGTGGATGACAGCGCGATTCGTCATGAGCAACCTCGCCTGGGAACCAGTTGTAAATACTGCGGCCGACGCATCGCGTGCGGTCGGCGGCACGGGACTTTCATCTTAGGAAACGAGCGGAGGTCGTACAGCCTGTTCAGCAAATTTGCACGGCGTTCAGACGCTGCAATCGGAATGCAGGAAGGCACGTCGCGGTGGCCTGAATCCCGGATCGGTGAGTCAAGCACGAGCCTGTGCAGCCTGATAACACGAAACACGGCGGGACTGAAAACGCCGACATGAGACAAAGCTCTCGTATTTTGGCCGGCTCTGTTCGTCATCGATTTGCCAGGGAATGCGAATGAATTTTACTTTCTGACAGCTGCGGCGCGACAACGAACCTGTCGTGATCGTGAAGATCAGCATTGCGGGTATTTTCCGGGTGGGATCGGTTGACGATCGTAGACGCACCCTCCGATGCATGCGAGGGTCGGTGGTCAAATGGCGACGGTGGAGGGTAGTCGACAGACGTGGGAGTGCGGCACGGGGCGCTAGCGGCGTTTTTTAAGGTTGCCCTGTTGAAGTGAGATCCTGATGCGCATGCGGGATATGTTGCTGGGCACGACCACGTGAATATGGACGGGCGGAGCCGGTGTGACCTCGTCGCTGGTTTCGGAACGGTGGCACGAGCGCAGGGCGTCGCGCTCAATCTCGTCGCAGAGTTGTTCGATTTCCTTTCGCACCTCGTGCAGACGACCCATGTTCTTCCCCACGGCGGATACGCGATGCGACCAGATTCTTCGCATACGCGATCAACAGTCACGTGTGAAGATTAGCCCGCCAAGGAGGCTTTCTGACCTTTGTTTAGTATTTTTGCGCGTCGCTCACGTCAACGTGACGCCCGGGTCAGACGGTCGATCCGCGCATCGCTGAGAATGTCGTCGGCGTCCTCGCCGAGAAGCCGACATTGTTCGTACAGCAGCCCGATGAGCCGGGCCTTCTTTTTTGTTGCGAGTGGTGATTGCAGCCTTTTTTCGATCCGCTCTACGGTCGCCATGACGGCGTCGAGTGTCCGCTGGTCAAGACGGTAGCGCACATCGCGGTCGAGGAGCATCGCCCCTTCGCCGGTGAGCAGCCACACGGGATCCACTGCACACTGTTCGTGCAGGGCACGTACAACGTCGATGGGTATGGCGCGCTCGCCCCGCTCGTAATTTGCATAGGCGCGCAGTGATGTACCCAGACGCCCGGCCATCTTTTCCTGGGAGAGTTCGAGGTACTCACGGACCTGCGCGAGGCGTTGATGATATTCGTCGGGACCAACAGTGCTTGACATGTCTGTCCTGCGTTTCTAGAGTAAATTCGTGCCTTAATTATAGGCATCATTGAGTACTGGACAAGTCTGGACGTGCCTGGACCAGCAGGGTAGTTAATGGACAGGTCGTGCATGTGTTGTGCTGCAGGGAGGTCCTCACGGTGACGCGCTTCTATACGCTGGAGGAGATTGCGCGCGAGTTGCATATCGCGCCAGCCACCGCGCGCAACCGGTTGACGCTAGGGCAACCGATGCCTCCGTCCATCCGCATCGGACGGAGGCGACTCTTCCCGATCGACGAATTCGAGAGGTGGATCGCGTCGCAAATGATGCGGGCTGAGGCCGGTGAGACGTCGCCGGCAGAAGCGCCACCTCTACCAGACATCGCTTTATCACGCTGTACCCCAACACGCGAGTCCTGAGTTTAATTCATGATGTTGCACTGGAACCTCCACCGTGCCGGTCGTTATCTCCTTCGTTTCCACCAAGGGCGGCGTCGGTAAGACGACCGTCGCCGCCAACCTGGGCGGCCTGCTCGCAGCCTTCGGCATGAAGGTCCTCGAGATCGATGCAGATGTCCAGCCGAGTCTAAGCAGGTTCTTTCCCGTCCATTACCGTTCACCGCGAGGTCTGACCGCAGTGGTGACCTCCGGGGGCAACCCGTCGGGGGACTGTATCAGTCGCACGATCTTCTCGAATCTGGACCTGATCTACTCCGACACGGCAGACGCAGGCCTGCAGTCCTGGCTCAACCGTCGCGAGGACCGTCTGATGATCATGCGTCGTGCGATGCGCAGTCCGGTGCTGGAGTCGTACGATGTGGTGCTGATCGATACGCAGGGCGCGGTGGGGGAATTGCAGAAGTCCGCAGCGATGGCGGCGGACTACATGGTGTCCCCGGTCAAGCCTGACGCACTCAGTGCGGGCGAGTTTGCGTCTGGCACCGTGGCGATGCTCGATGAGCTCAACCGGCTCTCGGATTTTGGCGCATCGTTCCGTTCCGGCGACCTTTTCGTGCTGATCAACGCGCACGAAAGGACCGTCAACGCCCGCGTACTCACGCAGACGCTCCGCGCGCAGTTCGGCGCCGGGCCGAGGGTGCGTGTGCTCGACACGGTCGTACCATCGGCCGCGGCCTATGCGGGCGCCGCAATGTCCCGCATTCCGGTGCATGAATTCGATCGCCGGAGGTCGTTCCCGCGTTCGGCGTGGAATGTCATGCACGCGCTGGCCTGGGAACTGTTCCCCGCGCTGACCGGGCGGTACGCCGATGGCAGTCATGGCGTCCCATCCCATGAAGTGCGAAATCGTGCGCCGCTGGAGCGTGTAGCGTGAACAGGTTGCCACACACGGAGCTCCCGCACGACTGGTCAGGTGGTGATCATGAGGGTGACAAGGTAGAGCGGGCTGCGCTCAGGCTTGGCGTTGGAGCCCCCGGACCACGTACCGGCGAGGTCGCGCTGGTATCGACCATCCGGCTCAAGGTGATGGAGGTCACGACGTTCGAGCGCAATCCCCGGCGGGCTTCACCGGACCGCATCGCCGAACTGAAGGAATCGATCCGGATCAACGGCATCGAGCAGATCGTGACCGTCACGCGCCGACCATCGGAGAGCCGGTATGTGGTCGCCAAAGGTGGTAACTCGCGGCTGACGGCAGCCCAGGTGTTGTACTCGGAGGCGCAGGATCCGCGGTTCCTGTACCGGGACTTCCTGTATATCCCCTATCCAGGTGAAGCGAAGCTCCTGGCGGCACACCTCAGGGAAAACGAACAGCGTGCGGACCTGTGTTTCTGGGACAAGGCGGCCGGCTACCTTGCGCTGAAGGCCGATCTGGAGCAGGAACGGGGCGTCACCTTGTCGCTGCGCGAATTTGCCCGTCTGCTTGCTGAAGATGGGGCTCCGGTCAGTCACGTGCTGCTCTCGCTGTTCCAATTCGCGACGCAGCGGCTGGCCGCACTCGGTCCGGCAACCCTACTGCTTAGCCGCCGCAACGTGGTCGACGTGATTCAACCGGCGATCGGCGCCCTGGCGCGGCTCGCGCGCAGGTTTGAACATGATGATGACTGGTTGCAGCGTGAGGCTGTCAACGTGGCGCTGGAGCGTTTCGGTCTTGGGCTAGACCCCGGAGCCTGCCCCGGCTCGACGCACGAGCGTATGCTCGACACGGACGCCCTCGTGGACAGCCTGCAGCGACACTGTGCCGTTGCGCTGGGCATACCGGCAACCGCCGTGAAACCTTTGCTCGTGCTGCTGGCACGTGAGCCTGAAATTTCACCACAGCAGCTTCGCGAAGCTGCTGGCCAGACCGCCGTCGGCATGAGTGCGATGACGAAGCCTGCGCACCGACCTCCGGTGGAACCGCCGGCTCGGGCAGTGGAGACAGCACAGCGGGCCTCCGATGCGTCAAGCGGCGGCGACGCTGATGCGAGCTCATCTTCAACGTTTGCACAGACCGAGGCCGCGCGATTTTCCGCGACGGTCGCAAACGGTGATGCAAACGAAGGCGATGGGAATGTTGCGGATGAAGCGGTCCTGGCGCCCGACGCGGATGGGTCTCTGGTCGAGGCGCCTGCCGAGATTCGAGCGCGGGATGATCTTGTCGATCTGCATCGCGATATCCGCGCGTTCGCGACGCTGTGCGGTCTCGAGAACACATTGTGCGATGCTCCGGAACTGCCCTATGGTTTTATGGTGGATCTGCCCGACCCCGAGCAGACCGATCCACCACTCGATACGCAGGCCAGGCAGCACGAGACAGGTTACCGTCGGTACGTGGGCTGGTGGTGGCTGGTGAACCTGTCGCGGCAGAACACGCCCTGCGGGCTGACACACCTGCCGCCCGGAACGCGTTTCGGTGAAATCACTGGGGGCGAGGAACGCTGGTCGGACGCGTGCGACACGCACATCGGCGAACCGTTGCTTGCGGACCGGTTCGATCTCTTCTTCGACACGGCACTGAATCCTGCCAGCGAGATTGGCGGCCGGTATCTGGAACTGGTCGGGATCGCACGCGGATTCCGCGCAAGGCATCCTGCCCGGTTCCTGCCACCACGCTGGACCGAACTGGACGCAGACGCACTGCTGCGCAGGGGAGAGCGTCGATGAGCGATCATCTCATGCTGCTGCCATATTCCCCGCTACAGCACATGACGTTGCTGCTGCTTGTGGCAAGCGTCGCCCGCGATGGAATGCACTGGACCAGTCCGAACAATAAGGAAAACGAAGTTTCATGTGAAACACTCAACGGCGCGAGCCGTGACTTTGCTGTCGCTGTTCCCCGCGTCGTCGCCCGCGTGCTTGGCGATCCCCGCGCCGCGCAACATATCGAGGACCTGATTTCCTCGGGCACGATACGGCTCTTTCTCGACCCGGATCATCTCGCACGGCGGTGCGAACTGATCGAGCGGCAGTGGCGGGATGAGACACTGCTCGCCGGATTTGTCCGGGCGCAGGCGAGCCTGCCGATGATCCGCCGGTTTTTCCGGACCGCCACACGTTCGAGGGTGACGCAGTTGCGGCGGCAACTCGGCGTGATGGCGCCGGCCAAGCCACGCGGGTTAACTGGTGCCGAGCTCGATGCAATGCTTGAAACGTGGCGGGACTGCTCCAGCATACCGGACGCCCGCGAGCGGTATCTCGCGATTCACGACCACTACGATGGCCGGTACACACTGGCCACGATTTTCTCCGCGCTCGATGCCGGGCCGGAGCAGCGCGCTTCTGACTGTCCGTCTTCAACGATCAGCAAGGAGCCGTGCGATGTTTGACATGCGTGTTGACCCCGAAGGAAATCTGCTACCCGGCAAGACGTGGGACGATTCACCCGGCCTGCCGCCCGCGCAGACCCACATGCTGCTCTCGATGCTCGACGCGCCGATCGCCATCGACCGGTGTTTCGTTGAGGCCTGCGAGGATTTCGTAGCCGGTGCATTACTGACTGAACTCTCGGCGATCGAGAGCGAGACGACCGTCCCCGGCGCCTGGATCACCGTCGCGCCGGAAGATATCGAACGACGTATCGCACTTCCCGCCTCCCAGCAGACTGCAGCGCTTCGCGTACTTCTCGATCAGGGACTCGTCGAACATAGCCCGCGCGCGACGCATGTGGACGGGTTGCGCATCCGCTGGCCGGAGCTGCTCGCGTTGATCAGGCGCCGCGCGCAGGAGCGAACGGCCGGCATTCCGTGGCCGCCCCGGCGGCCTGATGATCCGTCAGCAAAGGGAACCGCTGTGGCATCGGGAGTCCGCTCATGAGCGCAGCCGACTACCTGAATCACTTCGAGGACCTGTGGCTGCGCCTGAAACCCTTTCGTCCGATCGCCTTTGGTACACGTCTCGCGCGTATCACCGGGCATCCGAAGGATGCGATGCTGCTTTCGCAGATGGTCTACTGGACACGGCGAGGACGGGACGTCGGCGAGAACGGCGGCTGGATTCACAAGACACGTGAACACTGGCGCATTGAGACCGGCCTCTCGCGCGACGAACAGGAGGGCGCCCGCGCGCGCCTGCGGAATCTGAACCTGGTGTCGGAGTGGCGGGGCGGGCGCGCCGCCTGCCTGCATTACCGGATCAACGTGCCGCTGATGTCCGAGCTGATTGACGGGTGCTGCACATTTGTTCGCCGACTGCCGATGAGTATCGAGGCGATGCGTGAGGACGAGTCCGCAGCGAGGGAGCTGCTCGGGCCTGTGGTGCCGTTCAGGCGTGCACTCGTTGACCTCACCGGCAGCTTCAACGCGGGCCTTGTACTCTCGCGCATGATCCAGGTCCAGCGGCAGACAGCGGACCGGCAGGGCATCTGGTTTGCGTTAACGGCGTGGGAGTGGAACCGCACCACCGGCATTAACCGGCGTCAGCTCGACAACGCAAAGCGGCGGCTCCGGCAGATGGGCATATTGCGCGAGGTCCGATACGCGGGGCGGGGTACACGCCTGTGGAGCCAGATCGACCCCGTCCGGTTGCACGCGTTGCTGGACGAATTCGCCGCGCGCTCACCGAACCCATCGCCAACGACGATCGCCAGCGCCGCGGACGCGATCCGCATTCCTCCGCTACCGTTCACGGACGTCTTGCCTGCTGTTACCCCGGGTAACAGGGCGGATAGCGCAACTTCGCCACCGCCTGAATGCCCCCTGCGCGTTGTTGCCGCCATCGGAATTTCGCCGACCAGAATTCGCCGACCTGCGGTCGCGCGGGATGTGCTGTTACCGTCGGCGGGTTTGGTCCGTTACCGTTGGCAGCAAACGTACGGTCCCAACGCGCGCGCGTATAAGAGGATTACATATTCGACTACAACACCCACCGGTGCGATCACGTCGGGATGGCTGCGCCTGCTGGCTGGCACGCGGGCGGATGTGGGCGTGGGTTTTCTAAACGACGGCGTTGAGCGCGCGCTAGAGCCAGGCGCTAGCGCGTTGACCTGGCCTTCGGTCGTCAGTGCAGCGGAACGTGGCCCCGTTTGCCAGTACCTGGCAAGGGTTCCCGTGCGCGACCGGCAACTGCTGCTCGATGAGATGGCAGCGGGTCATCGGCATCAGACAGTCCGGTTTCCTGTTGCTTACATCGGTGAACTCGTGCGCCGGTATCTGGCCGGTGAGTTCGTGGCCACGCGCGCGTACCGTGAAGCCGAGGCTCGCGAGCGCTCGGGACGCGCTCATCGCGATCCGGATCCTGGCGACTCGCGGGTCACGCCTCCGGACATTGCCCGCGCTCATCTGGCCAGCCTGCGCGCACACCTCGGCCAGCGTGGCGCTGGAGCCCGCCGTGTGTGACCGGACCATTTCTGTCTCGCCTGCCGCACGTGTTACCCGGGGTAACAACATCGCTGGCGGACCGGATCTGCTTTGCGCATGCCGGATCTGCTGTGTTACCCGGGGTAACACAGCAGATCCGGCGACCGCGCGTCAACCCGACGTGTTACCCCGGGTAACACGTGCGGCCGATGACCGGCACGCCTTGCCCGACCACCCGATTCCCGTGAGGAGGACCCGCTCATGAGCAGCGAAACAATCCCGGTCGACGTGTCCCTTGACGCCTTCGCGCGCTCGGCGGCGTCGCCGTTTCCCGACGGTTACGACATCGAGGCGGAGCGCTACACGCTGGCGCAGCTTCTTGCGTCCGACGACCCGGACCCGGCCGATCCGCTGTTCGGCCGCTACCAGCTATTCCTTGAGCGTGAGGAAGCACTGCGTGACGCGCAGGCGCGAGACGCGTTGCGACAGTCGGCCGACCCGGTTGTGCCGACCGCTCAGGCGCTGGAGATCACGCGTATCGGGCAGCTCACGAGCGAGGGCGGCGATCGCATGCACCTGCATACACGCGATGCCATGCGCCTCTTTCTTGGGCGCACCGTCTCGCCGGGCGAAGCAGGGCACCCGATGGCGGGTGGCCGGCGTGTAGCTGCCGCATTGCGTGCGCTCTGGTCGCTGTCGGGTAACGACAATCCGTACGCGGACTGGAAGCTCGTCGAGATCGCGGAGCGCATCGCCGGTATCCGGCGCGCTGGTGAACTCGAACTGCAACATGCCAGGGCGCTGCTCGATGCGGCACGGCAGAAGGGACTGGACTACACCATCCTGCAGTCGCGTGAACCGGCGAACGTATCGCTGGGCTTCACGTCACCCTATGGCTACATGGTCGTCATGCTGCTCGTGGAACTCGATTACCTGGTGCGCGTGATCCGCTCGGCGGTGCTGCGCGACCTGCTGGCCTCCGCAGACGGGCAGCGACGGATTGGCTCGGCGAAACACCGGTGCCTGTCGGTGTTCCATTTCGCGGTCCACTGCCAGCGCGCGCTCACCCGTCCCGAGATGCTGCCGCTTGCGCGCCACGACTTCCTGCCGGGTGCAGACACTGCCGCAATGCGTCGGGTCGAAGCGGCGAGGGCGCTACTTGGGGCCATCCCGCGCGACGTTTTCACCGGCGAGCGGCAGCCGCGGCACAGCCGGCGGCGCGTGAACCGGCTCTCGGACGCGGAACTGCGTCTGCTCGACAGTGTCCCGCTGTCCGGCGACGACGCTGATACCGTCGACGCGAAAGCTGCGGCAGACGCACTGGTGCAATGATGCGAGGGCTGCGGCAATGACGAACCGGTTTCCGCCTCTGGATCGACGTTTAAAGGCCTTTAAGGGTAAGGGGGAGGCGACCTTGTTGCTGCCCGTGGCCCAGGTGGCTGGACGCAGCGCCTTTCGCGTGCTGCTTCGTACCTACGAGCACTGGCTTGAAGAGACCGTGGGCGAGATGCAGGCGCTGGCACGCGAGAGCAGCGAAGCGGGGCTCGATGCCTCGCTGCGGTGCGCGCGCATTGCGCTGGCAAGCGGCGCGACACGCCACCGTCTCGACTGGTTCCTGCGCGGCGAGCCGCATGCGGTGCCGTACTCACGGGTGCAGTCCTGTTTCAGCCGGATACCGGCACCGCTACGCGCTTACCTGCAGCAATGCCAGTCGCGCGCGAAGGAGCTCAACGCGCTCGAATCCGTGTTCCGTTATGCGGCGAGCCAGCTCGCGATGTATCTGGAGCACGGCACGGTCAAGGTCCGTCGACGCGACGACACCTGACCTGCGTGCCGACGTTCGTTGATGCGACAACCGCGGACCCCTCAGGCTGACGCAGAGCAGCCCTTGACAACAACAGGCGGTGGACAGCGCGTTCGATTCACCGGGGCCATCCTGATGAACGGAGTCCGCTATGGGTATCTACGCAGAACTGGTCGGTAACGTGCTGGCGTCGCCGATGATGAAACAGGTCAACACGGCCGGCGGTACGCGTCGCATTGTCGAACTGCGCGTCATGTCGGCCAGCTACCGGCGCCTCGAGGACGGCACGCTGGAGCAGCGCGACGGACGCACCTTTCCCGTTGACGTGACGGTCTGGAACGAGCGTCTGACCGAACGCGTCCTCCAGCACATCCGCACCGGCGCCAGCGTCGTCGTGCGGGGCGATCTTTACGTCAGTCCCTGGATCACCCGCGAGAACGAGGCCGATGCCGGTGCCCACATCGACGCGGAATCCATCTCCCTGAATCTCGTGCGCATTGAGCAGGTCGTATACCGGCCTCGCCAGCCACGGGATGCGGGTGATCAGACCCAGGATGGCGCCCCGGCCCCGGGCAGCCCGGACGATGATCCCGCTGACGTTGCCCGATCAGAGCCCGAGCGACCGCAGGGCGACGCGACAGGGGAAACCTCCGGCGCACCGGAGCAGCCAGCTGGCCGGCGGCCGCGTCGCGCATCGGGTTCCGCAACCCGGTAGTCCACGTTGCTCATTGCGCGCACGGGTGATTCAACACGCGCTCCGTGCGCGACGACCCTGCAGGAGGATAACGTGGAGCTGACGAACGTGAGGTGTCCGGTGTGGCCGGACGCGCAGGAACTCAGGATGTTGCGGGCGCTGGTGCAGGAGGGTCTCGAGGCGTCCCGGGAGGGGCCGTATGCTGCGCAGTTTCATGGCTGGTGCATACGGATTTTTCGGCTGACCATCCCGCTGACGCATTCGGCGCACGTCGAAATTCGTTCCCGTGATGGCGCGGCGTGGTCATGCGTCGCCTCGGGGAAAATCTGCTACATCGATGGCGAGGTGGTGTGATGGAAGCCGTCCGTTGGGTCGACGCCTGCCACTTTGGCGACTGCCGCATGCTGATGGCCCGCATGGCGGCGGACGGGATACGCGTACAGACGGTGGTGACAAGCCCACCTTATTACGGACTACGATCGTATCTGCCGGACAGTGCGCCAGCGCGACAGCATGAACTCGGCCTGGAACGCACACCGCGCGAATACGTGGACCGGATGGTTGATGTGTTCAGGCATGTCCGTGCGCTGCTTGCAGAGGACGGTACGGTGTGGCTGTCGATTGGCGACAGCTATGCGGCGAATCGCCCGTGGCAAACCGCCAGCACGCTCGGTGGCCACAAGCATGGACCGGCTCAGGGTGTCGCGGGTCGTGCCAGCGCGGTGCCACCTGGCCTGAAGGCGAAGGACCTGATCGGCATTCCCTGGATGCTGGCGTTCGCGCTGCGCGACGATGGCTGGTACCTGCGTTCGGCGATTGTCTGGGCAAAGCCCAATGGCATGCCGGGCAGTCAGTCCGATCGTCCGACCTCTTCGTACGAGTACGTGTTCCTCCTGTCAAGACGAGCGCGCTATTACAGCGATTTTGATGCGATCAGGACGCCCCCGCGCGAGTCGACGCTCGTGCGTCTTGCGCAGGATGTGCAGGCGCAACGTGGCAGCCATCGCGCAAACGGCGGGGCGCGCGCCGCGCGTCCGATGCGGGCTGTCGCCGGGAGCCGTGGCGGCCAGCACTGGACGACCCGGGATGGCCGCAGGGAAGTCGTTGCAGACAAACAGCGCGGGCACTCGCGCCAGCACGCCGGGTTCAACGAACGATGGGCCAGGGACGTGCAGGCGGCCACGCGGCCGGTGATGATGCGCGACGTCTGGTTTGTCGCGCCGGGGGGCTATCGGGGAGCGCACTTCGCGGTGATGCCACTGGAGATCGCGAGGCGTTGCGTGCTGGCGGGCAGCCGACCCGGTGACGTGGTGCTCGATCCATTCATGGGCAGCGGGACAACGGCGGAGGCGGCCGTGGGCCTCGCGCGTCATTTCGTGGGCTGCGAACTCAACGCTGCCTACAACTCGTTGCAGCGCGAACGTCTCGCGCAGGTGGGGCCGGAAGATGATACGCCATGACCGCCTGGTACAACGAACACGATCCGTATGCGGCGCAATGGCTGCGCAACCTGATCGCGGCCCGGCTGATCGCGCCAGGCGACGTCGATGAAAGGGATATCCGCGATGTCACGCCGCAGGAACTTGCCCGCTACGACCAGTGCCACTTCTTTGCCGGCATCGGAACGTGGTCGTACGCCCTGCGCCTTGCCGGCTGGCCGGATGGTCGCCCGGTCTGGACCGGCAGCTGTCCGTGCCAGCCGTTCAGCGCAGCGGGTCGCGGACTCGGATTCGCGGACGAACGGCATCTCTGGCCCGCATGGTTCCGTCTCATTGCGCAGTGTCGCCCTGGCGTCGTGTTTGGCGAACAGGTTGCAAGCCGCGACGGCCTTGAGTGGCTCGACCTTGTTCACGCTGACCTGGAAGGAGCGGGCTACGCCGTCGGGGCGGTCGATCTCTGCGCTGCGAGCGTCGGTGCGCCGCACATCCGGCAGCGGCTGTGGTTCGTGGCCCACGCCGCTCGCGCAGCAGGCGAACGGCACGCCGGAGGCATTCCTCGCGCGCAAGCGTCGCGCTGTCGCCCGCGGCGCGCGCATGGGCGTATCGCTGACCGACCTGCAGATGGTCGCGCAGCTCGCCGCCTGGTGGCCGACACCCACCTGTCCGAACGGCGGACGCACGCCGAAGGGCGGGCAGATGTCGCCCACCGGCAAAACGCCGGACGGCCGCAAGCGTCAGGTCGATCTCGCGTGGATGGCGAAACTCGCGTCGTGGCCCACCCTGCAGACGAGCGATGCAAGCGGCGGCGGACAAGCCAAACGAGCGACGGGGGTCGCGGGGACGGCAGACGCAACGCGCCACGGGTCGAACCTGAACGACTTCGCCATGCTCGCGGCGTGGCCGACACCGACCGCCGCGCTAGCCGCAAAGAACGTCCGGTCACTCGCGGGCGCGCTGGCCGAGGTAGCGCGACGGGGCGGGCCACAGGATCTGTGTGCGGCGGCGATGCTCGCCATTACCGGGCAGGGCAATGGCATGACGCTCAGCCCGGCGGGATGGGCCACGCCGACAAGTCTTGCGCCCGCGCACAACGGCCGCAGCGCGGCCGGCAATTCCGCCGGGCTGGTGGCGATCCGCGAGCAGGCGCTTGCCATGCTCCCGCTGCGGTTAACGGCTTCTGGCAGGATGCTGACTGGATCGGATGCCGCGACGGCCGCTTCCGGCCAGTTGAGCCCGGCACATTCCCGCTGGCTCATGGCGCTCCCGCGCGAGTGGGACGACTGCGCGCCTACGGCAACGCGATCGTCGCCACGGCAGCGGCCGCCTTCATCGAGGCCGCAGAAGACGCGATGACAGACGTCGGGAGGGGCGGAAATAAAAAATAATATGTAATCCATATTAAATAATGGGTGATGCTGAAGACGCGGGAAAGCTGGCTTCGGTAAACGGGAAATGACAACGCCCGATTCGGGTGGCGCGCGTGACCAGGGGAGCAGACCTTGTCCATCCGGAGGTCTGCATGAAGCTGTTCATCTGCGAAAAGCCGTCCCAGGCAAAGGATCTGGCGCCGCACGTCTGTGCGCGTGGACGCATCATCGGTGCGTTCACCGGGAACGATGTGACGGTGACCTGGTGCATCGGCCACCTCGTCGAGCAGGCGAAGCCGGAGCAGTATGTGCTCGCACTGGCGAGATGGAATCTCGATCTGCTACCGGTCCTTCCCCGGCAGTGGGCGGTGCAGGTCAAGCCATCTGTGAAGACCCAGTTCGACATTGTCGTGAGGTTGATCCGGCAAGCCCAGGACATCGTCATTGCCACAGACGCGGATCGAGAGGGCGAGGTGATCGCGCGTGAGGTGATGCAGATCGCGGGCTACAGCGGACCGGTTTCGCGGCTGTGGCTCTCGGCGATGGACGCCGCGTCCATACGCAAGGCTTTGGCTCATTTGCTGCCCGGCGCGAAGACGCTGCCGCTGTATTTTTCCGGTCGGGGTCGCGCGCACGCCGACTGGCTCGCCGGCATGAATCTGACAATGGCGCTCACGTCGGCCTTCGGTAGCGGCGGGCGCGAGGGTACCTGGCATGTGGGCCGTGTCCAGACGCCGGTACTGGCGCTGGTGGTGCGTCGCGAGCGTGAGATCCGCGCATTTATCCCGAAGACTTTCTACGAGCTTCGCGCGGTCTTCAGTCTCGCCGAAACGGAAGTACCGGTGCAATGGGTCGTGCCGCCGACGCTGGCAGGTGACGCGGGGCACGCGACAGATGAAGCGAAGGTGAAGGTGGTTGCTGCACGTGTGCGGGGGCGTGCGGGACGGATCGGGCGCGTGGAGACGACACCTGAACGCGAGCTCGCACCGCTGCCATTCAGTCTCGGCAGCCTGCAGCGCGAGGCGTCGGCCCGGTACGGTCTGAAAGCGGCCGCTGTGCTTGATGCTTGCCAGGCGCTCTATGAAGTCCACAAGGTGGCGACCTATCCGCGCACGGACTGCGAGTATCTGCCCGCGTCGATGTTCATGGGTGCCCCGACGACCCTCTCTGCGATCGCGTCGGTCGATGCAACGCTGCGGCCTCTCGCGGACGAGGCTACGCTCGACAGCCCCGGCCGCGCGTTCAATGACGCCAGGATCACTGCACACCACGCGATCATTCCGACGGCAAACAGCGCAGTCAGGTTGTCGGCGTTCAGCAGAATTGGCGCATCGTCTACGACCAGATCTGCCGCCGGTATCTCGCGCAGTTTCTCGGCGATTACGAATATCTGCGTACCGTGATTGAGCTGACCTGCGAAGGTGAGCTTTTCCGGGTGACGGGCACGACACCCACGACGTCAGGATGGCGGACAGTACTGGAGGTTGGGAAGGGCAAGACGGCACCCGATGCCGATGAAGAAACGAAAGGGAACGAAGCGCCTGCACTGCCTGTCGTCCGGGAGGGCCAGCCTGCACCGAATGTCGCTTGCGACGTCGAGCGGCGGCAGACGAAGCCGCCGAAGCGCTATACGGAGGGCACGCTCCTCGCCGCGATGGAGTCGGTCGATCGCGCAATCAGCGACGAGCGACTGAAGAAGATCATGCGCACGAAAGAGAAGGCCGGTATTGGCACCGATGCGACGCGTGCCGGCATCATTGAAAACCTGTTTCACCGGAGGTACATCGGCAATCACGCGAAGCAGAAGAAGCAGATCATGCCGCTTGAGCGTGGAGATGCGTTGATCGTGCTGCTCGAGCGGGTGGCGCCCGAACTGGCGGATCCGGTCCTGACCGCGGAATGGGAGGACCGGCTGATGCAGATCGAAGCGGGGCAACTCGATCTCGCGCAGTTCGAGGCGGACCTCGGTGCGTGGGTGCGGCAACTCGTCGAGCGCATCCGCGCGCAGCGCAGCAAGGTCGTTGACGGCATGCCGGTCGGGACGTCGGAGATCGTCGTGGCGTGTCCGGCCTGTGGTGCACCGATGCGGCGGATCAAGGGTTCGCGTGGCTACTTCTGGGGCTGTACGGCGTTTCGCACGGGTTGCCGGGGCACATTGCCCGATGCCGATGGCGCGCCGGTCACACGCGATACAAGGGCGGGGTGACGCGATACGTTGCGATAGGACATCGATCTGGACATGCGGGACGTGCCAAGAAGCTCGTCGGGCATATTGCGTTGTGTAAAGCAAACCGGCCTCGAAGAAGTGCTGTTCGCTTTTCTCGCGTTGTCCATGTACGGGGCTTGCGCAGCCCGTGTGCTTCGCGGTACGGTACGCGCTTGCTGAGGGCCGTTGCCGTTCAGGTAACCGTTTGTGGGAAACCGGGCGGCCATTTATTCATCGACAGAGGAAACAGGACATGAACAAGCAGGAACTCATTGATGCCGTCGCGTCGTCGACCGGTGCGAGCAAGGCCATCACGGGTGAGGCAGTCGATGCTGTTATCGGCGCGATCACGAACGCGGTCGTCAAGGGCGACACCGTCCAGCTGGTCGGCTTTGGTTCGTTCAGTCAGGGCAGCCGCGCTGCCCGTACGGGCCGCAATCCGGCCACCGGCGAAGAGATCAGCATCGCTGCCGCAAAGACGGTGAAGTTTACCGCGGGCAAGGCGTTCAAGGATGCCGTCAACGGCGCCCGCAAATAAGCGTTCCGTTTGGCGGGTTGTTCACCGGTTGGTGGCACGCAAAAGCGGCGCGCCTGCCAGACGCGCGACCGACGCGATACCCTGCCGCTGGATCCCCGCGAGTGCCAGGTCCGCGTCGAACCAGCCGTTCGACTGGCTGATCACGACATCGGGCCTGTCCAGCAGCGTGCGCCAGTGCGGCCACCACAGCAGATCCTCGTAGCAGAGCGATATCGCAGCCCGCCGGCCGGCGATTGTCAGCCAGGGCTCGCCGATATCACCCCTGACTGCGCTGGTCTGCCCGCCCGGTCGCCACAGCGCGACCGGCACGGGTTGCCGGCTGTCCACCCGGCCGCGGCCCGCGCCCGTGACGAAGGCGCTGTCGGTGTACCGCAACGGTGTCGTGCTCGCGCCGATATCCATGCCAATCACGAGCGTCTGTCCCGCCGCACGCATGCGTTCGATATCGGGACGCCACCATAACGCCAAGGCGGGGCGCCACAGACCGGCTATCTCTTCGGGCAGGATCACCACCCGGGCACCGTCTTCGAACGCACCCTGAACGATGGTCCGTAGTTGCAGGGTCCGTGTGTAGAGCGACGGATAGCTGGACTGGTCAAAGCGGCCGAGTGCCGTGTTCAAGGCAATCCATCGGGTGGGCGCGGCTGGTGTCACCCACTGCCACTGGGCGCACAGGGACAGCGCCGCGAGCGCCGAGCAGGCGAGCCATACGCTGGGGCCGAATTGCAGCATGGTCATGGCGCATAGCGCGGCCATGCCAAGGGCCATCCCCGCGAGCCGCCATCCCGGATACAGTGCGCTCGCGATATGGAGCGGTGACAGCCATCCGATGATGCCGATGGGCGGAATGGTGACAACCAGTGCGGCCAGCGCCGTACGCCACGCACGGCTCGTTGTTGATGTTGCGAGGCCGGGTTTCAGCATCGTCCACGGAAGCGCCAGCACGATGGCCTGCAGAAGCCAGAAACCGAGACCGAGTGCAAACCCAACTCGTGGTGTGAGTTCATGGTATCCCGCGAAGAACCGTTCGCAGACGACCGGAATGTCACGGGCGCCGGCGAGATAGTAGCTCGCCCAGATCAGGAAGCCAGCCAGGCGTCCACGCAATCGCGACCAGACAGCGGGTAGTGCCAGCAGCGCAACCATGTGATGCCCCGGATACCAGGCCAGGAGTGCGACCACGATTCCAGCAGCGGTTGCGGGAAGGCAATGCCGGAACGATGTTACGGCTTGCCGTACATCTGCGGCTCGAAGCGATAACGGGATGTTCTGCATGACAGTCAGCACGCGGCGTGAAAATGAGGCGACGGGATGGTGTCGCGGTTTCGAATCGCGCTGCTGGTTGGCCGGATCACATTGCATGATCGTAGGCATCCGTAATTGTTATGGTATGCGATCTATCTTAGGATATTCGACGCCATGCGGGGCGCACGCGGCACGCAGAAAAAAGAATTCCCCTGTCTCTCGCGAGAACAGGGGCAGCGTGGGGGGGCTTCACGGATAACAGCGGAGATGCTCGCTATGCGACCGTCCGGACGGCATTCAGAAAGAGGTGGCTGGCGTCAGCCCGGATTTCCAGATTCCATCCATCGTTGACGATGCGGTCAAAGACAGCATCATCCGGATCGAGATGTTCGACGAAGTCGTCACCGCCAAACTCCGCACGGGCACGATCCCACCATTCGTCAAACGGCACCGTGTCGGGATTGCATCCGACGGCATACGCGATCGGCCGCGGCTGGCCATTGGCCGGCGCGTCACTTTTTTCCGACAGCATGTACACGCCCTGGTCCTTGACGAGGACAACGGGGCAGGCGTGAGAACGCGCCTCGATGAGTACCACACGCAGCTCGGCAGCGTTGAAAAGAACCATGATGACCTCCAGCAGTTTGGGGAGAAACGAAGCGGGCTGTGCGGCCCGCGTGTAGAAGAAGGCGTACCCGAATTTAGTGACGTATGCAGGTATGCCAAGGGCGACGGAAGAACCTTGTGCTGCCAGCTATTCCTGATTCACGAGCTGGCGGGCGAGGGCGACCTCGATGCTTTCACCGCCCTGGTTGAGGATGTCGAGACCGGATTCCGGCATGTCGCCGGAGGTCGACTGCGAGACGGCGATTTTCTGTGCCATCAATTTCAGGCAACGCATCTGTGCCGTACCCTCGTATCCGAGGAAGCGCACCGTCACGTCGAGGGTCTGGCCAATGCGCCAGCTTCGACGCGCAGCCTGTTGCAGGGTGTAGACGTTGTAACCGGACTGGAGAAACGCGATGGTCGGGAATTCGAGCAGGTCGAGCCCGGTCTTGACCAGTTCCGGGTTCGTGATGATGACTTCTGCACCACGCTCCAGCTGGTCGGCGACCCAGTCCTCGCGTTTTTCTGCGGGAACGCTCGCGCGAAGCACCGATGCCCTGACGCCGACCGCATCGAGCAGATTCTTCAGCCGTACCGACGTGTCGCGTGTGCCGGTATAGGTCGTGTACACCAGCGTGCGCCGGCGGTTCAGCAGTTCGCCGCGGACGAGGCGAAGCAGTTCGGCTTCCTTCGGACTGGGTTGATCGTCACGCAGCAGGGCAGGCACGCTGGCGAGAATCCGCTTCGTGCGTGGATGTCGCACCAGCTCCGGACGGAAACAGCATTCCGGCCAGGCGAGCAGCGCGTTGAGCACCACGCCAAGCAGGCTTTTGTCTCCGCAACGCAGTGCGGCACGCAGTTCCGATGTGAGTGTCGATTCGAGCGTTCGATAGGCGGCTGCCATGTCGTCGGACAGCGCGACGGGCAGCAGCGATTCGTCGTAGGGCGGCAGGACGTTCTGGCCGATCTGCGAGAGCTTCAGGAAGGCCGTGTAGGGCACGACGTACCGCATGATGCCCTTGGGGCCGAAGCCCGGACCCTTGACCGTCGAGACGCTCTTGCGATCGCCCTTCGCCGTACGGTGCGAACCTTCATCCACCTGCTTGTGGATATCGATGAGCACGCCATGCTCACGCATGAAGGCCATCGTTGCCGCGGCCATCGAGCCGTTGCCGTTGTAGTTGAATCCGTCCTCGATCAGCATCGAAGGATTCAGACGATAAAGAAGATGGTAGAGATCGTCCGCATAGCCGCCCATCAGCGTACCGGTGAGCAGCAGGGTCCGCGATGCCTTGCGGGCAAGTACGCCCATTGCCTGGCCCTGGGCGGAGTTTTCGTTCTTGTATTCATGGCCTTCGTCGGCGATGAGCAGACCGAAGTAGCCCCGGGGCAAATAGCGCTTCACGAATTCGGACGCCTGATAGCCACCCTGGCCGAACGAGATTTCCGTGTGGGCCAGCGCGCGTTCCATGCGTCTGGCCTGCCGGTCGGAGAAGACGAGCTCGCCGCTGTCGTCCATCAGGTTGATGAACTCGAACACGTTATCCTGAAGCATGTCAGCAAGCATCGATTCGCCGAAACGGAAGAGCAGACGTTCGGCAGTTTTCTCGCCGACGGTGGGCATCTGCAGCAATGCGCCCTTGACGAGCTCGCGCATCGATCGTGTCCCCTGGCCTTTGGGCGCCAGGGTCCACAGCCGCTCGCCGCAACTGCACGCACGGCGTTTTTCGTTGAGCGCGGCGCGGGCCAGGGTCGGCGTCAGCGGATTGCCGTCTTCATCGCCCACGAACTCGCCGCACGACGGGCAGCAGGCAAAGACACGCGTGATCGCATCGGTTTCCATGTCGAGCGTGGCGACGCGCCGTGCGAAGGCCGGCTTCCAGTCAAATCCCATGCGCATCCGCACGCGACCGAGGATGAAGAACTCCGGGACTGCGGGCTTCGAGCGCATCACACGCAGTTGCAGGAGCTTGCGCAGCGTGTCCGGCCCGTTGAGGATCCAGACGCGTGCGCCGGGCACCGTGGCTTTGATTTCACGCCGCCATTTGTAGACGAGGTGGGGAGGCGCGATGACGAGCGTGCGCGGAAAACCGCAGTGATGAAGCAGGAGGGCGACGCCGATGCCCATCAGTGTCTTGCCGGTTCCCATCTCGGCGTTGATGACACCGCCCGGGGCGTGCTGTGTGAGCAGCGTCGTGACCGCATGTATGACCTCGCGCTGTGCCGGGAATGGCTGGCGTGAGAGGCCGTCGAGCAGGACATCCCAGTGAGCCGGGCGTTGACCGTCGTAGATGGACGGATTCTGCCGACGTACGGTGTCGAGCAGGCCTGCGCCGAAATTGGAGATAAAGTCCGGCAATGCAATGATGGAAGCTTCGCCGGGTGATGCTTCACAGTCTGATACCGTATCGCCCGTATCATCGGGGATGCCGGCCGGTTGGAGTGTTGCCTGAAGGGTTTCCATGAAAGACCTCACAAGAAGAGTCGCGCGGATACACCGCCCCGCGGGGGACGGTGTCTTCTCGCGCGGGTTGAGAAAGAAAAGAAGGGCGTAGACCCAATCAGGGGGTACCTAGTCAGGATTGCTACTGGTTTCGTGAAGCAATGCGGTGAGCTGCAAGGTGAGCGTTTCGCGCGCAGCGTCGTCGCTGATGCCGGCGAGCGTTTTCCTTACCATCGTTGCGAGCGTGGCGGTGGCACGGTCCAGATCGCGGGCAACCAGCGCCTCGCGAAGGTCACGTCCGAATTCGACCGGTTCGCGGCTGTTGCCATAGTGGATGACCTCGCGGATGATGTACGCACCGTCACCGCCGAACTCGAAAAGCTGGGGCTTGCTGCTGTGCCAGCAACCTTCGAACTGGATGGCGCGCAGCCCGTGCCCGTCGTCGAGGCAGAGTGCGATCATGAAGAGCGCTTCGAGACTGGCGTCGTCTTCGGACGGCAAGGTGTCGGCCCGGAGATCTGGTCCATTCTCGTTGCCGACGCCGAAATGACCAGCCAGCAGCCGGAGCAGGACGTCAATCGAGACGTCATCGTCCTCCGGACAGGGCAGGTCAAGTTGTGCGGCGAGATCCATCAGCCCGTTGCAGACGTCGCTCCACGTCGGATCGTTGGTTTCCGACAGGCGGGCGATGTAGGCCCGCCCGTTGCCGGGCCAGTCGGGGTCGAGCAGGAAGGCACCGAACAGTGCGTTGATGACAGGGGTGACGTGATCGAGCACGAGGACGCCCGTGCCGTCGTAGTAGTTGTTGGCCATGATGTGCTCCAGAAGGCGCGGGCAGCGTGCCCCCTGGCGGGACACGTACGTCCCGCAGGTAGGTGAAAAAAGAGGCGAGCCGGCTATCCGGCCGGGATCCGGCTCGCACCGGTCAGTTGAGCCGGAGGGAGCCGTCGCGAACCCAGCCGGAAATTGCTTCGCTGAACGCGTCGGGCAGGACAATCCTCGATGCATGAATGCGCCCGATCGGCGCGTGGGGTGTCTGGTCGAGGGTGTTCACCAGTTGATCCCTGAGCATGCCGAGGACAGGGGCGCGCCAGTGCGGCAGCAGCGGCAGCGGACTGAGCTGTTCGATCAGCAACCAGGTGCGCGCTTCGAGCGACCCGATGTCGTGTGCCTGGGTTTCACGGTCGACGAGCAGCCAGGCGGAGCCTGCTGCCTTTGACGGGTTGAGAAGCGATTCATCGTAGATCCACGTATGGACGAGGTTGCCGAACAGGTTGTCCTTCGGCAGACGACCGCTGTACTTGTCGAGCCGGCGTGGATCACCGATGGGGACCGCTGCCAGCGGCTGGCTGGTGTCGGGATCGAGCAGCGTAATCTGGCGGATGCCGCCCTCCTGGATACCGAGGTGCAGCGATGCGTACAGTTGCTGGACGGCGCCATCACGACCGAACACGGAAATGAAGACGAGTTCGCCATCGGGGGCACGTACGCAGGCGTCGACGAAGATGTCCTGCAGTTCCTTGACGGGATACAGCATGGAATGCTCCCAGATAAATGTCCGGGGCACCCACCGGGTACGGGCCCGGACGGGTTGAAGGAAATTCCGGCGCTTCCCGGAGGAAGCCGCAGCCGCGCAGACGAAGGCGCCGGAATAAGCTGCAGCGATACTGCGGAAGGTGTCGCGTAACGGGCGACGACGGGTCGGCTGCCGGCAGACCAGCGGGTAACGCTGTGGCGGCGGGAACCGCTTTCCCCGAACGTCGGTCGGGACGTGCCGGGAAAGCGCCCCGGCAGGGCGCGCAAGGCATTGAGATGAGGGTCGGCCAGTCAGCAAGCCCGTAGTGTTTCCAGCAATGCGCGGAGATCGCGCGCCTGCCCGACCGTGAGCGTCATCGTCAGCAGGGCTTCGGGATGCCATGATCCGGTCATGGTCGCGAGCGGCAGCCGGCTCTCGATGAGGCGAGCCAGCGCAAGCAGACGCGGTGCAGCGTTCCGCAGTTTTGCGGCGAGCACGGATTCATGCGCTGGTGGCCAGGTCGCAACGGGCGTGGCATCGAACTGCACGGTCTGTCCGTCGATTTCCTCATCGTTGTCGTAGAGGAGCGGTCTGTCGGGCGTGTCATCCCAGAGCGTGCCAGCGTCAAATGCTGCGTGCGCAATGGCGCGGGCGGCGCCAGTGTTTGCTGCCCGGATGCCGACGACGATGCGGTGAGTCAGGTCGAGGCTGTAGCCCACCATGAAGGCGGGAAGCGGCTCCTGAGTGTGATGTGTATCAGGCATGGTGCGTGTCCTGTCAGGGCGGAACCCACCCCTGCGGGGCGAGGCCCCGCGGGGTCGAAGAAGTCATCCGCGTCAGCGGATCGTGACAATGCGGCCAAGATTCGGGCCGGGTGTGAAGTCGATGCCCGCGATCGTCGGAACGAACCGGTCTCGCATCAGGATCGTTGTCCGGATGTCGCCCCTGTCGGTTTCCTCGATCTGGACTTCCTGTTCCTTCTGCTTGATGGTGTCGCCGCGTATGAGCAGGCGGGTGCCGTCGGCGCCTGTGACTACGCCGGTGATCTGTCCGGCGGCCAGTGCGAGCGCGAGATGCCAGTCAGACAGGTCGCGCAGTGGCCGGCGTGGTGCGACGGCCTTCGAGGCGAACAGGGTGGCAAACTGCGGCCAGAGCGTCGCGCCCTGCAGGCGTTCCAGTTCGCGCTCGAGCTGCGGTGCGTCGATCCGGGTGGACATGAAGGCGTGGTCGCCCGCCGTCGAAGGAATGCAGTACCGGTCTGCTGTCCAGTGCTCAGGCAGCTCCGGCGGCAACTCGCCTTCGGTGATGCGGGCGAGACGGGCAGCCAGTGCGCTGTCGACACCATCAGCGCGTCGTTTGACGCCGAAGAGGACAAGCTGTTTGAACGTCTGGTCGGGCGCGAGGAACACCGCGACGTGGGCGAAGTTGCGGGCGATCATGGTCGCGAATTCGCGATCCATGACGTAATGCGGCACGATCAGCACGAGCACGCCATCGAATGCGAGCCACGGCACCGTCTTCATATAGAAGAGCTTCTCGAGGCGATTCGGCTGACGCTCACCCGTCTGTGCCTTGTCCGATACCACGTCGCCGTAGGGCGGATTGAGAAACAGCAGGCCCATGCTGCGCGCGGTGATGAACATGTCGTGGACGTCGGTGTGCGCTACGGTGTCCAGCACGTCCTTCGCATGCCATGCACGCTCACGGTCATACTCGACGCCGAATGCCCGCAGCGTGTCAGGTGTGGTCGCCTGCATCACGAATGCGTTCTTCAGGTCGTGCAGCGCGGCGCCTTCGCCGCAGCACGGATCAAGCAGCCGCGCGGGACGGTCGGGGTCGGCCAGCGCAAGGGCGGGAATGATCCGTCCAAGCGTGACGGCGTCGGTGGGAAAATAGCCGTTCTTCACGAAATTTCTGGCGAGGCGGGGAAAGATCAGGGCCATATGAAACTCCTTTGGAATGCAGACGGATGGGCGTGCCGACGGATCAAACATCCCGGCACGCCCGTGATCGGAAAATCAGGCCTTCATCCAGGTCTGCGTGGACGCCTGGAATGCGTAGCCGAATGCGCGAAGCTGGTCGCGCTGCTGACGGAACACGCCGCGCTCGACAGTGGGGTCGAGCTTCACGGGCTCGCCGGCGACGATCTGGTCGGCCAGTTCTGTGCCGAACAGGTCGGGCAGATACAGTTCGCCCGAGTCGGTACCCGCCTGAGCAGAGACTGAGGCTTCATCAGCAGGTGCATGAGCAACTACACCCGGTGCGCGTTCCTCATCGGCCGGATCCGGTTCAGTGGAGGCGGGCGCCTGTCCCATTTCGCTGAACGGCTCGTCGTTGTCGAGCTGCACATCGGCGAGCCTCGCGCGGATCTCGACGGTGACCTTGCCGTACCACACGTAGCTATGCGGATAGATCTTGTCGATCAGAAAGGTGCCGGTGTAGGCGCCTGGCTCGAACTGCTCGAGGACCTTGTCCTTGACCTTGAACTCGCCGACGGATGTCGTGAGCTCGCCAACCTGGAACGGGCCGTTGCTGCCCTTGATGGTGCGCACGTCGAGCGTGCCGGAAAGGGAAATCATGATGCCTCCACGAAGTGAGGCGGGGCGTCCCTGGCGGGCATGGCGTCCCGCCGGTTGGGAAAGATGAGGTGAGGATGAATTCCGTCTGTCCGCCTGTCGGTATCGATGGCGGGCAGGCAGCGCGCAGACAGGGGCGCCGGAAGGCAGCTGCAGATGTCGCCTGACGTAGCGACGCACGGATCTGCATCGGGCAGATCAGCAGGAACGGATCATTCCACGCAAACGCCTCTCGCGGGCGCGCCTGGAATGACGCCTGGCACGTGAGCCAGGCGGCGCGCTCCGAATGATCGGAACGGTTGGAATGAGTTACGAAGCGGGCTGCGTGGCGGCTTCATCCGCGCGCCGCTGCGCAGTGATGTGACGGAAGAGCCGTGGCGGAAACCGGAAGAGCCGGCCGCCGCTTTCGACGATCCAGGTGCGGTGCCGCCGGCTGACCACGACGGCTTCGCTGATCGACAGTCCACTGAGCGTCAGGATGTCGCCGGGTACGAGTGCGCGCGAGCGTGCTGCGTGCCAGGCGCGGACCTGCTCGCGCCATTCGGGCGAAGCGGGTGGAACCATGTCAAGGTAGACCAGGGGGCACGAGTAATAGAACGGGTGCATTTCCTCGCACATGTCCTTGTAACCCCAGCCCGCACAGCTTTTATCCCACGCGAGCAGATCGCAGCCGATGTAGCGCATCGGCGTCTCATCCGGCCGGGCGATTTCCCACACGGTCCAGAGCACGTTGCCGCTGGTGCAGTGACGCAGACAACGGCGTGTCGTACCGCTGTGTTCTTCGTAACGGGTCAGACGTTCGATCAGTTGCGAACGGGTCTGTCCATGACCAAAAAGCCATCCCATGATGCACCTCATCAAGTGAAGCGGGGCATCATTCCCGTGCGGGGTCGATGCCTCGCTGGGAACGCACCGTGTAGCCGGTGCAGAGGAAGGAGAGAAGCTGCGACAGCGCTAGAACCGCCGTCACACCCGTTGCTGCGAGCGCAGGTCGCGACCCATGACGGTACGGACCGAACTGATGATGAAGATCGTCCAGTCGGCGAAGTAACGGTCGTCGAACACAATCGCGCCGGAACTCAGCCCAAGCTGGACCGGTAGAGTGGCGCTGCCCGTCGGGGCGTGGCCGCCCGGTCCGGCAACGACTTTCATGTCGGGGAAGAACACGCGGCCTTCGAAGGGATCGAGGAACTCGAGTTTCAATTCACGCGCTTCGACCGTATGGCAGTAACGCAGCCGGCCGATCAGCGGGCCGTCGAACCCGGGCGCGAGCGAGGCCGTGAACGGTGCGTCGCGTCCGTTGAAGAGTCCGAGATAGAGGCCGTCGGGGAGGTCGACATTGTGATCGGCGTAGCGCCGCAGGGAGCGGCCGTCGCGGCACGCAAAAACGGGCGGCTGCGAATCGCGGCCCTCATCCGGCCAGATCGCCGTATGGCTCTGTGTGCCAGGTTGGCGAAAGAGGCTCTGCTCGCCGGATGACCGGGAAGCGAGGAGTGCGCAGGTTGGCATGATTGTCTCCGGGAGAATGGCGGAGACGCGCCCCTGCGGGCTGCGTTCCGCGAGGGGGAAAGGAGTGGTGAGACGTCAGTCGATGGCGGCGAAGATCTCGCGTGCCTCAGCGTGAGACGGTACAAAGGCGAGCAGCCGGTGATAGAGATCAGTGAATGTCTCGTCTTCGGTTGACCATGCCATGGCGTTGAGTGCGAAGAGCGTGGCCACGATGCCGGCGGCGTCGCGGCTCATCTCGCCAGCATAGCCGTTGCCACCACAACTGATGTTAAGCGGGCCGTCCCCGCGCGGCGCCATGTAGAACGTGCCGTTGGACAGCTCAACGTAGTCCCAGGATCCGTGGCAATAGGCGTCGCAAAGCGATTCCATGGCGGTGTAGACAGCATTCTCACCGAGGATCATGTGCCTGCCGAAATAGCGCGGCAGGATTTCCATGCGGTGTTCCTCGGGCACGAGGGTGGCCACGATGCGGCGTGTTTCGGTGCTTGAACTCATGACATCCTCCAGAAATGCGGAGGACGACTCCCCCGGCAGGGAAGCGCATTCCCCGCGTGGGTTGGACTAAACGAACGCCATCAGCCGCGGCAATGCAGCTCCGGGACTGACCGGCATGAGAGTGGGATGCGGCGGACCGCGGAGGCTGCCCCGGGAAAGGCGACAGCCAGGCTTTCCGGTCCCGCAAACATATGGCGAGAAAGACAATCCGGACCCGGCGGATTCGCCAGGTGCAGCCGCGCAGACAGAGGCGCCGGACAGGACTGCAAAACGTGTCGCCTCTCGTGACGACGGACGGGCTTGCAACTGGCATGCCGGCAGTGAAATGGTTATCCGTCATTGACTGGCGCGGCGACTCACGGATAACGCCTGGCGGGCAGTGCGCCGCCAGGCTTTTGTCTGGGCCGGTACGATTCGTCCGGCACAAACGGCACGGCGCAATGGGGCCACCGTGGGACCCGGGAGATGAGCCACGGGCCTGCACCCGCTTTCCGGAACGGCTCGTGTAGATCGCTCCGGAAAGCCGGCGGCAAGGGCCGGCGTGAAGACGAATCCCCCGCGCGGAGCGGGGGATGTGCGGGTTGCCGCTTAACGATTGCCGGCAGCAGGTTGGCGGACGTTGCCGCCACCCAGGCGGCGCAGCGGCGGATAGCGGTTGGTGCGCGGTGCGGCGCGTCCGGTTGCCGGGGCGCTTTCGCCAGACTCGTCGCGCTCGCGAGCGTCGACCGGCTCTCCAGCCTCGGGGACATCGTGGTCATCGCGGTGACCTGTCGATGGCTCACGCCCGTTGCGGGGCTCACGGGAGGTATCGGCATCAGCATCGGCACCGGTCCCGGCGTCGTCGCTTTCGTCACGCCAGACTTCCTGGCCGTCCACCTTGATCCAGAAGAGCTTGAGCAGACGCCCCTTGAGCACGGCGCCTGTTTCGCCGGCGCGGTTGCCGGTGCGCTCGAAGGTGCGGATATAGTGATCGCCAGACCGGAAGGCAACGAGCACTTTCACGTCCGGATCGTTGGCTTCTTCCATGACGGAGCGGACTGCCTCCTTTGCCTTTTCGCCGGAGACGATCAGGTCCAGGGGCAGGTAGACAATGCCATTTTCGATGTTCGGATCGCCATGAAACGCCGAGATCGAGCATGCGAGGAAGGGCTTGGCCTTGCTGCGGCCATTGCCACGGGTCGTGACATCGCGGACGCGGGACAGATATCCGAGGCCGCGCAGATGAAGATCGAAATACTTGCGGGATTCGACAGGGTGGTTCATGACGATTCTCCAGAACGAAAAAAGGGGAATCGCCAGTACCCGCATCGGGGAATGACAATTCCCCAGACGGGTCAACGAGAGAGCTTCGGGTCAGAAGACCTGCGGTGATCCAGACGATGGGACGAAGCACAACCGCAAAAGGTGTCGCACGGGCGACGGTACTGCAAAGGATGCTGGACGGGTTCCAGCGGCGACTTCAAACCGGAATCATAGGCGGCCACGCGGAAAAATCAAGGCCACTTCCCCAATGGATAATTCGGAAACCAAATTAATATCATTGCGTTAATCGGTTGCAGGAGCGGGGATACACAAAGCTGGACCAGGATGCCCAGCCATCAACGCAATGTCACGCAGGCTCATCAAAATCGAGCATGGAAGCAGGCGAAATCCCGAGTGTGGAGGCAAGCACACAGATGTTATAGAGAGCGATGTTGCGCTGACCGCGCTCAATGCCGCCAATGTACGACCGGGCCAGGCCACTTTCGAGCGCGAGACGCTCCTGTGACCAGCCGCGCGCCTTGCGAAGTGCAATCAGGCGTTTTCCAAACAGGGCAAGGGGGTCGTACTGCATCGACATCTCGGTCAGGAAGATATCGAAGCCTACGGATTTGACCTGTTTGAGGCCACGCTCTATGATGGCACGCACTATGAGTGACAATTGTACGCGTCAGTCACAATGGCTCGACGACGTTGCCAGGGGCGCCCGCTGGCGTTCCACCTATTGACCTTTGTCCGACAGGAACACCCGTGAGCCAACCGGTTTCGGATCTTGCCTTGCTGCTGGCCTCGATGCAGCCAGAGCTGAACGAAGGTGCCTACGTTTTTTCGACGGTTCAGGCCGATAGTGACGTATCGCGGCTCGCCCCTGTTGCAACGTTTCGTGAGCGCGAGGGGCTGACGGTCATCCTTGATGAGCCAACGGCACTGCGAGAAGGATTACCGGTGCTCTTCAGGGCGGCGTGGATCACGCTGACGGTTCACTCCGATCTTCAGGCGGTCGGACTGACTGCAGCGGTGGCAGAGGTGTTGACGAAGGCGAGTATCAGTTGCAACGTCGTTGCCGCGGCCTTCCACGATCACATCTTTGTACCGGCAGACCGGGCAGCGGACGCGCTCGCCCAGCTCGCCGGACTCCAGGCGCGGGCTGCGCGTGACGCGACGACCTGATACACGGCTGAAAAAAGGGGCTGATGATATCTGCGGAAAAGCCGGGGTTGACCTGCAGGCGCTTTGACGCACGAAAAGCGGCGTTCGTTTCCGACAAAGAGGCGCTTCGTCAGTTTGCACCGGCGATCCGGAAACGGCTCGGGTGCGTTGCCGCATTGGATTGGCAACCTTCGGCAGGCAACTTCGGGCATTGAATACCAGAAACTGGTATTCTTGATGCAGGAGGTGCGCGTCATGAGCAAAAGCACATCGTTCACGCTTGGTGAGCATTTTTCGGAATTCGTCGATGACCGTGTGCGCAGCGGCCGCTACAGCACAGCGAGCGACGTTGTGCGCGCCGGCCTGCGCCTGCTCGAGACCGAAGAAGCCAGGCTGGAGGCGTTGCGAAACGCGCTGATCGAAGGCGAACAATCTGGGCCGTCGCGCCCGTTTGATTTTCGCAGGTACGTCGCGGGCAAGCGGAACAAGGCCGCATGAGAGCGTATGTTCTCTCGCCAGCGGCCGAACGTGACCTTGATGACATCTGGGATTACACGGCCGCGAGATGGGGGGAGGCGCAGGCAGAGCGCTACATCCTGAGCATCGAAAGTGCCGTTGTTGGCCTCGCCGACGGCACCCAACCGAGCCTGTCTGCCCAAGACGTGCGCGAAGGCTACAGAAAAGCGCTGGTTGGAATGCATGTTGTGTTTTTCAGGGAATCCCCGTCGCTGATCGACGTCGTCCGTATTCTTCATCAACAGATGGACATTCCGGGCAGGCTCGGAGACGAAAATTAAGCGCCACCATTCGGACGGACATTCATCCGGCGGTGACCGGAGCAGAGGCGAAACTCGCTGAAGTCATCCGTCGCACGATTGGTGTCATGCAAACGGATATCGCTGGACGCAGTGGAGGCGCTCTCATGTTTTGGCGTTTTTCTGCCAACCACACGCATCTATACCCTGGCTCACTGTTGCGTACCCTCGAAGCGCCCGGCAGCGCACGACTGTCACCGGCCGATGAAATACTGGTGGAGTTCAGCGACGGCATGCTTGTAACCGGGCGTTTGCTGGAAGTGGACGAGAGCACGGCGTTGCTACAGATGCCAGCTTATCGCACGCAGCGCGGAACAATTGTGGAATCCCGGACATGGAGCGTCGTCGCAGCGGATGAACCAGGACTGCTCCGCGTGCAGAAGCGTTTGCTTGTGGCGTGAATCGATACGGAAAGCGTTGCTACCAGTATTGAACGAACCTTGAGCCGCTGCGCATAGCGCGTTCGATGGGCGCATTCACCGTGAAACCGACTTTGACCGGCCGCTGGCATTGCGATCGAGGCCTATGTCATTTTCCCCCGCGCGAGCGCCGATACGCAGCGCATCCACCACGACAGCGAGTGCTTTCGAAAATTCACGGCGGGTCGGATAGAAGATGTGGAGCCCCGGAAAGGTCGGGAACCAGTCTTCGAGCACGTACCTGAGCCGCCCGGCTGTGACGTGGGGCTGCGCGAGGTCGTCGGGAACAAACGCGAGGCCGACGCCGTCGATCGCAGCGTTCAGCATCTGGTACGTGCCATTGAACGTGAGTTGTCCGTCGACACGCACCTGGATTTCTTTCTTTCCTTTTTTCAGCTCCCACGCGTACAGGCCGCCGCGCGTCGGCAGTCGCAGTGTGATGCAGTTGTGCTGGAGCAGGTCCTTGGGTTGCCTCGGAGTTGCGTGTTTGCGAAGATAATCCGGCGAAGCAACGATTGCCAGACGCATATCGGGGCCGATGCGAACCGCGATCATGTCCTTCGCGACCTGGTCGCCCCAGCGCACGCCAATATCGAAACGGTCCGCGACGATGTCGGACAGGCCATAGTCGACGACGAATTCGACCTTGATGTCCGGATAGTCGGGCAGAACGCTGGACAGGCGTGGCCAGAGAGCCGTATCGACAGCATAGTCGGTGGCGGTGATACGAATGGTGCCGGCGGGCTTCTCACGCGTTTCGACCACAGCAGTGAGTTCGGCCTCGATCTCCTCAAGGCGCGGCGTGACGGTTCCCAACAGCCGCTCGCCGGCGGCAGTCGGCGCCACGCTGCGGGTGGTGCGATTGAGAAGCCGGACGCCCATCCGCGCTTCGAGTGCGCGCAGCGTATGGCTCAACGCGCTTTGCGTGACCCCGAGTTTCGCCGCCGCACGGGTGAAGCTGCCCTCCTGGGCGACTGCGATGAAGGCGAGAATATCCGAGATGTTTTCGCGCAGCATTGATGAACCCTGTTCATAAGTCCTAGCTCATTCTAGCGCCTAGTCGACGGCGACGGGCCCCTCCACAATGGCATTGGTTCATGGCCAATGAAGGAGAAGCAGAATGTCCGAAAAGCCCTCAGCCGCGCGCCAGTCGTTCGGCGATCTGGCGCCGAAGCTGGCCGAGCTCAGCGATGAAGTACTGTTCGGCGATGTCTGGGAGCGTCCGCAGTTGTCGAAGCGCGACCGCAGTCTGGTGACCTGCGCTGCGCTCATTGCGCTCGGCAAGACCGAACAGATGAACTTCCATATTCCGCGCGCCATCGAGAACGGTGTGACGCAGGATGAACTCGTCGAACTCACCACGCATCTCGCGTTCTACGCCGGCTGGCCCAATGCAATGTCGACCGTGTCGAAGCTCAGGGAGCTTTTCGTGGTCAGGAAGGCAGACAACTGAGGAGCGTCATGGAATTGAAGAGACCCGGCTCACAGCCGTCGATCAAGGGACCTGCCGAATGGTTTACCGGCACGGTGCGCATCGACCCGCTAAACGCTCCGCCGCCTCCGGCCAGGGTGTCATGCGCAAGCGTGACCTTCGAGCCTGGCGCGCGATCGAACTGGCATACGCATCCGCTTGGTCAAACCTTGCTCGTGACGGCGGGTTGCGGCTGGACGCAGTGCGAAGGCGAATCCATCGTTGAGATCCGCGCTGGCGATGTGATCTGGTGTCCGCCGGGCCACAAGCATTGGCACGGTGCGTCACCGACGACCTCCATGACACACATCGCGATCCAGGAAGCGCTGGACGGCAAGAACGTCGAGTGGCTGGAGCCGGTGACCGACGAGCAATACCTCGCTGGACCGCCGCAGCAATCCTGAAGATATGGCGACCAGGACATAAGGCAGATGATGGTCACTAATGTCGCCCGCAATGGTTTCGGTGGAGCAATGGCCCGGCGCTGGGCGTCACCGCCCGCACTCTGCGTGCGCAGCCCGGAGACGGTCTCGATACGCTCGCGGCCAGGACCGTAGAGCCGGCGACAAACTGCCGTGCAGACGAACGACCGCTCTGCCGACAGCGGCCGGTAGTGGCCGATGCCGGCGAGGCACGGGACTGACAGCATCAGCTTGCCTGGTTGCCTGTGCATGACGCTGGTGCTGAGACCATCGTCACTCCGATGATGAGTGCACTGCGGCCAGGGGTGGCCAGTGGCTTCGCTAACCCGGATGCCGCTTTGCGTGCGTCCGCGAGCATTCGGCCCGCAGAAAGCCTGACCTCGCATCATTCAGCGGCAGGTCGGGCACGCCCAAACATTGCGCCACATTGCGGACGTCAACCGCGATTGCGGTGGCTCGGTCTCCAGTTTCCGCCCGCAATGCGTTCTGCCCGTCGTGTCGGTAAGCGGCAGGACGACGTGAGCCTTGGGCGCCAGCCGTCGCGCGGGGGCTTCTCCGAACCCTGGAGGCCTTCGTGATCGCGGCGACCCTGGCATCATGTCTACACTCATGGGCCGCCCGATAGCCCGTCAAAGGTCGAGCTTTCGTTCACTCATCCACTTCACGATTGCTGGATCGCGATGCGAGAAAAAGCTGCTCTTGCCCGTCTCCAGCGTTGCGACTGCCTGCATGTCGTCTTCGGATAGCTCGAAGTCGAAGACGGCCAGGTTTTCCAGCATCCGCTCGCGGCGCACGGACTTCGCGAGCGCGACGATGCCGCGCTGAACCAGCCATCGCAGTACGACCTGTCCCACGGTCTTGCCGTGGCGCTGCGCAATCGCGACCAGTTGCTCGTTGCCGAACAGGTTGTTCCGTCCTTCGGCGAAGGGCGCCCACGCTTCCGGCTGCACGCCGAGTCCGTTCATGAAATCGACGCTTTCAGCCTGCTGGTGGAAGGGATTGACCTCGATCTGGTTGACGGCCGGCTTCACCTCGTTGAAACACGCGATGTCCATGAGACGATCCGGCTGGAAGTTGCTCAGGCCGATCGCGCGAAGCTTGCCCGCGCGGTAGGCTTCCTCCATCGCCCGCCATGCACCGTGGACGTCCGAGAATGGCTGATGGATCAGGAACAGGTCGAGGTAGTCCAGGCCCAGACGCTTGAGCGACTTGTCGATAGCCACGCGGGCGCGTTCGTAGCCTGCATCCTCCACCCACAGCTTGCTGGTGACGAAAAGCTGGTCGCGGGGTATGCCGCAACGCTTGAGGCCGCGGCCGGTCGCCTCTTCGTTCTTGTACGATGCAGCGGTGTCGATGAGGCGGTAGCCTGCCTGCACCGCATCGACGACGCAGCGTTCGCATTCCGCCTCGTCGGCGATCTGGAAGACGCCGTAGCCGAGGATCGGCATCTTCATTCCGTTGTTCAGTGTTACGTCCTGCATGGTTGATCCTTTGTGTTGAAAGTCGAGGGCGGCATGTGGTGTGCTCAGGACGCGCCGGATGCTCTGGTCAGGCCGGCCTCGTTGAGCCACTCGTTGACGGAATTCATCGTCCTGCGCTCCTGATCCGCCTCCATCACGAACGGACTGCGCAGCTTTGCACGAGGCGCGTGGCTGGCGAGTACCGACTGACTGTTCCCGAGGCCGTAGCCCCCGTGAGTGATGAAGGGGATCAGCGTCCTGCCGGACAGATCGTGTGCCGAAAGAAAGGCGCGGATGACCGGCGGCGTGGTTTCTCCCCAGATCGGGACCCCCAGGAACACTGTGTCGTAGTCCTTCATGTTGGACACGCCGGTCTGAAGCGCGCGCTCACGGCCACTGTCGCGCTCCTGCCGCGCCTGTTCTACCGTCGCCAGATAGTCCTCCGGATAAGGCAAGGCAGGCCGGATCTCGAACAGGTCGGTGTTGAGCGATCGATGGATCAGGCCGGCGACCACCCGCGTGTTGCCGGAGCGGGAAAAGTAGGCCACGAGCGTGCGCGATCCGGTGCGTCGCTGCTCACTACCCGAACCTGACGTTGCCGCGATGCCGGTCAGGGGAAGCGTCGCGAGTGCGGTCATGAGCGTTCGGCGGAAATGGTCCGCGGGCAATGACATCGAGGCTTCTCCTGACCTACCGCCCCACGCGCGCCTGTAGCGCGGCGGGGTAGCGGTCGCCCTGGATCTGGACCTGTTCCAGAACGCTGGCGATCATGCGCAGGTCGTCACCGGACAGTTCCACCGATGCAGCGCCGAGGTTCTCTTCGAGCCGGTGTAGTTTGGTGGTGCCGGGGATCGGCACAATCCAGGGCTTCTGCGCGAGCAGCCACGCCAGTGCTATCTGGGCAGGCGTCACGCCCTTGTCCGTGGCAATCTTGCCGAGCAGGTCCACCAGCGTCTGGTTCGCCTTGAGCGCTTCCTGCGAGAAGCGGGGCACCTTGCTGCGAAAGTCGTCGCTGCCGAAAGTCGCACCTTGCTTGATGGCACCCGTCAGAAACCCCTTGCCGAGCGGGCTGAACGGCACGAAGCCAATGCCAAGCTCTTCGAGCGTCGGCAGGATCTCCGTCTCGGGCTCGCGCCACCATAACGAATACTCGCTCTGCAGGGCCGTGACGGGTTGCACGGCATGGGCACGGCGGATAGTCTGCGCACCCGCTTCGGACAGGCCGAAGTGTTTTACCTTGCCTTCGGCAATCAGATCGCGGACGGTACCGGCCACATCCTCGATGGGCACTGCGGGATCGACGCGGTGCTGGTACAGCAGGTCGATACGGTCGGTGCGCAGGCGCTTGAGCGAGCCTTCGACGGCCCAACGAATGTGATCTGGCCGGCTGTTGAGGATCTGCTGTTTGTTATCGTCGCCGAAGGTGAAGCCGAACTTGGTGGCGATCACCACCTTGTCGCGCACCGGGGCAAGCGCCTCACCGACCACTTCCTCGTTGAGATACGGGCCGTAGACCTCGGCGGTGTCGAAGAAGGTCACGCCGTGGTCCACCGCGGAGTGGATCAGCGACGCGGCCTCCCTGGTGTCCGTGGCAGGCCCATAGCCGTGACTCAGGCCCATGCAGCCGAGGCCAATGGCGGATACTTCGAGCTGGCTGTTGCCGAGTTTGCGTGTGTTCATGATGTCCTCCGGTGAAGGCAACTTTAGACCCCAACGATTGTCGACACTAGATGGCATAATCGGAAAGGGTTTATAACCGGAGCGTATAAATGTCGGTCGAGGGTTACGAGCAACTCGCGATCTTTGCGATCGTGGCGCGCGAGCGCAGCTTCACCCGAGCAGCGGCCAGGCTCGGCATGTCGCAGCCGGCGCTGAGCCGGGCCATGCGGCAACTGGAAGAGCGGCTCGGCATTCGGCTCCTGGCTCGCACCACTCGTAGCGTTTCGGCCACGGAGGCGGGAGAGCACCTGCTGCGTGTGGTGGCTCCACGGTTCGAGGAAATCGATACCGAGCTCGCGCTGCTCAGCCGGTTCCGGGACAAGCCTGCGGGGAGGTTGCGCATCACCGCGGGCGAACATCCGGCGGTCACAATCCTGCAGCCCGCACTCGCGAAAATCCTGCCGGCCCACCCGGATATCCAGATCGAGGTGATCGTGGACTACGGCCTGACCGATATCGTGGCCGAGGGCTACGACGCCGGCGTCCGGTTGGGCGAGCAGGTGGCGAAAGACATGATCGCAGTGCGCATCGGTCCCGACGTGCGGATGGCCGTGGTCGGTTCTCCGGACTACTTCGCCCGGCATCCGCGGCCCAGAACCCCGCGCGATCTCGTCCGGCATAACTGCATTGCCATCCGCCTGCCGACTTACGGCGGCATCTTTCCCTGGGAGTTCGAAAAGAAGGGGGAAGAACTGAAGGTGCGCGTCGAAGGCCAGCTCGTCTTCAACAACATCGCCATGCGCCTCGACGCGGCCCTGAAGGGCATGGGCCTGACCTACATGCCCGAGGATCTGGTAAAGGCGCATATCAGGGATGGCGCATTGATACGTGTGCTCCCGGACTGGTGCCCACCGATCCCTGGATATCACCTCTACTATCCGAGCCGGCGCCAGAGTTCACCGGCTTTTACGGTGTTGCGTGACGGCTTGCGTTACCCCGGCTGATCTGCCAGATACCGCGTATCTGCCATCGGTTCCATCCAGTTGACCGACTTCCCGTCAAGTGTTTTCGCGATGGCAATGTGCGTCATGCCCGTCTTGCGTCTGGCGCCATGCCAGTGCTTGCCCTAGGCGGAATTGAGACGAGAATGACCGGGGCCGGACGGCCTCGCTGCCAAGTCAGTCCCAGCCCGGCTGTGACCATCTGCGTCTGGCCCAGCGGATGTGGGCCGGTCCGTACGGGCATACCGCTCGAACGTCACCGTCGTATCACCAATGCGGGTCGTCTCATCGAGCGCGCCCGGGACGCTGCCTGTGAGTTCGGGTTGGCAGTTGCGTGCCAGCACTATCCGTCCGAATCAACGGCTGATATCTGGGTCCGGAGTACCATTGGCTCGCTGGGGGTCGCTTACCGCAGTTTCCCCCGATGGTCGAACGGATCCGAAGTGAGCCGCACGGGGCGGGCCGCCCGGCGTCTTCCGTACAGCCCGTGCTTCCTGGCCTGCAGCGCGGAAAACAAGCGCGGGATCCATGCGGTCGACGATCACGTAGGGCGGGTCCGGACGCCAGCGCAGAAGCACGAGGCCGCCCGGCATGTCGGCGAATATGGCGGGTACGTGTTTCGGATCGTCAAACTGCAGATAGATCCTCTGACCATCATCGAATACCTGGTATGGCCGGATTTCGGTTGCTCCGCTCATACGCCAGTCAAAATCGTAGAGCGGTCCTGCCAGGGGCGGTGGTTCGGCGCAGGCGGACTGAAGCAGGCATCCGGCGATCAGGACGGTTGCAGAAAACAGGGCGGTGGCGTATTTCATCGATGGCAGCTCCCGTCAGTCACATTGGGCGGCAGCATCATGTCCCGCTGGGTGATGAACGTGATGCGCTGCCCCGGTTCCAGCCGCAGCGTCGGCTGGATGTTCATGTTGCGTTGAAGGATGGTCTGCGTGGTCTGGGACAGCGATTGCGCTGCAGCTTCAGACAGGTCGGTCGACATGCCGCCGTTGATGTTGATCGTTGTGCCACTCGACTGGCCCTGGTTGTGACCGATCCAGGCCGCCACGCCGGCGATCGGGAACGTCGATCCGAAGATCTTGAAAAAATGATTGTTGACGTCGGCGGTCACGCCGGCTTCCCCGTCGGGATCGTTGCCGGTCAGCCCGTCGAGCCGCATCGAGGCGTGGCGGAAGATCATCCGGGTCGCGGCCATCAGCATCAGGTCCTGACCGATTGCCACATCGTTATTCGTGCGGCCCAGAATCCGGGTGCCTTTCGGGATCAGCCTGCAGCCTCCGTCGATGCTGTCGTAGATGTCCCGATCGACCATCGCGCGGAAGGTGCCTGGCATGTCGCTCTTCGCGCCCTGCAGGATCACGGTGGGAACCGGCGTGCCGCCCATCACCATGTAAGGTGAGGTGATCGGGACCGGGACCAGCGGTGCCTCGTCGTTGTTCCCTTCTCCCTGCTGTCTGACCCAGTCGGCGTTGCGATGGTCAGTTGTACTGGAGACGCTCAGGGAGGAAGGCCCCGACGACGCCGTTCCATGACCGCTGCCCGCCGATGAATTGTCTGGAGCAGTCTGCCGCGTCGAGAGTTGCGAGAGGCCATCGGCGATGCGCTCGGGCGAAAGATCCTTTGCGGCGGAAGCGCCGGCGGAGCCACCGCCGGTATCTTCGTAAGCGACGAGTGACTGGCTCTGCATGGCCTCGATCTGCCGCTGCAGTGCCAGGCGATCGGCGTCGCCGGTCCCGGATGAATGGTCGGCATCCCGATAGTTTCGCGGAAGGGGACCTCTATCGTCCCCGGGCGTGCCCTGGGGAATGCCGTCGAGCGGCGTGCCGCCCAGCGGGGCGCTGGCACCGGACGCGGCCTCACCCGCGCGAGCCAGGGCCAGGTTGTGCTGGTCCTCGAGGCGCCTGCGGATCGCATCGGCAGACGCTTTCGGCTGCCGGGCATCCGCCTCGATCTGCTCGCGCTCGCGCCGTTCGGCCGCAGTCTCGTGCGGATGGGACAGCGCATGCACGAGGACGATCGCGAGCAGCGCCGAGCACAGGGCAACGAGCAGCGTCCTGGCGAGGTCGCGGCGAATGCGCGTGAGTTTCGCGGGTTCCTGTGTGAGCGGGGCGCCGCTATTTTCTGGAGCGGCCATGGTCACGACTTCCCGTAGATGTTCTTCATGCGGGCCGAATCACAGCCGAACAGGCCGCATCCATGCCCTCGACCGTTGAAGACCCGGACTTCCTCCTTCCCACGTCTGAGCAGCAGGCCATACGTTGTGATCTGCTGCACCTCGAAGAAGTCGTTGCCCAGCGGAATGAAGCTCGCGATCTCAGCCTGTCCTTTTTCGTCCATCACGAGGATGGCCGGAAGCTCGGCGTGGTGGGGAAACTGCAGATAGGTGAAGCGCCCGTCGTCGAATACGGTCACGGGCGCGAAGGGCGCGCTACCCTCGACCCGATAGTCGAAGTTCGCGTGATCGAGCGTGATACGGGGGCCAGCCGCGCGCACGTCGCCTGATGTGGACGATCCCGGCTGTCCAGCAACGTCTGTTTGCCCGCCTGAATTAGCGCCGGGAACGTTGCCCGGGTACTCGATGCCGAACGGCGAGACCTGTCCCGCTGTCATCTGCGCGTCGGTGTCCAGGTAATGCCAGGAGACGCGTTGGTACGCGGCGTTACTGTCCGATGACCGGAGGTCCAGTTCGTAGCGCCGGCGCGTCGTGATGACCGTGGCCGCATTGTCGAGTGCAGGCAGGCGCGCTTCGATGAACACGTCGCGCTTCGTGAGCGCGGTATGTTCGAGCCAGCGCTTGCCGGTGTCGGACAGGTAGACGCCGACCACCTCTTCGTCAGGACCGAAGACCAGGTGGGTTTCCTCGTTCGTGCGCACCGGCACCGGATACCGGTAGTCGGGATCATAGTCATAGACGACGAGCGACGAATCGTCGGGTGCGGGGTAGGGGCCATTGACGTGGGCGCGGGATGTGGACGGACGGGAGGCGCGCGGACGCGCCGCCGGGGTGTGCTGTGTATTTGCTGTGGACTGCGGAGTAATGGCTGTCACCGCGCTCGCGGGCAACGGCGCAGCAGACGCGGCCCCCGACGCCGTGATTTGTGCCCAGGCTGTGCTCAGGCACGCGGTGAACAGTGCTGCGCCGCACGCGGCAGAGACGACGAGCTTCATTGCGTGGCTCCCGGGTTGACGCCCGCATAGGGCGTGAGGCTGAAATGAGTGATGCGCAGCCCGATCGGGTTGTCCTTCTCTTCGTCGGGTCTCAGCGTTTCCGGCGCGAGCAGGAAGCTGACGGTGAGCAGCATCTGTTTCGGCCGGGACGGCTTGCCGTTCACGCTCTCGATCAGCGTGAAGATCAGGTAGGCAACCTGACCGTCCGGCGAGAACGACGTTGAGTTCTCAACGAATTCGCGGGTGAGCCCAGGCGTCTGCACGACACGCTGTGCAACCGGGTCGGTCACGGTGATGTACGTTTCGAGTTCCTGCGTCGCGGCGCCGGACGTCCAGCCGAATGCCGCCGGTATCTGGCGCGTGAGCGTGTCCTGGCTGTCGGCCTCGATCGTGAACACACGCGAGGCCCACTTCACGAGGAAGTAGCGCCTGTTTGCGGCAGTGACCGAGTAGGTCTCCGCGTAGCGGTCGGAAACCCACACCGCACCGCTTTTCTCGTCATGCTCGACAAAATAGGGGCGGGGGCCGCCGTGTGCGCTCTGCACGATCAGAGCGGCACATTCGCCGGCAGCAATCAGCGCGAAGGCGGCGGCGACCTTGATCGCGAGGCGCTTTTCCCAGATGGGACGCTGGAATGCCGCAAACCAGGCTGAGACAGCCTCTCCGGTGTTCGGCGGAGGCGCGGGATCGACGCCCGATAGTTCGGTACCGGAAGAGGCGGGCGGGACCAGGCGTTTGCGCATCGCTACTCCGACCGGCACGCGCCCGCCCGCAGTGCTACACTGGGATCCAGTTCACCTGCTGCGAGGGTGCAGCCATGGCAAAGTTCAAAATTATCCTGCTGTATTTCGTGCTGCCGATCCTGCTGTTTGCGGCGTTCGTCCTGTACCAGGTCGGCGCACAGCATTTCGGCGTCGCGATGATGCTTGCGGGCGCAATCGCGTTCATTGCCTGGTCGTGGATCAGCACCACGCCGAAACAGATGCGCGATTCGCTTCGCGACGCGGAGGAGCAACGCAGGCAGTCTGATGCTTACTGGAGCAGCATTAATTCGATCCGCGAATTTGAACGTCGGCAACATCGTCATTAGCCTCCGCTACCGGAGTGCCTTGGGAGTAAGGCGTCTTCCGATTACTCCCTTCCCAAACCCGCCGATACCTCCGGCGCCACCGCCGGAAACTAGCCCCTTTGCTATATCGGGTACCTGCCACATCATGAAAGCCCCGACACCGCAGACCAGTGCGAGCGCGAGCATGGCGAGGTAGTTCGTCGCGTAGTAAGCATCGCTGTTCGTGCCGCTCTCGGCGGCCGCCTGCTGCACGAGGCTCTGGATGCCGGGCAGCACACCGCTGTCGACGATCGCCATCATCAGCCACGCGATGACCTTGAAGAGTCCGGCAGAAACGGTGAATTTGAGCCATCCATCAAAAAGGAATTCGCCGGCTGGCAGCACATACCAGGGAATCAATACGGGCCCGAGGCAAAAGGCTATGTCGAGCAGGAACGAACCGAACTGCACGACCACCACGAAGATCATGGTCATCAGGGCGATCGCGATCACCGCGAGTGCCTTCGCGAGGAACGCGAGCAGGATGAGGGGCAGGTTCTTGACGAGCGTCCAGATCGAGTTCAATCCTGCGGAATTCGCGCCGGCGTCGCTCGTCGTGCCGCACACCTGGTGGTCGGTGTTGGGAATCACCACGCCGTTAGGCGTGATGTCCGGCACCTGTTCGCACACCTGGGCGGCTTCCGTGCGTACCCCCTGCATGATGGTCGACGCGGCACTGACGAGTGCCCGCAGCAGGTTGCCGGGATTGCCCTCGCCACCAGACACGCGCGAGGCCATCGTCTGCATGTTGTCGACAAAGTAGGCGTGCACGGTGCCGGACCAGGCGGTGAGCATCACGAGAATCACGGCACAGCGGATCAGATGCCGGAACAGGTTCGCGAAGAAGCCGGGGAAATCGCCTTCGAGCAGCCACAGGAATGTGTGCCAGGTCGCCAGGATCAGGCCGAGTGCTGCCAGCAGGTCCAGGCCGTCGGACACGAAGAGCGTCTGCAGGCTCGTGCCCTTCGCCTGCATCGCAGTGAAGAGCGCGTTGAGCACGGAAATGACGTCGTTCATGGTGCTGCCCTGATCGTTTCCTGGTGGTGTTCTGGACGTGGACTGGTTGAGCGGCCCGCTACCGCAGGGCGCCGCCGAGCCTTAGCAACGCGAGCAGCAAGGCGAGCGGCAGTGCGATCCAGGCCACCGCAAAGACCTGCGGACTCTCGACATGCACAACCAGCAGTCCGACAAGCAGTGAAAGCCGCACGCTGCGGGTGATCCGCCGGTCGAACGTCCACCGGGGATCGCGTTCGTCGGGCGACAGCCGGCTGCGCAGCCGGTATTGCTGCACGGCGTACAGCACCACGCGCAACTCGCAGGGCGTCGTGCAGAGGCGGCAGATCAGCCAGCGCAGCAGCATCGATCGTTCTCCTACTGGTCCTGCAGCAGATCGAAGTCGGGCGCGCCCTGCGTCGTCTGCTGTTCCTGCTGGTTGGCCTGACCGAACGCCGCGGCGCGCGCGGCAGCAAGCTGTGCCGCGTTGCCCTGGGCCTGTGACTGCGCGATGCGATCCTGCATCTGCTGCGCGACCTGGCGCTGCATCAGTGCATGCAGGTCCACCATCTCGCCGGCCAGCACGTTTGACTGCTGGTTCAGCATCTGCAGCCCCTGTACGTTGCCGGTAACACCGGGAATCTGCGACTGGATCTGCTGCAGGTTCTGCGCGCGCTGCGCCAGCGTGTCCAGGTTCTGCATGTCCTGGGTGAGCTGCTGCTGGTAAAGACCGCCACGCGTCGAGGCGAGCGAGGTGTAGGCGGACAGCCACTGTCCGGGCGACATGCCCGTCGTGTTCATTTCCGAGAGGCTGCGGCCAAAGAGCCCGTTCGTCGCACTGGCCGCCTGCTGCAATTGCGTGATGGCGGTCGACAGCGACTGGAAGTTCGTGATCTGCGTGCGGTAGGGGGCGATGGTCTGGTCGATCAGCGAGGTGGGAACCTGCTTCAGGTTCTGGACCATCGTGACGTACTGCTGCAGGCGCGTGATCTGCGCCTGGACGTTCTGCTCGACCATCTGCGCCTGCTGGGCCACCGACGATGCCAGTTCGGCATGGTTCAGCAACTGCGTGATTTCGGTTGCACCACCGTCGAGGCCTCCGCCGGCGCGAGCCGCGCCAGCGTGCAGGACCAGGGAAAGGACAGCGGCGAGCGCAGTGCTGCGAATCGTGGACTTATGCATGGTGGACCTCCTGCTCGAACGCTGAAGTCGCATCCGCACCCGACTGGCTCATCGCTTCCTTGATGTAGCGCGCTTTCCAGTCGGGGTGGCCGGAGTGCAGGTGCCGGTCGAACACGAGCTGCGCGCTCAGTTCCGACCGCAGGATGGCGATCGACACAGGGTCGAGCGGCACCGAGATGCGGCGCGAGGCACCACCCTGTTCCGTGATGAAGTAGTCACGTTTGGCGACGAGCTGCTGGATCGTGCGGATCTGTCCGTCGGACAGGCCAAAATCGCGCTGGTAGGCGGCTTTCGCGGACGGCGTGAAGTTCTCGACGGGCACGAACACCCGCACGAGCACGTTGTCGCGGATCTGTGGCCAGATTTTCGAGGTCGACACCTGCTCGGGCGACTGTGCGTCCATCCATACGCAGCCGAGCTTCTTGCGCATCGTGACGATCCAGTTGCCGATCTGGGTCGCGAACGCGTCGTCGTCCAGCAGGTTCCAGATTTCCGGAAGCATCACGAGCGTAGGGCCGATGACACCGGTGGCGCGGCGTTGCTCGAGCGAGTCCTGGATGCGGTATGTCACGTACGACAGGAACGGCCGGGCGATGGCGGGACTCGCGAGAATCCGGTCCGTCGCCATCGACACCCACCGGCCGGCGTTCGAGCCATGCTCGAAACTGTCGCTCACGTTGTCGAAATAGTGGGCGTGAACGGCGGAGCCCACCCACAGTGCCAGTTCGTCGGCCAGAGGACCGGCAGGCAGGGACGCGTGGACCGTGCGCAGCCGCCACAGGCGCCGGTCGGTGCGGCTGCGCGTGGCAGCGAGCGCGGTTTCCAGTTCGCGACGGTCTCCCGCCGTGACGCGGTAGGTGCCGCGCTGCTGCGCGAGCATCACGATCCATTCGACAAGGAACTCCCGGTGCCGGAGGTCCGCGAGCAGCACGAGCGGATTCATCTGCGCGTGCTCGTCGGCGGAAGTGCCGGCCGCGCCATGATCGAACTGCAGATAACGTCCCCCCTGCAGGATCGTCGGGATGCGCATCGACAGGTCCTTGTCGAACCCGTACAACCAGGCATCGGGATACTTGCGGAACAGCGTCGCGCACAGCAGCATGAAGATCGTCTTGCCAAAGCCGGTGCGTCCGCAGACCAGCATGTGTCCGACATCGGCGAGGAAAGCGGTGAACCAGTAGGGCGTGCCGAATTCGGTCGGGAATGCGGCGAGCGCCGGACAGAGCGTGCCCGTTTCTTTCGTCAGGTGGGCGTTGATCCGGTGCCCGTCCGATACACCGCGCAGCGGTAGCAGCCGAGCCAGTGCGGCCGTGTCGATGAATGACCATCGCGCGCATTCGCGCCACATGCCGGGGATGCTGGTCGCGAAGGCCGAGAACGCGTGCAGGGTCTCGCGTACCGGCGTGAAGTGCGCCGCACGCAGTGCTTCCTCGACAGCCCGGTGTGTGGTGACCGTCTGCGTCCACGCCGCTTCGACCGTGGTGTCGTCATCGAATGGCGTGGTCTCGAAAACCGGCGAGAAGGAAAGCACCGACAGGTTGTAGTACCCATACATCTCCTCGGCCATCTCGACCTTGCCGATGCGCCGGTTCGCATCGTCGGCGGCAGTGGAACGGGACGGGTTCTGGCGTACACCGGACGTGTCGCCGCCGCGCAGCGTGGCGGCCAGCAGCGAGCGCGTGTCGAGGCGTCGCCCCTCGTGATAGCGGCGTACGCTGTCGATGAAGCGCATCGCGGCGGTCGGGGTCGTGAGCCGGAAGCAGTGACTGACCGTGAGCTCGCCCGGCACCTTCAGCAGCCCGTCAAGACTCGTGGGCAGCACGCTGTCCGGCCAGAAGTCGCGGCGGGCCGGAATACCGGCCGCGATCGCGAAACGCTGGCGGCCGTGCGAGTAGAAGTGCAGGTAGTCGTGTCCGGGACGCACCTCGGTGTCGCACATGGCGAGGTCCAGGGCGGGAATGTCCGGAATCGGGGCTGCTGCCAGATCATCGCTGGACGGCGAGCAGCACGCATGCATGAACGCCCCCAGCGCGTTACCGCGAAGCCGGCGGCAGGCCAGCCGCGGGTTGCCTGCGACGAAACCGAACAGGAGGGTTTCGAAAGTCTCGACGACAGCGGCCAGTTCGGACGCCGTGTACGCAAACAGGTACTGGTCGGAGAAGGTGCCGCGCACGGCCTGCGCCAGCGCCTGGATGATGGACATCCGGTCGTGTGTCATCCCGTGCGTGACCTTGCCTGCGAAGCGGTCGATGCCGACGTCGGGCGCCAGCGCGAACGTGACGAAATGACGGTTCGCGTAGTTCGCACCCCGCTCGAAGGTGTCGCGCCGTGCGTCATCGACGCGTTGCGAAATCGGGTCCGGCATCGGCACGCTCAGGTACTGCGCACTGCGGCGGCGGTGCACCGTCCACCACATCGTGACAGGCCGGCGCGCGATGTCTCGTAGCGACGTGATGAAGTTTTCCATCAGTTCGAGGACGTGACCGGTCGAGAGCGCATCGGCATCGGGACCGGAGAACTCATACGTCGCCATGACCGAGGAGTCCTTGTTGACGATCAGCGAGTCGCTGAAGCGGAACAGCCACGGCACCATCTCGGCGGTAGAGCGACGATCGCCGTCGGTGCGCTGCGCGACACGTGCGAGCGGTTCGGCGTCGAACGGGGAGAGGGTCGATGGCGGGCGCGCGACAGATGGCTTCAGCATGGCATGCCTCGCGCGAAGCCTTTTGGACGGGCATTGATCTTCTGACGCAGCAACGCCCGGGGCTCGTAGTAGTCGCCCTGACGGCTGTATTTCGTGTAGCAGCGGATCTGGTCCGGGTCGCGCCGTACCGCGAGCCAGAGCACCGGATGCGTGACCAGTACCGCGAGAAGCACCCAGCCGTTGCGCAGGCCCGCGGCGAATGTGACGACGATGGCCGCCTGGGCGATGCACCACTTGCGGTCGATGCCGAGCAGCAGGAACGGTTCGAGCATGGTCTTGCGGATGCGCGCCGAAAGTGGATTCGGCGGGTCCGAAGGATCCTGCGGATCGAGCGGTTCACCGGAGCCGTTGCGGGTATCGGAGCGAAGTGCTTCCATGCCGGCCTCTGTCAGATGCTGCCGGTACACGCGGCGCCGTGATTGAACACCTGCGCCCAGAGCAGTGGCATGTTCAGGATCGCCAGTGTCCCGAGCACGCCGCGCAGCACGTGCGTCTTGATGTTGCTGCGCCCGTCGTCGAGCAGCCACAGCACGATCGAGCCCACGAGCGCAGAGAGCGATACGACCTCGAGCAGTTCGTTGTCGAGCACGTCCTGATACACGGTGCACAGGCCGCCATTCCAGATGCCGGCGTGCGCGATGGCGGGGATCGTGCCGAGCCAGAGGGCCGCAAGGAACAGACGGAGCGCGCGGTGATGGCGAATGACGAGGGTTCGCCATGCGTTGCGCAGATCGGTATGGTGATCACGGAATGCGGTGATGGCGCGACTGATCGCGCGTGCCAGTCGACCGCGCTGAAGTGGCTCATGCATGGACCAGTTCCTCGTGGGAGGCAAAGCGGGAGAAGAGGCACCGGGTCTGGTAGCGGCCATCTTCGGCGCCGAGCACTTCTCGGATTTCGACGGGGCCACGCACTGCGCCCTGACGCTCGGCGTGCACGAAAAACCGGAATGTGGCGCCGATCTTCTGACGGAGATCGTTGATCGACAGGAGTCGGCCCTCGTCGCTCATGCGGATGAGGGACTCCAGCCGGGCCGGCGCGGTATCGGATGAATCGGCATGGAATGAGACGATGGAGCCGGGATGTCCGGTGTTCAGCGCCTCCATCAGATCGAAGGCTTCGGCGCCACGCACTTCGCCGACGATGATCCGGTCCGGACGCACGCGCAGCGAGAAGCGCACCAGATCCCGGACCGTGATGCCAAGATTGGTCTCGAACGCGACGTGGTTGGGTGTGTGCACCTGCAGTTCAGCCGTGTCCTCGATCGTGACAACGCGATCTTCCGGTGGCACGGCATCGATCATCGCGTTGAGCAACGTGGTCTTGCCGGAGGAGGTGCCACCGGAGAACGCCACGTTGATGCGCTCACGCATAACCCATTCGAAGAATTCTCGCAGCGCAGCGCCACCCGACACCAGACGCTCCAGCAGCGCGGCATTGCGGCGGCGCGCGGTGAGCGATGGCGCACCTCGCAGCACTTCGAACGCGCCGCTTCGCTCGTAGTCGATGAGTCCAATGCGGCGACGCGAGTGTTTGCGGATCGATATCATGTCGCCGTGGACGGCAACGGGATGCCGCGCGGCGGCGATGCGCAGGCCGGGCAGGCGAGCGTCGAGCAGCGGCGTCTGTTCCTTTGCGTTGACGTTGGCGAGGATTGTGATGGCCCGGTCGAGTGCATCCGGGTCAAGGTCGCAACCCTCGACATACGCCATGTGGCCGTTGCGCTCGACAAAGATCGCGTCGGCGCGGTTGACCATGATTTCCTGCACGTCGGGATCCGCGAGCATCGGTTGCAGCGGACCGAGATAGTCGTTCAGCACCTCGATCGCGTAATCGTACGTGAGGCGGCTCATCGGTCGCCTCCGCGTGCGGTATTCCACGTGAACGGCTGGAACAGCTTCGCGATCAGCCTCGGGGCCTGCGTCACAGACGGACCAGATGGACCTGATGGCGTGGGCAGCGCGGGCGAGGCCGACGTGTTGAGCGCGCGATACACGCGGCGTGCATACGCGATGCGCTTCCCGTGCGTACCGGCGTTGTAGGCCCCCACGGCATCCCAGCTCAGGCCCAGGCGCCGCAGGTTCTGCGACAGGATCCACGCGCCGACGTAGGCGTTGGTGCACCGGTCCTGCAGTGCCGCGCGCGAGACGCCAAAACGCGAAAGCGTCGTGAGCCAGCGGCTGTTGATCTGCATCAGGCCGATATCGGTGCTGCCATCGATGTTCAGATGGACGACGTTCGCATGCTGTCCCGATTCGACGGTGGCAATCGCACGGACGAGCCGCACGTTCACGTGATGAAAGCGTGCGGCGTCATCCACGCAGTCGGCCCGGCAACTGGCGGCCGCCACGCCCGTCACAGCACCTGCCAGAACGATCCACACACGTTTCACCTTGGCCTCACCGGTTGGTTGGCATCCCCACGCCGCGCCGGTGATCTGAAAAATCAGAAAAAGAGCCTGCCGGGCGCGGGGAGCATCCCGGCAGGCCAACAGCGCGCGTCGGCCCAGGGGGAGCGGACCGACGGGTTCACTGTAGGCAGCAACGGCGTGCGGGTGGGCCGGATGTCTGCTCGGGTGTGTGACTCCTGAAGCAGGTTTTTCCCGGGCTGCATGTCGATGGCCCCGGCGTGCGGCGGGCCGTCCAGCGAGGTGCAAAGGCGGTTGAAGAAGGCCGCGAAGGCAAGGGGAACAAAGGGCGGTTCAAAGGGAAGGGCCTTATCCAAAGGCCGCGGGTGAAGCTCGGGATGAGACGCTTCACCCGCTCAAAGGCGCAAAGGATCAAGGGCAAAAAAGGTATTGCCGCAAGGGCGAAAAACGCTGCGGCTCGCGCCGCGCAAGGCTGAGAAAGGATTGCCGGGCTGTCCGACGGCGTTGGTATTACGTCCTGGAAATTGACTGCGTACGGTGAGCCGTTTCCGTGCAGTCATTCAGGATCGATCCACCGCATGGCTACGTACTGTGGAGCATGGAAGTTATGTAGCAGTCCTCCTGAAATGAAATTTAACGGTATCTGCGGCAAACCCGGATGGCATTCAGTACTGCCCTGACCTGGCTGGGGCTACCTTCCCGCGCTTCATCGAGACCGTCTCAGGCGACGCCGGCTGAGCCTGTCGCGCAGCGACGTGCACCGTCTCCGCAACACCTGCCGGTCCTCGGATACCTTGATCTGCTGGACCGGACGGGCATGCAGGGCATAGCCCGCCGCATCGGCAGCAGCGCGGGTCTGTCAACGGAGAACGAGCAGCGTGACATCGAGCCGTTGATCCGGCGGCTCACCGAGTTTGTCCAGCTTCTGCCCGCGTCGGAGTCACACCATCATGCACAGCCGGGTGGACTGCTGGTTCATCTGTTCGAGGTGGCACGGTATGCGTTGCATTTTCGCGAGGGGTACCGTCTACCGCTCGGTGCGAGCCCCGAAGACCAGATGCGGCACGGTGCACGTTGCAGCTACGCGGTGCTGGTCGCCGCATTGCTGCACGACATCGGCAAGCCCCTGGCCGACCTGAAGGTTGAACTTGTCAGCGGTACCGACATGCGCCGTTGGGTCCCACTGGCGGGCAGCATGAATGAACAGGGTGGTGAGTGGTACCGGGTGGATTTTCCGGAACCCGCACAACGGGATTACGGTGCTCACGCGCGCCTGCCGATCGTGCTGCTCCAGCGCCTGGTTCCCTCTGCGTCACTAGGCTGGCTTGCACAGTATCCGCCCGTACTCAACGAACTGGCCGCGTATCTGTCGGATGACGCCACATCAAAGGAAGGGGCACTCGCAAAGATTGTGGGTGAGGCGGACCGGCGCTCGGTCGCACAGAATCTGCTTACTGGGCCGCGCACGCGGTTCGTGACCGCCCGCAGCGTTCCGCTCATCGAGCGGCTGATGGAAGGGCTGCGCCGGCTGCTGGCGGAAGGTGAAATGCCGCTCAACCGTGCGGGCGCCACCGGTTACTGTGATGGTGAATCGCTGTGGTGCGTCGCGAAGACACTTGCCGAAACGGTGCGAGCGTATCTCGGCAGCCCCGAGCAGCAACAGCCAGGCGCGGGCGGTATCCCGTCCGACAACAACCGCCTCTTCGATACCTGGCAGGAGTACGGCGCGCTCATGCCAACGCCGGAAGGCGGCGCGATCTGGACCGTCGAGGTCGCCGTTGGTAGGTGGAAGCAGACGTTCACGGTCCTGCGTTTTCCGCTCGACCGGCTGTACGCGGATCCGGGGCGGTATCCCCGTGCACTACCGCCCGGCGCCATCAGCGTGGTCGATGGCAACAGGGACGAAGAACCGGAATCGAAAGAGGGGGATTCGTCGGGTACGGCTGGTACCGCGGACGTTCAGGCCGGTGCGCAGGACGAGGTCGATCCGGAGCATTTGCTCGTCACGCCTGTCCCGTCGTCATCGGAGGAAGCACGAACGGTGGAATCCGTTGATGGCGCACCGATACTGCTGATAATGCCTGGTCTCCCTGGTCTCCCTGGTCTCCCTGGTCTCCCTGGTGCCGCGGTTGACGGACCCGGCGCGATGCCGGCGGCGGATTCTCGCGCGCCGGCTTCGCAGGAGAACCCTGCAGCGTTTTTGCCTGACGCGGAGAGCGCGTCCGCATTGCAGTCGGAGGCATCTCCTGAACGTGAGGTGCCGAGGGCAGACGGACCAGTTCCGGCCGCAGTCACGTTGCCCGTGCGCCCGAAACAGAAATCGAAGGTGCCGGCGAAGTCGGTTGTTTCGCGTGAAGGCGGCCGGCAGCCCCGCCCGAACGCGGAGCGATTCCTGGCCTGGGTGCAGGAAGGCATTGCCACTGGCGCGCTGCCGTACAACGAATCGATGGCCCGCGTGCACTTCGTACCGGAGGGCATGCTGCTCGTCACGCCAGCCATTTTCCGCGATTTTGCCCAGGCGCATCCCGAGGCGATCGAGCAGACACCCACGGAGGACGGGAGAACGCCGGAAGCGTGGAAGCAGGTCCAGCGCGATTTCCAGAAGTCCGGCTACCCGGTGGCGGCCGATTCCGGCGGAGCCGGCCGGTCGTACCTCATCCACTACAACATCAAGGGAGCGGGTGGGCGGCAACTGTCGGTGATGCTCGTCCCGGAGCCCGAACGCTTCTTCAATCCCGTCCCTCCGCCGAACGCGATGATCCAGTCGAAACAGAAGCCGGCTCCGGATGGGGACGGCTCCGTACAGCCGTAAGGGTTGACGGGGAGCGCAGCGGCGATGGCCTATCCAGTCGAAAACCGCTTCCGCAGGCCCGTCGAGCTGCTGTCGTCCGTTGCCGCCCTCGCGGCCACCGGCGTGCTCTGGTCCCATCCTGCACTGTTTCTCGTCACGCCCGCAACGGGCGGGGTAACGACGGTTGCGCTGCTCGCGCTCGCCTGCGTACGGGCACGCCAGGGATGGCAACTGATCCGTTTCCAGCGCAACCTGCGGCGTCTGCCGCAATACGTGATCGCGGCGGGGGCGATTCCCTGTTCGGACCAGGAGGTGTTTCTCGGCCGTGGCTTCCGATGGAGCGGCCTTCACACGCAGCGCCTCTATCAGGCCCGACTCCCTGAAAACCGGCGATTGCTAGCGCGGAACGATCTGTATGACCATGCGCGGGACTACGAACGGCTGCGTCCCGACGCGCGCCTTGCGCGCATCACGCGCCGGCAGGCATGGTGGAACCCGGTCGCGCCGCTGCCGCCCGTCGGCGGCGATCCAGCCCTGCACGGTGTCGAGCCCGAGGAGCGCGACATCTGGTTTGACCTGGGTGAGCGGGTCGGACATATGGCTGTGCTCGGAACGACCCGCGTCGGCAAGACCCGGCTATGCGAGGTACTGGTCGCCCAGGATATCCGCCGTGGCGACATCGTCATCGTGTTCGACCCGAAGGGTGACGTCGACCTGTTGCTGCGCATGTATGCCGAGGCAAAGCGTTGCGGCCGGGAGAGCGAGTTCACGTTTTTCCACCTCGGCTATCCCGACAAGTCCGCGCGCTACAGCCCGATCGGCACGTATTCGAGGATCACCGAAGTGGCGACGCGCATCGCCGGCAATCTGCCAAAGGAAGGCCAGTCGGCCGCATTCCGCGATTTCGTCTGGCGCTTCGTGAACGTGATGGCGCGTGCGATGAGCGCGCTCGGCATCCGTCCGACCTACGAGATGATTTACCAGAACGCCGTGAACATCGACGGACTGGCCTTGCGGTATTTCCGCTTCTGGCTCGATCGCGATCATCCCGGCTGGGAGGACGGACTGGAGCCGCTGGAGAAGGAGGAAGCCAGACAGGCGATGCGCCTGCAGCGCAACCAGGAGGTGCTGCAGGTTGCAAACCTGATCCGGCAGCAGGGATGGACTGACCCGATCGCGAACGGCCTGCTGTCGGTGATCAGCAACGAGCGCTCGTACTTCGACAAGCTGATCTCTTCGCTGTACCCGCTCCTGGAAAAGCTCACCACAGGACGCACGTCGGAGCTGCTTTCTCCCGACTACGGCGATCCGGAAGATCCGCGCCCGGTATTCGACTGGAACCGGGTGATGGACCGCGGCGGGATTGTGTACGTCGGGCTCGATGCCCTGTCGGACTTCGAAGTCGCGGGCGTGGTCGGCAACGCGATGTTTGCGGACCTGACCTCGACTGCGGGCCGCATATACAAGTATGGGTATGGTTACGGCCAGAGCGCCACCGGCGGAAAGCGCCGGGTGTCGATCCATGCGGACGAATTCAACGAACTTGTGGGCGACGAGTTCGTGCCGATGGTGAACAAGGCGGGTGGGGCGGGCTACCAGGTGACGGCCTATACGCAGACGAGTGCCGATGTGGAAGCGAAGATCGGTTCGCGCGCCAAGGCCGAACAGATATTCGGCAACTTCAACACGCTCGTGATGCTGCGCGTGAAGTACGTCACGACCGCGAAAATCCTGACCGACCAGTTACCGATGGTCGACGTGAAGACGCTGACGCTTGCGTCGTCGGCGACAGACGCCGTGCGCCGCGGGGAGGGGGTGCATTTCACCGCGCAGACCCACGACCAGATTTCGGTGCGGCCGGTTCCGATGCTGCAGCCGTCGGACCTGACGCAGCTACCCAAGGGCCAGGCGTTTGCGTTGATTGAAGGAGGCCAGCTTGTGAAGGTGCGGTTGCCGCTGCTGGACGCACACGATCCGGTCATGCTGACGGGGCTCGATGATGTGGTGGCGGACATGCGCTCGCGCTATGCGTCGTACGTCCAGGCCGTATCGGACTTTGACGACGCGGGCGGCGTGGCGCCGGACGCCATCGGTGGAGCGGTCGGCAGCTTTATGCCGCTCGGTGCGAGTGGTCCGGCATCAACCGCAGGTCCGTGGGCCGTCGAAGGCAGGGGCGCAGGATTCTGACATCGAAGGTGAACAATGGTGGCGAAAGCGCGCGATGGCAATGCTGATGGCGTGAAATCTTTCTTCTGGGTCGTTGATCTTGCGATCCACGTCGTCCTCTGGCTGCTGCTGGCCAGCCTGTTTTCGGTGCTGGCAGATCTGGCCGCCGCGCATTTTCTGTGGCGTGACGATCCGGCAGACGGAATCCGGTCGCTGGTGCGCTACTACATGGAGCAGACGAGCGATCCCGAACTGGCGGAGCGGGCAGCGGACTTCGCCTACTGGAGCTGGTTCGGCTGGACGGGTGTCGATGCGTCGGCACGCGCGTGGGAGGCGGGGGTCCTGCCGCATCAAGGGGTGGGTTCGCTTCTGCGCCCCGCCTTTGCCGGCACGACCCGGGAGGCGCTGGTGGTGGCGATGATCGGCATCAAGCTTTTCGGAATCCGTGCCGCGATGCTCGCGATGACGATTCCCCAGTTCGTGCTGGCGGTCGCCGTGGCGCTCGTTGATGGACTCGTATCGCGGCATGTGAGGCGCGAGGAGGGCGGCCACGAATCGGCTACCCGCTATCACCACGCGAAGCACCTGTTAATGTTCGGCGTCATTCCGCTCACTGCGATGATCTGGCTGGTGGCGCCGGTGCCGCTGCCCGTGTATCTGCTTTTCTGGCCCGTGTCGTTGATGATCATGATCGCGATCTGGAACATGGCCAAGTACTTCAAGAAGTACACATAGGCCGCGATTCGTTACCCTATACGCCGGCCATTGAAAAGGAGGACAGGCAGGTATGCAGCGACGTGTGGTGGTTCGACGTTCGCCCGTGCACGGGCGCGGTGTGTTCGCGTTACGGGCACTCGAAGCCGGCGAACGGCTATTGGAGTACAAGGGTGAAGTCATTGCCTGGAGGGTCGCCATCAGGCAACACCGGAAGAGTGGCGCCTCCGGTCACACCTATTTCTTCGGCCTGTCGGACGGACGCGTCATCGACGGGGGCCAACGGGGAAACAGCGCACGCTGGCTCAATCATTCATGCACTGCCAACTGCGAGGCAGTCGAGAATGGGGATCGGGTGTTCATTCACGCGTCGGTCGCGATCGCGCCGGGCGAGGAACTGTTTCTCGATTACCAGTTGACCGTCGAGGATCTCGCAGACGAAGAAGCACGCCTGAGCTATGTCTGCCGATGCGGTGCGCGGGGATGCCGCGGCACGATGCTGGCCGTCGGATCGTGAGATTGCTGGTGATCCAATCAGTGAGCTGAGGGCAATCCCGGCGCCGATTGTTCCCTGGCCGCGGAACGATTCGCCAGCCAGGCCTCAAGCTCCGATTCACGCCAGCCAGTCGCACGTTCACCGATGCGGATGGGACGCGGAAATTCCCCTCGTTTGATCATGGCATAAACGGTCGCGCGGCACAGACCAATCTTCTTCACCACGTCCTTCATGCGCATTACCTGGTCCATTTTGTTCGACTCCGAGATGCCCTGGTCATGTTCGATTATCCATGGAGCCCGCCTCGCCGCAATGGACATGCGGAATCAACATCGTGATGGAACAGGTGGAACAGTGAGCTTGCTGGTCGTAGGGACCACGCCGTGTGACAGTTGGGATTTACACTTTGTTACCGCTTTGTTGAGCAGGGTACGCCGTCGGGACGGCGGCTGAAGACGTCTCAAACGATCTGGTTGCCAGGGCTGCACGACGTGAGGACCTGCGGAACCCTCCAGAGAGGTGGCCGCGCAAATTCGGACAACCGGATAAGTGGAGCGGGCGGGGCCTGAGCCGGCGATAATGTCGGCAAAGGAACCTGGAAGATGACGAAGAGAACCCGACGGACGCACTCAGCGGCGTTCAAAGCGAAAGTGGCGCTGGCAGCGGTCAAGGGCGAGCGGACGCTGGCCGAACTGGCGCAGCAGTTCGATGTGCACCCGAACCAGATCACAGAATGGAAACGGCAATTGCAGGAGCGCGCGGCGGACGTGTTCGGCGCGGGCAGCACGACGTCGACCGAGCCAACGGTTGATCTGAAATCGCTGCACGCGAAGATCGGACAACTGGCGCTGGAAAATGATTTTTTAAGCGGCGCGCTCGACAAGGCGGGATTGCTGAGCGCAAAGAAATGATCGACCGTAGGCATACGTTGCCGATTGCACGGCAGGCCCGTCTCGTTGGGATAGCGAGATCGAGCGTGTATTACCGGCCACTGCCGGTGAGCGAAGCGGATCAGTTGCTGATGCGTCGGATCGACGAATTACACCTGGAATCTCCATTCGCCGGAGCGCGAATGCGGGCGCGTCTGTTGCGCCGGGAAGGTCATGAAGTCGGCCGCCGACGCGTGCGCACGCTAATGAAGCGCATGGGCGTGGAAGCGCTGTACTGCAAGCCGAACACGAGCCGCCGCAACGCGCAGCACAAGATCTGGCCGTACCTGCTTCGCGGCATGAAGATTGACCGGGCCAATCAGGTGTTTGCCCTCGACACGACGTACATTCCGATGGCTCGCGGGTTCGTGTACCTGACGGCAGTGGTGGATTGGGCGAGCCGCAAGATTCTCGCGCATCGAGTTGCCATCACACTGGAAGCCTCGCACGCCGTGGAGGCGCTGGAAGAAGCGTTTGCCCGCTACGGGCTGCCGGACATCGTGAACACCGATCAGGGCAGTCAGTTCACGGCGGGCGCGTTCACCGACGCCGTGCTGGGCCGACAGGTCCGCTTGTCGATGGACGGCAAAGGAGCCTGGCGCGACAAGGCTTGCGTTTCACACTACACCTCCTCGCGTCGATCGGAAACGACGTCGGGATGGCGACGTCGGCAGGATAGCTTGACGCCCATTGTCTTTCGGGGCGCGTCATTGCCCGGCGGGTCGTACAGGCACTCGTTCTTGTCGCTGTAGGCGTGACCGCGGATGAGTCCGCGACGGTTCCATATCTTCACGCTCGTCGGCGTGACGTGCAGCGCGTCGGCCATCTCCTGCAGCGTCAGGAGGCCCGCTTCGCGCAAACGGTCATAGCGCGGCTTCAGACAGTAGTTGCGCTGCAGGCGTGCGACCATTTTGGCATTGAAGGGCCTACCCGTGCCCGACGGGAAGCCACGTTTGTTCAGGATCTTGGCGATCTGCAAGACAGTATGGTGATTGAGCAGCGCGTCGATCTCCTCAATCACCGCGGCTGGGGTCACCCATCGCTGCCACGATTTCAGCGGCAACGGCAGTTTGAGAGTCCTGTGGGCGCCGCCCTTGAAGCGGATGTGTGCGGTAATCTGCTGGTCGCGGTTCAGGGTGACGTCTTCCCTCCACCACCTCCGCCGCTGCAGGAGTTGCACCCGCAGCCTTGTTCGGCAGTTTCTCCGGTACTACGCAGCAGTCCGACTTCCCGCACCCGTGGCTCATCGTCGTACGCCCTTGGGCTTCACGATGCGCACTGCGCCACACGCTTCCCAGCGCGGCGCAGTAGAGCGCGGGACCTCCCGGTTCCCGTGCAAGGTGTTTCCGCGCGTGCGCGGGGTCTCTGACCGCGCGGGGTCCGGTGCTGCCTCGCCATTGCGGCAGCACCGGTGTGACCTTCGGCCTATCTCCACGGCCTCGGCACCCCGGACAGCCCGCACCTTCCGGCGCGGGGCATGGATTTCGCGGCTCAATACCCGGCCTGCGCGTACCCCTGTCAACGCTTCGCCTGCCCCCTCGCGGATGCACACGCATGACTCGGGGCCGCCGTGGCTGGCTAGGCCTTCAACGTATGACTCTTTCATTCACAACACCTTGCCGGTTTGACCGGCGCACGGAGACATCCATGTCCAACATCGAGAACGTGACCGTGCTCGGCTCCGGCGTGCTCGGCGGCCAGATCGCCTGGCACACCGCCTACAAGGGCAAAAACGTCGTCGTCTACGATATTGCCGACGATGCCCTGGAGCGCTGCAAGGGCGCCCACGCGCAATACGAGGAGATCTACAAGAAGGACGTAAGCGCCAGCGAGGCCGACATCGCCGCCACCCGCAGTCGCCTGCGCTACTCGACCGATCTCGCCGACGCCGTGAAGCATGCTGACCTGGTGATCGAGGCCGTCCCCGAAGTCCCTGCCATCAAAACCGGGGTCTACCAGAAGATGGCGCCGTGGCTGCAGCCGCATGCGCTGATTGCCACAAACTCTTCCACCCTGCTGGCGCGTGACTTCGCAGATGTCACCGACCGCCCCGACAAGTTCTGCGCACTGCATTACGCCAACCTGATCTGGGTTATGAACGTGATCGAGATCATGGCCCACCCGCAGACAGCCAGGGAAACGCTGCGTCAGGTAACCCAGTTCACCATCGAGACCGGAATGGTGCCGATTGCGGTGCAGAAGGAGCAAAACGGCTATGTGCTCAACACGTGGTTCGTTTCGCTGATCACTGCGGCGCAGACGCTGGTGACCAACGGCATTTCCACTCCCGAGGACGTGGACCGGACCTACCTCAAAGTCATTTCCGGCGCCGGCATGGGCCCCATGGCGCTGATCGACATGGTCGGCATGAAGACTTTCTTCGACGTGCTGACCTATTGGGGACATGAGAAGAAAGACCAGCAGATGCTGGATAACGCTGCCTACCTCAAGGCACGCTTCCTGGACAAGGGCCTGCTGGGCATGCAGACCGGCGAGGGCTACTACAAGTACCCGAACCCGGCCTACCAGCATCCGGACTTCCTCGCCGTGCCCGACATGTCCCGTGTCGACGACATCGTCGCGCGCGTCTACCAGGGCTGAAGCCTGCCTTCTGCTGCCGCGTCAGTCTCCGTCGGGCGCGGAGGCGCCAGTTGATTCAGGCGCTGAAGTACTGGCGCCCGGCCACGACGTCGATGCCGTGGCGACACGCGGTCCGCCGCTGTCTTCACTGCCTCCCCGGCAGGCAGAGCGAGATGGAAGCAGTCGACAACGCTTCCATCTTTCAGGACTCCATAAACAATAGCCAAAACGGCGGACTGCTACGACCTATCTGGAATCCCGTCGTGTCACAACGACTGCATGCATAAAAAGAGGCCGCGTCAGCCGGACGACTGGCCGTTTTCGGCGCACCGGACTTCGACAGCAAAATAAACAGGAGACACATAAATTGATGCAATCTCTCTTGCACAATCGCATTATCGTAGCAGCCGGCCTGTTGCTCGGCACAACCGTGCTGCCGGCCAACGCGCAAAGCAGCGTGACGCTTTATGGTGTTGTCGACGCTGGAATTCTCTATACCAGCAAGACGCTCGATTCCAATACCGGCCAGAACGCGGGCCGTCAGTTTTCGATGATGACGGGCGGCATGACGCCGTCGCTGTTCGGCCTGAAAGGCATCGAAGACATCGGCGGCGGACTGAAGGCAATGTTCACGCTCGAAAGCGGCATAGACGCGACAAATGGCGGGTTCGCCGATTCGAACGGAAACCTGTTTGGCCGTCAGGCGTGGGTTGGTCTTGCGAGCGATTATGGCACCGTGAAGGCTGGCCTCCAGTATTCGCCGTTCGTGCTGTTACTGATTTCGACCGACGCCCGTAGCGTGTCGTACTTCGGCAGCGGTGTGCCGGTCTACGTCGGCAGCGTGTTTGTCACCGGCATCTTCAACGCGAATGCCATATCCTACTCGAGCCCGACGATCGCAGGCTTCCAGGGTAGGCTGGACAGAATACCGGATGCGATGACGACGCGAAGGCGGACTGTTGAGCACGTATTCGGGACGTTCAAACACTGGATGGGCTACACGCACTTCCTGACTCGCCGGTTCGCCAATGTGAGTACCGAAATGAGCCTGCATGTGCTGGCGTACAACCTCAAGCGCGTAATAGCGATACTTGGGTTCGCGAAAACCATGAAGGCCATGAGGCTGGTGGGTGCGTGAAGCGCCGAAAACTCGCCGTATAAGTTGTCCGCGTTCCGCAACGAGGCACTGAAATTGCGCCAACATTCGTGGCCTTTCGAATTGCAGCGACGATGCAGCACGGAATCTATGCCCCGGCAGCTCTGCGTTTCGCGTTTCCACACAGCCTCGACCCACAAGAGCCACTCGACACGGTACGCGTTGAATAGCTGCTTCCAAAGCAGTAGCAGCCCGTTGAAGGAGGGTGTCGGTACGACGGAGGGTCGGCGAACCGGGTAGAAATCGCTGGCTCGTATGGCAATTCTCAGCAGAAACATCGCGGGCGAGCGCGATGCAATGTCCCAGCGCTCGCTTTGTTGTAAATCCATCGCTCCCCCTGGCACATGCTATGCGCCTCAGCGGGTAACCCTATGTCTACAACGAGGAAATGACATGGCTCGCTGCGGCATATGGACAAACCGATCGGTCAAATTTGCCGGGAGCATTCCGGCTGTGTTGGTCGTCGACGATAACGAGTCTTTAGGAGCTGCGCTGACGGCCGCGCTGGGACAGAGCGCCATGGACGCGCGCTTCGTGGCGAGCGGAATCCAGGCGCTGGTTTTCACCCGTCACTGGATGCCGGACGTCATTGTGCTAGACATCAATATGCCGCGGCATGACGGATTTTCGACCGCACGGGTACTCAGGCGGCTTGCGCCCACGCGCGGCGCGGTCATCGTGGCTCTCACCGCGCTCGATGAACACGAGGTTCTGGCCAGGGGTGTGCCGGTCGGCTTTGACGGATATTGCCAGAAGGGAGGGACGCCAGACGACCTTATAGGGATGATCCATGCGATGACCCACGCATGACGGGCGGCTTGAACGCCTGCCGCGCCGCAGATCAATCGGTTCGAATCAAAGCGATTGGCGGGGCTATAATCCGGGCAGGTGGCAATGTGTGGGGCAACGCTTGGCGGTTGCACATCAATCCCTGCGGATTGCACCCCGTGTCTTTCTCAATTCCGGCAAATGAAGGAGAGTGCCATGCCCGATGCGACTACACGTGTGCTTACCGCGCACGTCCCGCTACCCCTGGCAGAAAAGGTCGATCGACTTGCCGCACGTCTTGACCGCTCGCGCGGCTGGATCATCCGTCAGGCTCTCGCAGCCTGGATCGATGAGGAGGAAGCTCGCAGCAACCGGTCCCCTCACGCGCCGGAAAGCGCGGCTGCCCGGCGCGAAGCCTGAGAAGCCGCGAGACGCATCACCAACTATTGCCTGAAGAAAACGCTCACATGCGGCAATCGTTCCGCACGAGCAACGGCCAGACATCTATGGCATCACTGGAGACGACGTGACCCAATCTGCGACAGCGTCGGACGAATCGACGTCGCCAACCTTTCCGCTGGTCGGAATTGGCGCTTCCGCGGGCGGGCTCGAGGCGATCTCCGAACTCATGGCGGACATTCCAGTTGCCAGTGGCATGGCATTTCTGGTGGTGCAGCATCTGGATCCATCCCGTCACAGCATTCTTCCTGAGATCCTGGCCAGGCGCGTATCCATGCCGGTTGTTGAAGCCGCCGACGGCATGGATATTGAGGTCAACCACCTGTACGTCATTCCCGCGAACGCGAGCATGTCGGTTGCACAGCGCCGCATCCGGCTGCGCCCGAGAGACGCGACGCTCGGGCCACCGATGCCCGTCGATGACCTGCTGGATTCCCTCGCGGTGGATCAGGGTTCCAACGCCATCGGAGTGGTGCTGTCGGGCAGCGGTTCGGACGGCGCCCTGGGGCTGCAGGCAATCCAGCGGGAAGGTGGCATTACGTTTGCCCAGGACGAGGGGACAGCGCACTTCAACAGCATGCCGCACGCGGCGATCAGCAAGGGATGCGTCGATCGCGTGCTCGCCCCGCGTGATATCGCGAAGGAAATCATCGCAATCGGGCGCCACCCCTACCTGAGGTCAGTGCCTGCCGCCGCAACAGGCACATCGTCTGAGCCCGCTGAAACGAGTCTGCGCGCGATATTCCGCCTGCTCCGGCAGGCCTGCAATATCGATTTCAGCCGCTACAAGAATGGCACCGTCCAGCGCAGGCTCGCGCGCCGCATGGCGTTACAGCAGGTCACATCGGTGGCAGACTACGTCACCGTGCTGGAGTCCGACCCGGCCGAAACGCTCGCGCTGGGACGGGACCTGCTCATTCAGGTGACGGAGTTCTTCAGGGATCCTGATACATTCGAAGTCCTGACCCAGACAGTCTTTCCGCGCCTCGTTGCCGGCAAGGAATCCACCGACCCGTTCAGGATCTGGGTGCCCGGCTGTGCGACCGGCGAGGAGGTCTATTCCATCGCGATATGCCTGATCGAGTACCTCGGCGAGCATGCGGCAACCACGACGGTGCAGATCTTCGGCACCGATATCAGCGCGGAGGCGCTCGAAGTCGCACGCACAGGCCGGTACATCGAGAACATAGCCCGCAACGTGTCGCCGGAACGGCTGGAACGCTTCTTTGTGCGCGAGGGCGAGTATTACTGCATCGATAAACAGGTCAGGGACCTGTGCACGTTTTCGCGCCACGATGTGTTGAGCGATCCGCCGTTTTCGAGGATGGATCTCGTGAGCTGCCGGAATCTGCTGATCTACCTGAGTGGCCAGGCGCAGCGAAATGTCATGCCGCTCTTTCATTACGCGTTGAAACCCGACGGCGTGCTGATGCTTGGGCCCTCGGAGACGGTCGGTGCTTTCTCCGAACTCTTTGGTGTCATCGAAAACCGGCGCAGCAGACTCTACAGCAAGAAGCCACGGCTGGGGCCACCGGCGCAGGTTCGCCGGCATTCGCCGCGAACCGTGCCAGCTGCCCCTGCAGAAAGCGCACGGGAGAGCCGGTCCGAGCCGAGCGAAGCGTCGTCACTTCGATCCGAAGTCGACCGCATTACGCTTGCGCGGTATGCGCCATCTTCGGTGCTGTGTGACGACGACCTGAACATCGTCGAATATCGCGGTGATACCTCCGCCTGGCTGGTCAATCCCAGCGGGCCGCCCACCAGCAACCTCCAGCGGCTTGCGCGGCCCGAGGTTTACCTGGCCGTCAGCGAAGGCGTCAGGAAGGTCCGGCAGGACGGTGTGGTGGTGCGCACGACGGGGTTGCGCACGTCGGGAACGAACGGGCCGCAGACGGCGAGCGTGGAAGTCCATCCGGTCCAGACGGCAGGCATCGAGGGCCGCTGGTTCCTGATTTTTTTCGAGAGCGGGGCCAGGGATGCGGATGGTCCGGGCGGCCAGGTGCCCCTCAAGGCGCTGTTGCGGCAGGCGATCACTCAACGGCTGGGACGCCGGGTTGCCGCGCAACATCCTGATCCCAGGGACGAGGAAATTGCGCGCCTGATGACCGAACTGGGCGCGATGCGCACGCAGATCCGAACCATGCTGGAGGAGCACGAAAGCGCACGGGAGGAGCTCAAATCCAGCGAGGAAGAACTGCTCTCGAGCAACGAGGAATTCCAGAGCACCAACGAAGAACTCGAAACCGCCAAGGAAGAACTTCAGTCGCTGAACGAGGAACTGTCGACCACCAACGACGAGTTGCGCTACCGCAATCACGAACTCAGGGTGCTGCACGACGAAGTCGCACTTGCGCGCGACTATGCCGACGCAATCATCGACACGATGGCCGAGCCGCTGCTCGTGCTGGAATCCGACCTGCGCGTGACGCGGGCCAACCATGCGTTCTACAAGACCTTCCAGACGAGCGCCGAGGATACGATCGGTGCGCTGCTTTATACGCTGGGCAACGGACAGTGGAATATCCCGGGTCTGCGTGACCTGCTTGAGGAGGTCCTGCCTGAGCAGACTGTCGTCCGGAATTTCCAGATCACGCATGATTTCCCGCGCATTGGCGTGCGTACGATGCGGCTGAACGGCGCCCGTGTGATGGGGCGGGGCCAGGCGCGGATCCTGCTGACCATCGAAGACACGACCGAGCATCGACTCGCGGTGCAACGCCTGGAAACGGCCGATCACCAGAAGGACGATTTTCTTGCAATGCTCGCTCACGAACTGCGCAACCCGCTTGCGGCGATTGCCAACGCCGTCGAGGTTTGGGGGCACGAGAACATCGACCAGGAAACACAACAGCACGCGCGGGCGCTTGCGAGGCGCCAGCTTGATCACGAGATCGGCCTGGTTGACGACCTCCTGGATGTGTCACGCATTACACGCGGCATCATCAAGCTCAATGTGCAGCCCGTCAATCTCGTGGAAATCGTGCAGCACAGCGTTGCCGCGATGCGGGCAGAGATCGACGCACGCCGGCACAAGGTTACGCTCATCCTGCCGCCAGAGGTCCTGGCAGTCGAGGGCGATGCCATTCGCCTCGAGCAGATCGTGACCAATCTGCTCAGCAACGCCGTCAAATACACACCTCCTGAGGGCGCCATTGAGGTAACGCTCGTGCGCGATGTCGATGAGGCTGTGCTGACGGTCGCCGACAACGGCATTGGCATGGCCGCGGACTTTCTGCCGACCATCTTCACCCTCTTCGTGCAGGCGGAGCGTTCGCTGGATCGCACGTCCGCGGGATTGGGCCTGGGTCTCGCGCTCGTGCAAAAGCTGGTCGGACTGCATCACGGAACCGTTCAGGCCTCCAGCGCCGGCCCTGGCCGGGGCAGCACGCTCGTTGTCCGGCTTCCGGCGCCTTCGCATGTCAGGATGCCTCTATCATCAATCGCCGACGCGCCGCGGGAGCGCCCAGTCGTCGCGGCACAAAGAATTCTTGTCGTTGACGACAATCCCGATGCGGGCGAGAGCACCGCGATGGTACTCAGGCTCGATGGGCACGAGGTGAAGGTCGCCTCGAACGGTCCTTCCGCCTTGCAATGCGCGACGGACTTTCAGCCGGATGTCATTGTGCTCGACATCGGGCTGCCAGAGATGGATGGCTACGAAGTCGCGCGCCGGTTACGTGCGATGCCCCGGTTCGCGGATACCTTGCTGATTGCGGTGAGTGGCTACGCGGGAGAAGAGTATCGCGAACGCGCAAGGCAGGCGGGTTTCGATCACTATCTGGTCAAGCCGGCCGGCCTGACTCGTTTGAACCAGCTGATCGCATCCTCCCGTAGCGGTGGGCGGGCTTTTCAATAGCGATCTCTCTGACGCTTATCTATCGCCATGAGTCAGGGCCGGCTCTATAAAAGAAACTGCCGCGAGCCATGATTCCTTGCAGAGAGGAGCTTGGCGAACGGACGCTGTCGGACGTCAAGCTGCCGTTTCGATGACCGACTCATCCGTAAGCGAAGGGCTGCAACTGGCCGATCTGCGACGCCGTCTTCAACCCTTGGCGCCTCACTGCGTCCGTCGCGCCGCACAAGACAAAATCAACCGCGAAATACGGATACCCGCTGTTGGGTATGGGCCGATTATGTTCATCACGTTGGCCCAAGATGCATCCTACAAGCAGCGTCCGTCGGTCGCTGCGCATAATCCGGCACTGAGCCCCCTATCTGCGCAGCTTCGCATGTTGGAATCTCGGCCGACCCTCTTGTAGGCGTCCATCGCCCCGCTTATGCGGCGTAGACGGGCCGCTCGAAGCGAATCTGTTGCCGACCCACGTCACGGACCATAAACCCAATATTTGCAAGCCGATCCGACACGCGCCTCACTGTGGCTATATGGGAGAAGCGATGTGTCTACCTCACGCATCCAAAAACGCTTTCGGCTCTGGAGTGCTAGCTGAACCATCGCATTGCACGCGGCATGGGAACCGAGCTAACCGCAGAGCGCTATCGAGGGCTCGCGCCGTCAACTTGCCTGGTCCTTGCTGGCAAGGGCCGCAAGTTTGCGATGAGCGCCAAGCGGCGTATCAACGAGGCCGGGGAGCCGGTTGATTACTCGGCGTGTGACAGCCTCCAAGCCTACGTCACAAAGCTCAACAGGGATGCAGGGATACGCGGTGGATCGTCCCATTCGGGACGGCACTCGTTTGCCAGTAACCTCGTTGGGAAAGGGCACGATTGAGACGGTGCAGCAGCTTTTAGGTCATGCCGAACTGGAGCACGTTCGGCCCTATCTGGCCGTGTCCGATAAGAAATTACGGCAGATGTTTTGCGAAGCACGTGCTGGTTGACGCGAGCGGCGAAGCGGTTTGCGCGCTGGTCAATGCGCTGCTCGAGACTGCGAACTTTGTCGGTGACTCAGATCACGTGGCGCGATCGGGAATCACGTGGACCGAGCATCTCGTCAATCGCAAACTGGCCAGCGATCTCAGCGATGAGCCAGGCCCACCGGCGCGAGAACGGCCCATTGCGTACCGGTACGCGCGCACCAGTCGGGGAAAGCTGTTTTGGCGATACTGCGCACTCGACGCGAAACGACGCGTCGAACATGTCGGCCGACGTGGGGACGAGGTCGACATGGATTTCGCAACCGCGGTATTGAATCGTCCGTTGCATGGTCACCTCCGGATAGTACGATTGGGTTTAGCCGGGTAAATAGCGCTCGCAAGACCGGAGTAACCCTTCAGCATGCTTGAGACCTCGATCGATCGCTTCCTTTCGGTCTGGGTATCCCTCCTTTTCAACCGAGCGGAAATGATGCGCGCCCGAAAATGTCCGCTTGCCACCACCCGGGACAATTTCACCCCAGAATCCGAACATCTCGGATTCGCCTGGAGGACGTCCGAAGCCGCGGTTGATGACGAATACGTCGACGTAGACGTCGAATAGACCCATCGGGAAACAGTTCATGACCGACTCCGTTCAGTATGCGACCTCGCCCCGGCGGTCTTGAGCGACTCAGCCGGTTGCGGACAATTGCGGACGCGGTCGTCAGGTTGATTCCGTGGTGCCGGGTGCTCCGGCGGTAGAGCGCAGTGCAGTGTTAGCCGCGATCAGCAGCCCCGCATCATGTGCGTGTAGAACCATGTCGACTGCGTTGAAAGCATGTAACAGATCTTTCTGACCGTACTTCGTTATCCTGCCGGCCTCCGAGATCGTCTCGGCCTCCTTTCTGAGCCGTCTGACGAGCTTGGTGGCGCAGCGGCTATCGAGGGCCCCTTCGTGGACGAATCCGCAGATCTGTATTGTCAGTGCCACCAGTGTCGCTTCGGCTGTGTTGTTGTTCACGTGATGGACGCTGCCCCTATGATGTTGCCTGGCCATAAAAACCTCCATGTGAGATCCGCTTTCGTTTGGGACAGGCGTGAACCGGTCGCGCAATGTATTGCTGAAGGGACAGGTAACCCGATTCGGGTGGAAGCCGGAGGCAGCCTCGGTGAGGGTGAACTTCTGAAGTGCGCACCGATTGGAATGCATCTGTTCAACAGAGTTAGAATAAGGTGGATCTGAGCGGCAGTCGGTACGGCATCGGACGGTGCGGTTATCTTGTTACGCCGCTGCTGTCGCGCGTCAGCATCACCCATGGATGCGCCCCCTATAAGTTGAGATCCAGCTGGGCGGAGCATGCGCATCGAGGGCGGCACGCCGACGGGCGGCTTGGCATTTTTTTCCGAAACCTGGAGTGATCACGCGATACGCCCTTCGGGGTCGCGGGTTCTGGTACGGATGCCTTGGAGCAGGACATGACGGACGAACAGCGGTTGAGCGGGAATCACTTGCTCTCGGTCCTGCCTGCGGCCGAGTGGGAACGCCTCTCGCCGCATCTGGTGCAGGTGGACATGCCGCTGGGGCAGGTTGTCTACGAATCGGGTGACCGCCTCGCCCACGTCTATTTCCCGACGACTTCTATCATCTCCCTGCTGTACGTGATGGAAGACGGCGCATCGGGGGAAATTGCCATCGTGGGCAACGAAGGGATTGTCGGCGTCGCCATTTTCATGGGAGGCGAAACGACGCCCAGCCGCGCGGTCGTCCAGAGCGCGGGCAAGGCGTACCGTCTCGACACCCGCCTGCTCAAGGAGGAGTTTTGTCGGGGTGGTCCGATGCAGCGGCTGCTCCTGCGATATACCCAGGCGCTTATCACGCAAATGGCACAGACCGCCGTGTGCAACCGCCATCATTCGATCGATCAACAGTTGTGCCGCTGGCTGCTGCTGAGCCTCGACCGCCTTCCGTCCAACGAACTGAAAATGACCCAGGAGCTGATCGCCAACATGCTGGGCGTACGCAGACCGGGCGTCACCGAAGCGGCGATGAAGCTGCAGGAAGCTGGATTGATCCGCTATAGCTACGGCCACATCGAGGTACTGGATCGGTCCGGGCTCGAGAAGCGCGTCTGCGAGTGTTACGGCGTGGTGAAGCGCGAATTCGACCGCCTGCTACCCGACCTGAAAGCGCTGTGAGGGCCGGGAGCGCCGCTTGCTCGAATAGCTCCCATCACTGCTTGTCCGTGTAACCGGGCATCGTCGGTACGTTAACGTACCGAGAACGCTCTCAAGAACCCGCATTGTAGAAAGACGTATTCGTGCACCAAATGGCGCGCGAGGGGGCCAGGATCCCATGGCGCAACAGAGGAGATCCAGAGCCGTACCTTGCATGACACGAATCCTCATGCTGTCGTGCTGCCGAATCGCGCCAGACGGCTCCGCCCAGGGCGGAAAGAAGGTCATTTGTTCAACGATTTACTAAAATTTCTCTCCAGCGGCTTGCTTGCGCTTTCGTGGTGGCAGATTCTCCTCGCCCTGCTCGTGATGACGCACATTACGATCGTCGACGTGACGCTGTATCTTCATCGTTGCCTCGCGCATCGCGCACTCGATCTGCATCCGGCCGTTCGCCATTTTTTCCGCTTCTGGCTGTGGATGACGACGGGCATATCGGGCAACGAGTGGGCAGCGGTGCACCGCAAGCATCACGCGAAGTGCGAAACGGCCGATGATCCGCATAGTCCGCAAATGCTGGGTATTTGCAAAGTCGTCTTTGAGGGATCGGAGCTGTACACCGCGCAAGCCAGGAACGAGGAGACCTTGCGCAAGTTCGGCTATGGCATGCCGAAGGACTGGCTCGAGAGACACGTCTATACGAAGTACCGGAACCTGGGCGTGAGCTTGCTGATGGTGATCGACGTCGCGCTGTTCGGCGTGGCCGGCGTGTCGGTCTGGGCGGTCCAGATGATGTGGATTCCGTTCTGGGCGGGCGGCGTCGTCAACGGCTTCGGCCATTTTCGGGGCTACCGCAACTTCGATACCGACGACGCGAGCACGAACGTGATTCCGTTCGGCATTGTGATCGGCGGCGAGGAACTGCACAACAACCACCATGCGTATCCCACGTCCGCGAAGCTGTCGAACAAATGGTACGAGCTCGATGTGGGCTGGATGTATATCCGGACCCTGGCAGCGCTGAGGCTTGCGACAATCAGGAAGGTGGCGCTGGCGCCGTCCCTGATCGAAGGCAAGAGGACGGTCGATGACGCTACGCTGCGAGCGGTACTTTTCCATCGTCATGAGGTCATGGCTTCCTATGTGAAGTCAGCCGAAATCGGATGCGAGCAGGAGTTGGCGAGGGCGGGGCACCTCAGTGGTCGCGAGAAGCTTCGTCTTCGGCGCGGCGTGCGCCAGCGGCTCCGGCTGCAGGCGCAGGTGAGCCGCGGCAAACCGGGTCGGGTGCTGCCGCTTGCCGACGCGTGGGACCGCAACTCGACGCTGCGCACCTGCGTCGAACTGCGCCAGGAACTGTCGGCTATCTGGGAACGCTCCAGCGCGTCGCAGGAACAGTTGCTCAGGCAGTTGCAGGCGTGGTGCCAAACGGCGGAGCAGAGCGGCATTCAGGCACTCGAAGAATTCTCGCTGCGCCTGCGCCAGTACGCGCAGTAGCGGTCACACGATTGTCTTTTCCGCGTCGAGCTGCCGGAATTGTCCAATGCCGTACAGAGGCGCGTGCCGATTTACGGAATGATTGATGCATTGCAGATGCATCGGATGCCATGAATTGTTGATCAATGCCGGAACTCAATCAGGGCCGGCAGTCCGTCCTGAAAGACGGAAACGGGAAGGCCGGCGAAGCGTCGGCTTTTTCATGAAGAGTGTATGACGAATGCGCTGAAGCACGACGGCATGCAATGGCAGGGATCGTGGCTTCGAGTGCGTCGGTCTCCGTCGCGGTCTATCTTCGAGCGCGCATGCCGCGCACTTATCCGTAGCGTGGCGTCAACGGGCCGACGGGCACCCGCGTATTCCTGCGCCGCCTACAATTGGGTCATGGGTCGGGCGATCCATGAGGAGGCTTCCATGTCTCAGTCGATGATTGGTTTTGTTGTTGGTCTGGTGGTCCTCGCGATCGTCGCGTTCGCACTGGTACGCCGGTATATGGTTGACCATCCGGACGAAAGTGTGATCCAGTGGATGGACTCACATCACATGCGGTGGATGCATCGCAAGCACTAGCCGGTTCTTGCTGCAAAAGCGAAAACGGCGCGTGCGGTGGGCAGCCCGCTAATGGCGCCCGCCGAGGGGAGATCGCCATGAACAGGCCGTACATCACAGTCGAAACGATCCTCGAACTGTTTCGCTCAACCGCCGATGAGCCTCCCGGCGCGTCCGCACCCGCTGGTTCCCTGCTGTGGCTGGCCGATTTCCTCGCTCGTGAGCATGCAACGATGAATGCCGGCGACTGGGACGCTCTTGTTCGCGTTGGCGCCCAGCTTTGGCGAGCCCAGGCAGTACCCGAGATGTAGGATGGGGCGCCGAGAATGCGATGAGAGGACCAGGAAGCGAAACCCCGCGCGAGCGGGGTTTCAGAGTGCTTCGCTTAGTGGTGGCAGCGTGTTTCCCAGTGGTGATGTACCTTCACCTTTTGGCATCGATGATGGTTATCCGCAAATGCGGAAGACATCGAACCCATCGCGACGGCGGCGATCACCAGGGAAAATAGGGTTTTTTTCATGTCGTATCTCGGTTGACTTGTTGGACATTCGTCACTGCTTGGCGTTGCGCCGCACGCTAGATTACAAGAAAAAGCCCCGGAAGGTTAGGCCCGGGCCTGGTTCCCGCCACACCTCGATCTGAGGCAGCGGGCTCTGCGGGTTGGGTCAGCGAGAAAACGGGCACTCCGCAGTCATCCCGGCACGCAGTCATCCCGGCGCGTTCAGGGCGTTGGAATGGCAGGTCTTCCCGTGTGCGCCACGCCACTACCGGCTATGCCGCGCATTTTCGGGAAATGGTTCGCTGCGCCGACGACAGAGAGGGCGAATCGCGTCGAGGTACCGGACAGGCCCGGACTCGAAAAGCGCGTCTGTGAGCGTTACAGCACGGTGAAGTGTGATTCGACCGTTTGCTGCCCGATCTGAAGGGGCGCTGTGATGAGCGCTGCGCGAATGGTGCCCCTCGCCGGCGCGGCAATCCGGCGACAGACCTCATCATTCACGAGATTGTGTACTTGTTCTGAGGGCCGCCTTTATAGAGGGTTCGGGCGAGCTCCAGAATCTGGTCGCGGTAGCGGTCGAAAGTTGCGAGCAACGAGGACTCGTCAGAAACGATATCGGGGTTCAGCTTCGCCAGCATCGCATCGTCGACCAGAAAGACAATCTCGCGAGCTTTGTCGTAGCCCCAAAAGCACACGGAGCGCCTGGAAGCGTCGTAGATTCGACTGGGATTGGGAAAGTTGAGCACCACGCTGCCTTTTTCGATCTACTCACCGGGACGGATATATCGCCACTTGCTCGCGTTCACATTGATGCGGGCGTCCATCTCGAGCCGCTTCTGGGCGCGTTCGCCTTCTGCTTTCTCCCGTGAAGAGACGCGGGCCCTTTCCTGGATAACGTAGTCGCTCTGGCTCACGGGCGAGGTCGAGTGCAGTCTGATTGATTTTGGCATAGCGGCTCCAATAGAAAACTACATAATTTCTGCGCAGATGCAGCGACGGACTGTCGTCGGCAGCGCCTGAAATGAGCGGCGTGATCGAGAGTTTGCGAGCGTATCGCGGATACAGCCTCTCCTGCGCCCCGAGTAGCGGGGCGAGCATGACGGCGCTCGCCTGGACCTGTGCTCGTTCAGATCACGGAACACTGTGAGTTGATTAGCTCATTGCAATCGGCGCAGCTCAGACATTGTTTGGAGAACTGCCGCGAGCGCGTGAAACGCACAAAACGCAAACGAACCACCCCCGGACTGACTGTCGCACGAAAGTTGTCGCCACGATGGCGGGATTCTTGTGGTGTACTTTATGAGGAATCCTGACGATAGAATCACTCTCAGGGCGTCGATGTCGAACTGGCAGCGGCAGCACATTGCATGTAAGAAGGATGCGCCTTTTATCAACGCGATGCAAGTGAGATCGCGAAAACGCTGTTTCAGTTGCATCTCGCCATGCTCCTTGATGGGAGGCGTTCGTGTTCCGGCTACGGCTATAGGCGTGATCGTGACGAAGCAGGAAGGAGTTGAACCGGCGCCGCACCCAGCGGAGACGCGGGCTCAAGGAAGGCGTTTTGTTGCGCATTCAATGTCATCGGGCAAGCCGAGTAGCCGGGTCATCCGTAGCGCCCCTGATAGTCCGATAGCGTACAGACGTGCTTCCCGAATGGTTGAACGATGGAACCGTGTTACGCGCATCGAATGCGTGAAACCGGCCTTGGCGCTTGAGATGTTCTATCGCCGAAGTCGTTGGGCAAAAGGAACATGAAATGAGGACGAACCGTGTGAACGCAGACGTGCTGGCAGAAAGCAGAAGGCTGGCGTTCGACGTTAGCAACGCAGCGGACGACGGCATGCGCAATGCGCCGGAAGACGGAGCTTTGCATGAGGTGGCTGGCCAGCAACGCAGCGATACGCGGGATCGGAAGCAAAGGAAGGATCCGGGTAAGTTTGGGGCCGTGACGAACATGACGAATTCATGAGCGGCGTCTGATCAGCATCACTCACGAGGAGTTCGCAAAGATGACGCAATGCTATGCGGGAAGGTCACACGATGACGCAGTGGCCGCACGCGCGGGACAGCGGAAGGCAGCGCAGGAGCAGGCTGGCGGCGACATGGCGGTAGCCGGAACTGAAGCGGACGCGCAACACAGTTGCGGCGAACTGACGGCGCTCGGCAAGGCAGTCTGGCGCCAGGGAAGCGGCATCGACGGTGGCGGCATGGTGCTTGTGCCGGTGCGACGCCAGCGTTGACGCGACGTTCTTCCGCGCAGAAGCACTTCGCCGTGTCGTTCGGCGATTCGGCAAACGAATTAACCATGCTCCAGAAGGCGACCGCCCCCGTGCTTGACCACCTTGTAGCACTCGCAAGCCTGCGCAGAGCCAGCGACAGATCAGCTGCGAAATTGAGTGATGCCGGTTGCAGACGGCCGTCTGCGCCATCTGCGTGATGAGCGCTTGGGTGTAGCGCAGGAAAAGGCGCCCGCCGAGCGGGCCATTGTTACCAACCACGGCGATTCCTGCCGATGCGCCGTTTTCCATGCGCCAGCCAGCGGGCGTGCCAGACACTCATTTGTAACGTCGCGTGTACCTGTCCGGCGAGTCGGCATCCGGATCGCCGGTCAGGCGGCGGGGCGGTTATTCAGCTTCCGACCAATATCCTTCGCGGTTGTAGAACTCGTGTAGCGCCACCTCGTAGCTTCGATGAACGGGTACCGAGTCGTCGTAGGCCGGGCTACGCTGGATCGTATCGCGCGTGAGCGAAGTCGATACGGTTGCAGCGAACCAGTCGACGAGTTCGATCCAGCGCGTGGCAATCAGGACTTCCTTTCCGCCGGGCCACCAGTTGCGCGTATCGACCAACAGGTAGCGCAGTGCCCACGCCCGATCGTCGAAGATGAAACCCGACACATGGCCGATGGTTCCGTCTATCGTCTCGATGTGGTAGCCCCTGACTTCGTCGGTGCTGCGTAAATGGACGTCCGGCAACGCCCGGTTGGTGTGCAGGGTGGGGCGCGCCGGGGCGGGCGCCGTGAGCTCCGGCGCAACGGTATCGAACGCGGGCCAGGCGCCCATGCCCCACAGATTCGGCCCGCCCCAATAGGTCGGATAGCTGTAGTAGTGCAGGTACTCGATTTCGTGTTGCCGCGATACCGGCTTGTGCGTGTCGAGCGTCGGACTGTCACGTACCTGCTGTCGCGTGAGATTCACATGAACCGTGTTCGATGACCAATCCACGTGCTTGAGCGAGTATGGAGAAATGAGCACCTGCCTGTCATGGAGCCAGTCTCCGGTGTCGACCACAAGGTAACGAATGCCCCACGCCTCGTCGTCGAAATAAACCTGATTGATGCTGCCGATGTCGCCGTCCGAGGCACGTACGGTGCATCTGTGCAGATCCTTTATGCTTGGCAACATGACGCCTCCATGATGTCGAAGCCGGCACCTCGGTGGCATTCGACGCACCGGCCGCGAGGGTCGAGCACGAGGGCGAAGCCCGGCAAGCTCCACATCAATGTTCGTCTGGGCATGATCCTCTCCTCGGTATGGGACGATGCCTCTGACGCTACGCGCGATTGAATGCCGATGCGGTACGACACCGTACAAATTCGTTCTCCGATGTGGTGCGTCACGTGCTGGAACTTTCGCGCTACACGTCTTGATGTCGGACGCACGAAAGTCCTGCACCGTACAGACGCGCATCGGCATCGACCGCAAGATACGCATTCACACGAGAAGCTTCTCTCGGGTCAGCGCGGAGACGACTGTGCACTATCCCCTGTATGTTCAACGACGTGACGGGCAAGGCTATCGCGGCGTGTTCGCGGATTTTCCATGGGTCGAAGTGGAAGGGCGCACGTTTGACGATCTGGCGGTAAACGCCGAGCGTCTCGTGCAACGCATGTATCACCGCAGCGAGCACATCCTTCCCGCTCCGACCAACGACATGTCGGCACTGCAGGCGCTCGATATGGACGATGGAGAAGGCCTGTGGATGTTCGTCGATATCGATTTGACGAACGTTCAGTCGCATTCCGTGTTCGTACAGATTTCCCTTCGCAGGAGCGTGCTGCAGGAGATCGACCTTGCTGCGCAACGGCGCCATATCGGCAGGTCGGCTTACATCGCACTTGCCTGTTTTCATGAACTGGCGCACGCGGGCGATGCAGGAGCGCTTCGGCGCTTTTAAAGAACTCGCGCGTCTGGCCCAGCGAAGGCGTAACCAGGGCGTATTGTTTATCTATCGTCTTTACCGGTAGAGGGGGCTGTGAAAGAAACGTTCGCGCGATGATGGCGGACACTTCTGATAAAAACCTTTCAGATCCTGGGGAGTTTTTTCCGCAACTCGACGCAGATAAGGGGCGCTTCGCCGGTATCGCAGCCTGGTTGATTCTTGCCACGCCACTGATTTAAGGTGGATCGCGAGCTGCAAGGCTGCCCTCGACGGCTTTGTCGGTGTTGCGTTCGCTCTTGCCGTTGCAGGTTGGCTGCCACCCGGGATGGCGGGTACGAACGATTTCTGCGGCGGGTAGATTCCCGCCGCAGTGGGTGGCCCGGGTCGACCTTGTTGGAATAGGTGTCTATGATGAGATCGTGATCCGTCAGGACTTTTTGATAGCTTCCTTTGCGTCGCCCAGGCTCTTTCTCGCCTGGCCGGCCGCTTGCTGGATATCGCCCTTGACTTCCTGTTTCGTGTTGCCCGTGACCCGGCCAATGGTTTCATTCGCCTTGCCCTTTACCTTCTCTGCAGTTCCCTTGACTTGATCCTTGTTCATGGTGAATCTCCAATGACAATGGATGCTCGAAAGAGCAATCCGGCACGACACGACGAGGCGAGTTTGTCCTCTATCTCCTAGTCGCGGTGTTCCTGGTAGTCGCCCCCGCCATGGTGGTCGTTGTCATCCCGGACAGGAAAGAAGCATGCGCTCAGGCTGGTAATCAGTGACAGCAGGATCAGTGCCCATATCAGTGTTCGACTTTCCATGCCCGTTCCTTTCTGTATGATTCGCACCGGCATCCGCGCTATCCCACCTTGTTGGACCGTACTCAGTACGGCACCGTACCGGTTCGAAGCGCTAACCTGCCGTTACCTGCTCACTCAATATACGCATATCGCAACCGGCGCGGCGCTCGAGTCTTGCGAGCCACCGAGGCCGCGTTGCCGGCGCGTGGGTGTGGCGCCATGCGATTCAACGCTTGGGCCCTCTCATACCTTCGGTCTCCATGGCCGCATTGCGCTCCTCGCTGGCCTCGATGGGTTCCATGGCTTCATCGATGGACGCTGCCGCGCGCTCCGTGGCTGCCTTCGTTTCGTCGACGGTGGCGCCAGATTCGCCGTCTTCGTTGCGCGGGGGGGTAAGCATATCTGCAAGCATGGCATCAAGCTCCGGGGTGTCCCACGGAGCGCCTTGCCTGGTTTTATTTTTTATGTAATGCCTGATTTCCGCGTCTTGATCTGGAGTCAGGGGAAGAGCGCGAAAAGTGCTTTGGGGATTGGCGTCGGTCATGGTAGTGCTCTCTGAGTTGGTGCTATTTCGCGTGTAGACCCTTTTCAGCCAGAAGACGTCAACTTCCGATCCGTGAATTGATTAGCGTTTCACGCATCAATATTACATCGCAGTCCGATATAAATGACCCGATGAATAGTATTCCGGGTCGCGAAGCGGCATGGTTTCGTCCCGCCGCTTACCGGCATTGGCATTGCGCAAGATATTCAGGCACAGAATCACGGTGCGCGCGAGTTTGAATGAAGTCGGTACGGTACCGTACTGCGTTTCAGGGCAAAGCCGTGTTGAGCTTACCGCCGGGCGTTGCGCATGGATTCGGCAGACGATGCCGGATCGTCGCGCGACCAGTACCCCTCCTTGCCATAGTATTCATGGAGCCCAATTTCATAGCTGCGAGGAACGGGCGTCTTCCCGTTGTATGCCGGGCTGTGCCGGATGGCCTCGCGGGTCAGCGTGGTGGATACGGTGGACGCGAACCAGTCGACCAGCGCGATCCACTGTGTGGCCACCAGCACTTCCTTGCCGCCGGGCCACCAGTTGTGTGTATCGACGCACAGGTAGCGAATGACCCACGCTTCATCATCGTAGATAAAGTCGCAGACGTGGCCGACGTTGCCGTCGACTGTCTCGATGTGATAGCCCTTCACCTCATCCGTGCTGCGCAGATGGAGGTCGGCTGGCGGATCGACGTGTGGCTGACCGGTGCGCGCGGATGGCTCTGGCGCGAGGCCTGTTGCGGCATCGTTCGCGTTGAAGGCCGGCAAGGCGTCCATACCCCAGAGGTTCAGGCCGCCCCAATAGTTCGGATAGCTGTAGTGGCGCAGATACTCGATTTCATACTGGCGTGACACTGGCTTGTGCGTGTCGATGTTCGGGCTGTCCCGCACCTGCTGCCGCGTGAGGTTCACAGGGATGATGTTCAATTCAGCGTCGGCGCGCTTGATCGAATATGGAGAAATCAGAACCGGGCGATTGCTGAGCCAGTTGCCTGTTTCGACCACCAGATAGCGCACGCCCCACGCTTCGTCGTCGAAATAAGCCTGTTCGACCGTGCCGATGTCGCCGTCGAGTGCGCCAACCGTGTAGCCGTGCAGGCCCTTGATGCTGCGTAACATGACTTCTCCTCGCAATTCGAAGAGGGGCAGGGATGCACGCCATGCCCCATGCGGCCGGCGGTTACAGCGACTTGAGCCGATTGACCTTGGTGCCGTCAAGCGAGGCACCGGCCATCAATCCGCTGTTGGTCAGCACGAATGCATCCACCTGTCCCGTTGCGGTGCTGGTATCGATAGCGCCGTTCGCGCCGATTTTCAGTACCGCGACCGACGCGTCGCCGCCTGCCGACCATCCGTCGGAACTGCGGAACCGGGCGAGTGAGTCTTCGGTCATGAACAGAAAGACGATTGCACGCGATTGCGCGCCGATCTGCCAGCCGATCGATCCGGTTGTCGTGCTGTAATAGCCGACGGTGCGCCCGTGCACGCGCAGCGAGCCTTCGCCGTACTCCGCGCCGACAATGAAGCCGGCATCGATGACCGACGGGAAAATCAGCACGCCGCGCGCCTTTTCAACGAGTTCCCGTGAGCCGTTTGCCGCGCCATAGAGGCGCGAGAGGGTGGAGTCTACGCCCGCGTCGATGCCATGGCGCTTGGCGGCCTGGTCACTGCTGACGTCGGACGGGCTGGTAGTGGTGCAGCCGGAGAGCGCCAGCCCGAGTGCGAGGATCGACCCGGGCGTGCTCCATATGAATGTTCGTCTTTGCACGATCCTCTCCTGGTGGATGACGACGTGTTCGACACTACGCCGTCATAACGGACGACGCGGTACGACAGCGTACAAACTGCGCAGTTCCGGATCCGTTTCTGCGAACCGGGGCCCGTTCCGGGGCCCTTTCGTTGCGGCCGGCGATGACGGTCTCGCACCGTACAGACACGTGGTCGCACAGGCCGGAAGATAACGGTTGGGCACCGATGCCGAACACGCAATACTAAAGGATTCCTATGCAATATCCTTTGTACGTTGGTCTAGCCGACGCCAGGCGATACGGTACAAGCGCCTTACAGGGCTCTGCTAAAAAGGGATAGTGCGATGATTCGGTTCTCACACGGCTTGCGGCGCCGCACGGCGCCGTCTCCATGGCACAGCACCACGCCGGTGCGCGAGCAACTGTTCGGCGAAGAGCGGCTCGCGCAGCATGCGCGCAGCCTCGCCGGCGCACAACCGATCTCGGAGAAAGCGTCTGCCGGCCCCTCGCTTGCCGCGAGGCTCAGGGACGACGCGAGCCATCTGTTGCGAGCCTACGAAGCGACGGTGGTGGCGGCGGAGAGCGACGAAACGATCACGCCGGCGGCGGAGTGGCTGCTCGACAACTATCATCTGGTCGAAGAGCAGGTTCGGCAGATCCGCGACGACCTGTCACCCAGTTACTATCGGCAACTGCCCAAGCTGAGCGCCGGCCCGTTTGCCGGCTATCCGCGCGTATTCGGTCTCGCGTGGGCATTCGTCGCTCATACCGACAGCCGCTTCGATCCCGATCTGTTGTGCCGGTTCGTGCTGGCTTACCAGAGCGTACAGCCGCTGACGATCGGCGAATTGTGGGCCGTGGCAATCACGTTGCGCATCGTGCTGATCGAGAACCTGCGGCGCCTCGCGGACGAGATTACCGATGGGCGCATCGCGCGGCTCGACGCCGACGCAATGGCCGATCGTCTGCTCGGCGCGGGCGGACACGCGCCCGAAGCCGTCGAGGTGCTCGTGGCGCGCTACGCACGCTCGGCGCTGTGCGACACCTTCGCGGTGCAGCTTATCCAGCGGCTGCACGATCAGGACCCCGACACGACGCCGGCGGTAACGTGGCTGCGCGCGCATCTTGCCTCCCGGCACACTACGGCGGAGCGGATCGTGAGCGCGGTGCATCAGCAGCAGGGCGCGGCCAGCCTGACGGTGCGCAATGTGATCACGAGCCTGCGTCTGATCTCCGATGTGGACTGGAGCGATCTGTTCGAGCGCATCAGTCCCGTCGACGAGATCCTGCGCACCTGTCCCGGCTTCGTCGACATGGACTTTCCGACGCGCAACCTGTACCGCGGCGCAATCGAAACGCTGGCGCGCGGTTCGTCGCTGAGCGAACCCGATATCGCGCGTCGTGCCGTCGGCGCCGCTCAGGCCGCTCAGGCCGATGCGCCGGCCGCCGGCGCGCAGCAGGACCGTGCCGCCGATCCCGGCTATCACCTGCTGGCGGCGGGCCGCCGCGCGTTCGAGACGGCGATCGGCTATCGCCCGCCGGCGGCGGTATGGCTGCGCCGGTTCACGCGCCATGCCGGTCTCGGCGGTTACGTCGGCCGCATCGTGTTGTTCGCCGCGCTGCTGCTGGGCGGCATGTTGATGCTGCTCGCCGGTCTCGCTCCGTTCTCGCGCGGGTGGATCTGGCTCGGTCTTGCCGGGTTGCTGCCTGCGCTCGACGTGGCGGTGGCGGTGGTCAACCGGGGTGTCATGCGCGAGGTCGGGGCGGTCGTGTTGCCGGGTCTCGCGCTGCGTGACGGAATTCCCGCGGCCTTGCGTACCGTGGTGGCCGTGCCGACGCTGCTGACCACCGAAGCCGAACTGGCCGCGCAGATCGAGCGGCTGGAGGTGCATCATCTCGCGAGCGGGGGCGGCGAACTTTATTACGCGCTGCTGTCCGACTGGACCGATTCCCCCGCCGCCGAAGCCGACGGCGACGACGCGTTGCTCGCGGCCGCCGCCGCGGGCATCGAGAAACTGAATCGGCGCTATCCCGCCACGCCGCTGGGGCCGCGTTTCCTGCTGCTGCATCGGCGGCGCACCTGGAATGCGGAAGAGGGCGTGTGGATGGGCTGGGAGCGCAAGCGGGGCAAACTGCACGAGTTGAACCGGCTGCTGCGCGGCGCGTCGGACACCTCGTTCGTCGCGCTCGACGCCCGCCTGCCTGCCGTGCCGCCGCAGGTCCGCTACGTGATCACGCTCGATGCGGACACCCGCTTGCCGCGCGATACGGTGCGCCGTCTGATCGGGAAAATGGCGCACCCGCTCAACCGGCCGGTTTTCGACCCGCGCAGCCAGCGCGTCGTCGAAGGTTACGGCGTATTGCAGCCGCGCGTGACGCCTTCGCTGTCCGTCGGTGCCGAAGGCTCGCTGTTTCAGCGCGTTTGGTCGAGCCAGAACGGGATCGATCCTTATGCGGCCGCCGTATCGGATGTCTACCAGGATCTTCTCGACGAAGGCTCGTACGCGGGCAAGGGCATCTACGATGTCGACGCCTTCGAGCTGGCTCTCGCCGGCCGGGTGCCGGAGAACACGATGCTCAGTCACGATCTGTTCGAAGGCGTTTTCGCGCGGGCAGGGCTTGCCTCGGATATCGAGGTGGTCGAAGCGTTTCCGGCCCGCTACGACGTTGCCGCCGCCCGTCAGCATCGCTGGGCGCGCGGCGACTGGCAATTGCTGCCCTGGCTGGCCTCGGTGCACCTGCGGCCCGACCTGGCACTGCGGGCCACGGCTCGCTGGAAAATGCTGGACAATCTGCGCCGCACGCTCACGGCCCCCGCAGCCTTTGTCGCGCTGCTGGCCGGCTGGACCTTGCCGCTGCCGGCCGCGCTGCTCTGGAGCGCTTTCGTGGTGGCGACGATCGGCTTGCCCGTGCTGCTGCCCGTACTGGGCGCACTCGTGCCGCGCTGGAGACGCTCGCAGGTGAAAATGACGGCACGCAGCCTGCTCTACGTCTGGCTGGCGGACCTGAGGCTCGCACTGGCCCGAACCGGCTTGTCGATCATCTTTCTGGCGCAGCAGGCGGCGTCGATGAGCGATGCCATTGCGCGCACAACGTTTCGCGTGATGGTCAGTCACCGGCATCGGCTCGAATGGACGACGGCGGCCGAAGCCGGTGCGCGCGAGCGCCCATCGCTTTACCAGACACTCGTGCGGATGCGCGGCGGCATCGCGCTTGCGCTACTTGGTGCGGCGGCCAGTGCGTGGGTGGCATGGCGATCCGGCAATCATGGCGCGTGGGCGGGGATTCCGTTCGTGCTCGGCTGGCTGGCGTCGCCTGCCGTCGCGCACCGGTCGAGCGTCGCGCCGCGAGCGGCGGGCGATCTCGCCGTCACGCCGGAGGACGCCCGCCAACTGCGCCTTCATGCGCGCCGCACGTGGCGCTATTTTGAGACCTTCGTCACGGCCGCCGACCAGATGCTGCCGCCGGACAATTTTCAGGAGGATCCGCGTCCCGTCGTCGCGCATCGCACCTCGCCGACGAATATCGGGCTTTATCTGCTCGCGACGGTCAGCGCGCGGGAGTTCGCCTGGCTCGGTACGCTCGACGCCGTCGACCGGCTGGAGACGACGTTGGGCGCCATGGGGCGCCTGCCGCGCTATCGTGGCCACTTCTACAACTGGTACGCCACGCAGGATCTTTGTCCGCTGGAGCCGAAGTACGTCTCGTCGGTCGACAGTGGCAACCTTGCCGGCCATCTGATCGCGCTCGCCAATGCCTGTCGCGCGTGGGCGGCCGAGCCCCCCGGCGTGGAGCCGTGCGCGCCCGAGGGTGTCGGCGACAGCCTCGCGCTGCTCTGCGGCGCCGTGAGCCAGAACGCCGGGACGCATCCACGCGGCGCCCTGCATGGCGAATTCGAGCAGGCGGCGGGCGCGTTGCAGGGTACGCTAAAGGGCGCGATGCCAGGCCCTGGACCGGCCGGCACGGCCGCGTCCGGTGGCGCCGCGGCCGCGGCGCCGTCCGCATGGCCGGCGATGCAGCTGTCGGCCGCAACGGTGGCCGACATCGCGCGCGCCCTGGTCGACGAAACCGGCGACGCCCAGGACGGCACGGGCGACGATGTGCTGTTCTGGGCCGATGCGCTCGAACAGGCGATTCACAGCCATTGCCGCGATAGCGCATGCACGCCGGAATCGGCGACGCTGGGCGCGCGCCTGAACGCGCTTGCCGATACGGCGCTGCACATGGCGAATGCGATGGAGTTCGGCTTCCTGCTGGACCCGGTGCGCAGTCTGCTGTCGATCGGTTACGCGGTTGCCGAGGGGCGGCTCGATCCGGGCAGCTACGATCTGCTGGCGTCCGAGGCGCGGCTGGCGAGTTTCGTGGCCATCGCCAAGGGCGACATTCCTGCGCGCCACTGGTTCCGGCTGGGCCGCGTCGCGACGCCGGTGGCGGGCGGTGCCGTGCTGGTCTCGTGGTCCGGGTCGATGTTCGAGTACCTGATGCCGTCGCTGGTGATGCGCGCGCCGGCCGACAGCCTGATCGCGCGCACCAGCGGCCTCGTCGTGCGCAAGCAGATCCGCTATGGAGCGGCGCTGGGCTTGCCGTGGGGCATCTCCGAATCGGCCTATAACGCGCGGGATCTCGAATTCACCTACCAGTATTCGAGTTTCGGCGTTCCTGATCTCGGTCTCAAGCGCGGTCTCGGCCACGACGCCGTGATCGCGCCGTATGCGACTGCTCTCGCAGCGATGGTCGCGCCCGGCGCAGCCGCGCGCAATTTCGAGTGTCTGGGCGCGGCGGGGGGCTGCGGCCGCTTCGGCTTCTACGAGGCGCTCGACTATACGCCCGCGCGCGTGCCCGAAGGCCAACAGGTCGCGGTGGTGCGCGCGTTCATGGCGCATCATCAGGGGATGTCGATCGTCTCGATCGCCAACGCGCTCCTCGGCGGGCGCATTCGTGCGTTCTTTCACGCGGAGCCGGCCATCCAGGCCACCGAACTGCTGTTGCAGGAGCGTATGCCGGGGCGGGTGGCGGCCGCGCATCTGCGGGTCGACGAGAAGCGCAGCGTCGGGCCGATACGCGGCGGCGGGCCGGATATCGTGCGGCGCCTGGTGTCGGCGGGCGATCCGTCGCCCGCGACCCATCTGCTCTCCAATGGCCGCTACACGGTGATGCTCACCTCGGCCGGCTCCGGCTACAGCCGCCGGGACGATCTGGCCGTCACCCGCTGGCGCGAGGATGCCACCTGCGATGACTGGGGGAGCTACCTGTATCTGCGCGACGTCGCGAGCGACGCATGGTGGTCGGCCGCATGGCAGCCGGCCGGCGTGGTGCCGGACAGCTACGAAGTGAACCTCACGGAGGACCGCGCGGAGTTCGTCCGGCGCGATGGCACGCTGACGACCTCGCTCGACGTCGTGGTGTCGCCCGAGGAGGACGCGGAAGTGCGGCGGGTGTCGGTGACCAATGGCGGCGCGCGCGAGCGCATCATCGAGTTCACGTCCTATGCGGAGATCGTGCTGGCCCTGCCGGCCACCGACGAGGCGCATCCGGCGTTCGCGAAGCTGTTCGTCGAGACCGAGTATCTGCCCGGGTCGGCGGCCATTCTGGCGACGCGGCGCCGCCGCGAGACGAACGAGCCCGAGGTCTGGGCCGCGCATCTGGCGGAAATCGCGGGCAATGCCGTCGGGGCCGCCGAAGTCGAAACCGACCGCGCCCGCTTTATCGGCCGGGGGCGCAGCGTGCACTCGCCGCGCGCCCTCGTGGGCGCGCGCCCGCTCGGCAATTCAGCCGGCGTGGTGCTCGACGCCGCGTTCGTGCTGCGCCAGCGTTTGCGCATCAGGCCCGGCGAGACCGGTAGCATCGCATTCTGGACCATCGTCGCCGATTCGCGCGGGCAGTTGCTGGATCTGGTCGACAAGCATCGCGACGGGGCGTCGTACGCGCGGGCGGCGATGCTTGCGTGGACCCAGGCTCAGGTGCAACTCCGTCATAACGGGGTGAGTCCCGACGAGGCGGCGCTGTTCCAGCGGATGGCCGGGTACATGCTGTACAACGATGCGTCGCTGCGGCCGGGTTCCGACGCGCTGCTGCGCGGCGCGGCAGCGGTGGCCGCGGCGGGCGGCGTGGGTGTCGCGCCGCTCTGGGCGCACGGCGTGTCGGGCGACCTGCCGATCCTGCTGGTGCGCATCGACGACATCGAACACATGGCACTGGTGCGGCAACTGGTGCATGCCCACGAGTACTGGAGCATGAAACGGCTCGCAGTCGATCTCGTCATCATCAACGAGCGTGCGTCGTCGTATGTCCAGGACTTGCAGGCCGCGCTCGAGGCGCTGGTGCGCTCCGGGCAGGCGCGGTCGCCGCTCCCGGGTGCTGCGCGCGGCGCCATCTTCGTGCTGCGGGCGGACTTGATGTCGGGCGCCGCGCGTGCGCTCTTTCCGGTGGCCGCGCGCGCCGTGCTGGCGGCGCGCAACGGTCGTTTGGCGGACCAGTTGCGGCGGCTGGCAAGCGCACCGCCGCCGCCGCGCGTCAGGCCATTGCCTTTGCCCGCAACCGTGCCCGCACCGGTGCCGCCGACACCGGCGCAACCCGGCGCCGGACTGGAATGCTTCAACGGCTTCGGCGGCTTTGCGAACGAGGGCAGGGAATACGTGACGATCCTTGCCGCCGGGCAATGCACGCCGATGCCGTGGATCAATGTCGTCGCCAACCCGCTATGCGGCTTTCTGGTGTCGGCCGAGGGCAGCGGCTACACGTGGGCGTCGAACAGCCGCGAGCACCAGCTGACGCCGTGGTCCAACGATCCGGTGAGCGACCCGTCTGCCGAGGCGTTTTACGTTCGCGACGACGATAGCGGCGTGTTGTGGGGGCCGCAGGCGAATCCGGTGCGCGACACCTCGCCAGGTGCGGCGCCCTATATCGCACGTCACGGCCAGGGCTATAGCCGCTTCACGCATACGGCCGAAGAGGTCGAGCTCGAATTGCTGCAATTCGTGCCGCTCGACGATCCCATCAAGATTTCCCGTCTGACACTGCGCAACCTGTCGAGCCGGATACGCCATCTTTCGGTGACGGCTTATGCCGAATGGGCGCTCGGTGCGTCGCGCGCGCTTGCCGCGCCGCATACCCGCACCGCGATCGACGCGCAGACGGGGGCGATGTTTGCCAGCAACGGCCGGGCCGAGGCCTCGCGTGAGCGCGTGGCTTTCGCCGATCTGGGCGGAAGGCAGCATGCCTGGAGTGCCGACCGGCGCGAGTTCATTGGCCGCAACGGGAGCTTGAGCGATCCGGCCGGGCTGGCCGCCGCGCCGTTGTCCGGGAAGGTCGGCGCGGGGCTCGATCCGTGCGCGGCGCTGCAAGCCGGGATCGAGCTCGCACCGGGCGGCGTGGCCGAGGTGGTGTTCCTGTTAGGCGAGGCTGAATCGCCGCAGGCCGCCCGGCAACTGATCGTCCGCTATCGCGACGCCGATCTCGACGCGGTGCTCGCAGCCGTGACGGCGTTCTGGGACGACACGCTCGAAACCGTTCAGGTCAAGACACCGGACCGCGCAATGGATCTGCTGCTCAACCGGTGGCTGCTGTACCAGACGCTGGCTTGCCGGATCTGGGCGCGCGCGGGGTTTTATCAAGCGAGCGGCGCTTACGGCTTTCGCGATCAGTTGCAAGACGGCATGGCGCTCGCGCTTGCGCGGCCCGCGCTGACCCGCGAGCATCTGCTGCGGGCAGCGGGGCGACAGTTTGCGCAGGGCGACGTGCAGCATTGGTGGCTGCCCGAAAGTGGCGCCGGCGTGCGCACGCATATTTCGGACGATCGCGCGTGGCTGGCTTACACCGTGGCTCAGTACGTCGAGGTGACGGGCGACCGGGAGATTCTCGACGCGGCGGTGCCGTTCCTCGAAGGCAGGCCGCTGGCTGTGGGTGAGCATGACGCTTACTTCACGCCGGGCGTGTCAGAGACCTGCGCGCCGTTGTTTGAGCATTGCGTGCGCGCGCTGGAGCAAAGTCTCGAGCTGTTCGGCGTGCACGGCTTGCCGCTGATGGGCACCGGCGACTGGAACGACGGCATGAATCGGGTTGGCGAGGCGGGGCGTGGCGAAAGCGTCTGGCTCGGCTGGTTTCTTCACGCCACGCTGTCGGCCTTCGCGCCGCTCGCTCGCGCACGCGGCGACGGCCAGCGGGCGGACCGCTGGCTGTCGCGCGCCGAAGCCCTGCGCAAGGCGCTCGAAAGCGCGGGATGGGATGGCGAGTGGTATCGGCGCGGCTACTTCGACGACGGCTCGCCGCTTGGATCGGCCGGCAACGACGAATGCGCGATCGATGCCATTGCACAATCGTGGTGTGTGCTGTCCGGTGCCGCGAATGCGGGGCGGGCCGGCCGCGCCATGGAGGCGCTGGACACACGGTTGATTCGCCGCAAGGACGGCCTCGCGTTGCTGTTCACCCCACCGTTCAATCATGCGGCACCTGATCCCGGCTATATCAAGGGATATCCGCCAGGCATCCGGGAAAACGGCGGCCAGTACACGCATGCCGCGGTGTGGTCGGTGCTGGCCTTCGCGAAGATGGGTGACGGCGATCGCGCCGCAGATCTGTTCGCATTCCTTAATCCTGTCAATCGCAGCCGGATGCGAAGCGGAGCGAACCGCTACAAGGTCGAACCCTATGTGGTGGCGGCCGACGTCTACTCGGCCGCGCCCCACGTGGGGCGCGGCGGCTGGACGTGGTATACGGGATCGGCCGGGTGGATGTATCGCGCCGGCATCGAAGGGCTGCTCGGCTTGCGCAGGCACGGCGCGCAGCTGTCCATCGAGCCCTGCGTGCCGAAGCGATGGCCGGGTTTTACCGCGGTGTTTCGGCACGGCGCGGCTCGGTACGACATCGCGGTGAACAATCCGCACGGGGTCAGCCGCGGCGTGCGCGGCATCGTTTTGGATGGCGTCGCGCTCGCACCCGGCAACACGGCGGTGCCCCTCGTGGACGACGGCGCCCGCCACCAGGTGACGGTGACGCTGGGCGAGCCCCTCGATGTCGACCCGGTGGCGGCACCGGAGAGCGAGGCAGCATTCAGACGCCGGTGAGCGGAGGGTTCTTGTGTGGTGGAGTGTGTCCGCGCGTGATGGGTCCAGTCATGGACTGCAGCAGCAGTCGACCGGCGCTTGCCTGCAATGCGCGGGCACGATCGGGAGCGAGTCGCGGTTTGGCGAACCGGCGCCGGTTACTGCGTGGGAATCAATTTTGCGCGGCGAGGCGGTGCGGCGCGGGTCTCCTGCTCGATCTTGTCGAGCAGATCGAGCAGCCGGACTATGCGTCGCGCTCCCGAGGGAATGACACTTTGGTCGGCCAATAACGCCGTCATCCGGCGCCGCCAATAGGACAATGCGAAAGGGCCGTCCTCGGCCAGTAACGGGACGATCAGTTCGAGATGCGCGAGCTCTTTCTCGAATTGATGATGCAGCATGGCCAATCCCCCCAGAGCGGAGAGTCAACTGATCGACTGGATTGTGTTCGGCCCGGATTCGCTTGTCGGCACGCTATCGTGTTGATGCGCGTGCCGACGGTCATCCGAGGCGAAGAGCGAAGCAACTGGATGCCCGAATCTAGCGGAAGTCCGTGCGTAGCGCTGTCCGCCACCGTACCGACTGCGGCGAGCCCGGATGTCAGGCTCATCGGACCTGGCCTGTTCGATGTATGGCGACTCACATTGGGGCCCCATTCTCAAGCATGACATCCGGTGTCTCCCTTTACGCAATCCATGTCAGATTCCGTCTGGTATCTGCTGTTCGGCCTGCTGCTCATCGCCATGGTGGTGGCGGGGGCAACGTTGGCACGCCTGCTGGTGAGCAGCGCGACGATCTATCTGTGCGTCGGTTACGTCGTGGGCCCAGGAGGTCTGAAGCTGATCGTGCCCGACCCGCTGCATCATGCCGATGTGATCGGTCGGGTCGCGGAAGTCGCGTTGCTGATTTCGCTGTTTACCGTCGGGCTGCGCATGGGCGTTCCGATCCTCGACCGAAGATGGATTGTTCCAATGCGTCTCGCGTTTGTCTCGATGGCGATCACGGTGGGCCTGATCGCAGCGCTCGGGATGTGGGGGTTGGGATTACCTTTGGGCGCAGCGGTACTTCTCGGCGGCATTCTGGCGCCCACGGACCCCGTTCTCGCCTCTGGCGTGCAGACCGAGCGCGGTACCGATCCGGATCAATTGCGTTTCAGCCTCGCTGGCGAAGGGGCATTGAACGACGGCACCGCGTTTCCGTTCGTGATGCTGGGGTTGGCGTTACTGGCGCGGCATGATGGCGCCTCGTTCAGTCTCTGGCGCTGGCTGGCACTGGACCTGATATGGGCGAGCGCGGGCGGCGTATTGATCGGCGCAGGGCTTGGCGCCCTCATTGGCCGACTTGTCGTTTATCTGCGTACGCGGCATTCCCAGGCCGTCGGCCTGGATGAATTCCTGTCGCTCGGCGTAATCGCCGTTGCCTATGGCGCGGCGCAACTGTGCCACACCTCGGGGTTTCTGGCTGTTTTTGCTGCGGGCCTGGCTTTTCAGCGGGTGGAGGACAAGCCTCAGGCCGGTACCGTGTCCCTCGGTGCCGCGCCCGGTGCGGAAGGTCATGCGTATGGCGTGAGAGCGACGCACTCGCATCATGCCAGCGCAGTCATGACCGGCGCGGTGCGGGCGTTCAACGCTCAACTGGAACGCCTTGCTGAGCTTACGCTCGTCTCGCTGGTCGGCGCGCTGCTGCCTTATGCCACGGCGTGGAGCGCGCTATGGTGGTTCATTCCGGTGACGTTCGTGCTTGTGCGTCCTGTCGCCGTCATGGTCGGAACGCTCGGTGTGGCTAGCGCGGGGCGTGCGCGCGCGATGGTGTCGTGGTTCGGAATACGTGGAATCGGCTCCGTGTTTTATTTGATGTTCGCGATTCGTCACGGTGTAAGCGAACCGCTGGCAAAGCAGTTGATCACGTTGACGCTCGCGATGGTTTCGGCGTCCATTTTTGCGCACGGGATGTCGATACGGCCATTGATGAAATGGTATGGGCGGCGCCCGGCGTCGCTGGAGGGGTGATGCCGGCCCCGATCCGCGCGATCGGGAGCGTGCTATTTCTTCTTTTCCGGCTTGCGGGTTAGCGTGATTTTCGATGTTGTCGCCGAAGCTCTTTCTACAACTGGAGACAGCAGCTTTTTCGGTTGTTTAGGTTTTTTTGCTTCACGGTTACCGCGTAATTGCCCCTTTGCCATCATGCTTCTCCCATTATTTCAGTCGCGGAAGCAACTGCCATGTCGCCTATTCTGGGCGCATTGGAGGACGTTGTCGCTATCTATTTTTGGCAAGACGCCGGGAATGGCGTAGTTCGACAGATTGGGGAGCCGTTATCGAGGAGGGACTGCCCCCGGCAGCTTCTGGCGGCAAGTGTTCGCCGACGTATCCCACGTCATCGTCGGTGCTGAGCGCGCACGGCCAATGCGCCGGCGGCGCGGTACGGTAACGTACCGACGCTCAATGCGATCACGCGCATCGTTTGCTGTGTATCCCTGGCTCTCACGACCAGGGTGTTGCGACGGCCGAGTGCGGATTGATCGAGCCGAATTGTCCGAAATGACATTGCGCAGTTCCAGGAGGCATTACCATCATGAATCCGATCACACTACTTCTGTCCACCGTCTTCCTGCTCGCTGCGATTGCCTCTGGCGCGTTCGTCAACCTGTATATCGGTATCGGGCTCTTCGTCATTGCTGTCCTGATCGCAATGTCAATCAAGGTTGCCAACGTATGGGAGAAGTTCGTCATCCTGCGTATCGGGAAACTGCAGAGCGTGAAAGGAGCAGGACTCTTCATGATCATCCCTGTTCTGGACAACATCGTTGCAGTCATTGACGAACGCATTCAGACGACAGCTTTCAACGCCGAACAGGCTCTGACCAAGGATACGGTGCCGGTCAATGTCGATGCGATCATTTTCTGGCATGTCTGCGACGCCAAAAAGGCTGCACTGGCGATTACCGACTATCGCCAGGCAATCGATCGCGTCGCCCAGACAACGTTGCGGGAGCTGATCGGTGCCTCGATGCTGGCTACGCTACTCTCCGATCGAACAGCAGCGGACACGCATCTGAGAGATGAGATCGGGGTCAAGACAGCCCAATGGGGCATCGCGGTCGGGTCGGTCGAAATTCGCGACGTAGCGATCCCGGTTGCGTTGCAGGACGCGATGTCTCGTCAGGCACAGGCCGAACGAGAAAAGCAGGCGCGCGTCATTCTGGGGTCCGCAGAGGCCGCGATTGCCTCGAACTTTGTCGAAGCCGCGAGAGTGTACGAATCACAGCCCGGCGCACTGCAGCTTCGGGCGATGAATATTATCTACGAGACGACGAAGGAACGCGGGGCGACCATTCTCATGCCGACTTCGATGGTCGACAGTCTGAATCCCGCGCTGGCGGTCGCGATTGCCGGACATGATCTGGGTGGGGCGCCTGTGATGCCGCTGAAGACTGCGGCATAGCCGGAGAGGTTCTGTTGCAGTAAGGCTCGCAGAGTAAACTTGATCGACATGAGAAGGACTGCTTATGTTGCAAGTTCGTAGAATTGATCAGCGGTGGACGGATGGGTTCCGCGAGCACATTTCATCTGTCCTTTGGCGATCATGTGCATAATCTCGATGCCGGCCAGAAGGATCCGGGCACAGCGAAAAGTTTTGAATCCCAGCATGGGCCTCATTCGTCGCCTGATCGCGCGATGGTCCTGCTCCACAAGATTGTTGAGGTATTTGGACTGGCGGATCTTGATGATAGGCGCCTCACGATCGGCATTGATGGCTTCGAGTGCGGCGAGATTGGCGCCGCTTTTGTCGATGGTCACCGTCTCGGGCGCGTCATGCTGGGCGATCGATTTCTCAAAGTAACGCCGGGCAGCGGTCTTGTCTTGATGGGCGCGTAGCAGAAAGTCAATGGTGTTGTCGTCCTTGTCGACGGCCCGGTAAAGATGCCGCCATTCGCCCTTGACGCGAATGTACGTCTCGTCCATTCGCCAACTCCTTCCGACTGGCCGCTTGCGGCGGCGGAACGCCTTCTCCAGCACCGGCAACAGCTTGAGCGCCCAGCGATGCACGGGTCGAATGATCAACGCAAATGCCACGCTCAGCCACCATCTCTTCAATGTGACGCAGGCTTAGCGGATAGGCCACGTACAGGCGTACGCACATCAGGATCACATCGAGCGGGTAATGCAGGCGCTTGAGCACTTGGGCCACCGCCGGATTCAACGTCGTCATCAAGCTTTCAGCTGTTCATGTTGTTCCGCACATCATAGCGGATCGCCCTATTGCGACAGAACCTAAGCGGTTTGGGCAGTACGACTTTCCGTGAGGTGATGGCTGGCCCGGGTCATAGTCTCATAACCGGTTCCCCGTGCGGAGGTTACACGAGATCCCCAGCCAGGCACTGGACGGCCGCTTCAGCATGGCGGCACGGCAGTTCCCGGTCAGTACCGCCTTTTCGGCGGCAACGACCGTTTGATCTGCGTGCGCAGGCGTGCCACTGCTGCAGCCTTTTTGCGTTTGCGTTCTGCGGTAGGTTTTTCATAGGCAGTCCGGGCACGAAGCTCCGGAATCAAGCTGGTGCGCTCGATCGCGCGACGGAAACGGCGTAATGCAACTTCCACAGGCTCGTCGGGTTTCAGAATTACAGTAGTCAATTTTTTCCCCTGGTTGAGATCCGGCAGCAAATGGCGAATGGTGATGTGGATGTGCACGCAGCCTCGTGGCACAGATGGTGTACACGCCATCAACGATGGCGAAATACGGCTCTCGACACGCGTACGCGGTAGTAGAACGCATGAAATTGCGGGGTAGCCCTTGCGTCCCGACCGTCCTGGACACTGCCCTGTGCGGGCGGCGAATCGGGTACGCGAGGCGATTGGTCAGATATGGCAACTCGCGACACCGGTCCGATGCGAGCCGGGGCGTGCAGTCCAGCGAACACGGTTATCGCTGGCCTCACTGGACTATTGGCTGTTTCGAACTGTGGCGTCGTATTCACCTTAATGATATTTGAGTGGGCCCGTGCCGTGCGAAAAATGCACGGGTGCGCCGATGCCAGGCCATTCGAGCGGTGTTCCAAAGCAGCCGAAAAGCGAAGAATAGCATTGAAGCCGGAGTGGAGAGTGAGGTGCAACGAGGCGTATGGCGCGTGGCAAGCTGATCAATGAAACAATGCCAGTCAGGAGCGATCGCGCCAATTTAGGGAGACAACGCTCCGCGAGGGTGTCGCTGCAACCCGGCATCCGTCGCAGGAAACCGGGCCTTTCAACCTTACCTCGGCTTGATGTTAGCCGCTTGCAGCCCCTTCGGGCCTTGCGTCGTTTCGAAGCTCACCTTCTGATTTTCAGCCAGCGTCTTGAAGACTTCGCCCCTGATTTCGGAGAAGTGAGCGAACAGGTCGTCGCCACCCTTGTCCGGGGTGATGAAACCAAAGCCTTTGCTGTCGTTGAACCACTTGACGGTGCCGGTATCCATGAAGAATCCTTGAAGAAAAATACGAAAACTTGCTCTATCAAAGAGTGTGTGAAGCTTCAAGGAAGGAGAGGACAACGAATACAGCCGAGGAGCGAGCAATTGATGAACAGCAGTCGAACTTCTTGAACTTCGAGCACACGGTACCCGTCGGGTGAACCAGCGTCAATGCTTATCTTGTAACTGTTTGACCGGCTGCCCGTTCAGCAGACGAAGCGATGCGGCCCTGCCTGGCTGCACCCGCTTGCCTGGCGTGGCACACAGGTTAGGTCCTGTGCAGCAGGGCGGCACCGCATCTGCTGCGATGGGATCGAACAGACGGCGCTGCGGCAGGCCGCACGACGGATGCGCAATCAGCCCGCGCCTGGACAACATGTCCTGCGTTCTTTCCGGTTTTCCCATCCCTGTGATCGTCGCTGTCGAATGATCGCAATCGCCTGAATGATTCAACGGTCGTATCGAGGTGCTGAATCGAACCCGGTCCAGGAGTGCATGGCCTGTGAACTGCTCGCCGGGCGTCGCTCGTTCGATCTCCCGAATTCTTCCGCGTTTCAGGCCAATACGGAATAGACTGGTACTTTCACCGCGACGCCTGAGGTCATATGTACCCGCTTCTTGAGTTCCTCGCAACGCTGCCGCAATTTCATGCTGCCCGACCCGCCCGTGAGGTATTGCATATAGGAACAGGCTGTGTATTTTCCATGGCGAACGGTGTTGGGCCACAGTTGCCATCCGAAACAACACTGAAGGCTCGCTGGCCGGGACAACTGGAGAGCGAATATCACGAAATTGACGGCCTCGACGCCGTGAATTTCTACATGCGCGAGGCCAGGACACTTGGGGCTGAACCGGCGTCGATAAATCGGGCCATCGCCGTCCTTGATCACGCAATGGGAGGCGAGACGGCGTTCTCGGCGCCGGTGCGGTCAGCGGAGGCATACATCGGTGGTCCACGCGACAAATAGGCTGACAGGTGCGAACTTCATCGTGCGCTGGCGTTGCTTTCCGTAACGCAGGGGTTACAGCTGCCGTCCGTTTGAGGACTTCCCAGGGGTGTTCGATTGTCCGTGTGGAACAGCGGCAGCAGCCTTCGCAGGGCCGATCCAGGTTCCCTCGCCTCGGGTCGTCGTCATTCATTCCAGGCGATACGGTCATCGTGTCGTCACTGCCTCCGGCCGCACCGGCGCTGCGTGAACGCACGGCGCGTCCGGTGTTGAGAAACATGACGATGACGCACATGGCCGGGATCCACCATGCGCATCGGCGCGGCCGTACAAGGGATCGGTACGTCACGATATAAAATTGCAGTACTGGATATTATGGATATCCGGTGGAGGATGTTTGTGCCCCGCGTCGTCATCAGTGAAGTCCCGGTGGCTCGCGATGAGATGCATGAAGCCTCAACCATGCCACCATCGACGATTTCTCCGATTGAATGCCCTCGCAAATGAACCTCGTTTCGAAGAAGCCGCCAGCTTCTGCTGTAGCGATTATTTTTGAATAGAGTTCGATTTCCTGAGAGAGACATTTGCGGACGTGAGCGAGTTCACGAGACAGATCTTTCGTACCGGAATGCTCAGGACTGGAAAGTTCCACAGGGTCACTTCGTTCAGGTAGCAGCATGCGGGTACTTTCCTCTATCCGTGCAACGCACCCGGCCAACATGTCTTGATGTTCAAGTGTCCGGGACAGGAAATTTTCAACCGTGGCAGAGCAGGGGCCACGACCGGGATGGCGTTCGAGGAGCACCATGAGCAATCGCGCTGAACCTTGTCCACATATATGCGCGTCGCGCAGCAGGCGAAGCAGCTCCTCCCGGTAGGTAGTCACGAAGAATCTCCGTCCTGTAACAGTATCGTCAAGCCGCAATAGCCGGACGTCCAGCGCCACGTGGCAACTGCGCCAACGCAATATCAGCGTTCAGAGCCGGTGGCGAGCGGTCCAAGGAGCACATCGATGGATGCCTGCCCTGCAACTTCAGCGATCAGGTATGCCCATCGGCGTGTGTAGGGACCGTTACGGAGACGAATCCTGCCTCCACGTTCTCCCATAACACGAAGATTATCGCCGCCCTTGATCTGGAACGTTACGTCGTACAGGTCTTCAGCGGAATGGCTGAGTTCGACATGGATCTCGAACCCCCGATATTCGATCATCCGATACACGCGTCGCTCCATCCGGTTGATAGTGCGGTTACTTTAGCCATGACGGGAATCAACGCGTCCCCAGGGCGCCGTCGCCAGGATCTCCGGCTCGATAGAGGACCGCGCCGATCTGGAGGAGACGGTTCCAGTCGTTCGTGTTCATCGTGCTGTGCTCACGGGCGAGGTATTCGGTTAGCCAGTTCAGGGAATCAACTGCGCTTGCCTGGTCGACGCCTTTCTGTGCAATCTCCTGGAACATTTCGAGAATCGCCTCCACGTTGATGTAGGGTTTGTTCATCGCAATCTCCTCATGGGTTCGGGGGCAATGTGCCGGCCGATCCGTCATCGAACCGCACCGCATTTTGTCAATGTGCCGAACGGAGTCCCGCGCAGTTGAAGGCCCGAAAGCGCTGTCGAACTCGCACAAGGTTGACTGCCGGGATGACCGGCCTTTCCTGAACGGGCCTCGCTTCGGACAGCTCAAGTGCTGGCGACATGTGCCAGCGTACTCGCGTCCAGGATGCTCAGGATGGCAAGGAAGTGCGCTGTCCCGATCCGGCAGATAAAACGGCACTACAGCCGCACAGCGTCTCGGGAACCAGCCTCAAAAAAAACCGAAGGAGGGCGGGAGAAGAGGGTGCCGGAGCATACGGTCGATGACGAACCGCTATCAAACAGCAACGCAACCCAAGCTACGCTTTACCGGTCTGGCCGTCAAGCCGCTTCGGCCGCGCTGAATCACTGGCAGGACAAGCGTGCATCACGTTACTGTCTCCGGCCGACATGAAATTCGTCCGGCTGCGGACCATGGCGATGGCCAATGAGGTGAAACGCGTGCATAATAGCGCCCAGGCATCCTGAGGCAGATGCTTCCTGCGTCCGCGCTGAGATCCTGCCGCATGAGCCTGTCTTCCGGCTCCATTCCATTGTCGCGTTCAGCGTGACTACATGATGCGTCATCCCCCTTGGCAGGGCGTGGCGCTACTCCCTCCGGACGGCACGGGCCGTTCTCTTGATAGCGCCTGTATTCTGCTCGCGTGCAGCGAGTACGCCTTGCGCAGCCGCGTTTGTCCCGATCATTGCTGTCGAAATCCATTGGCAAGCGCAGCCGCATGCCTACGCGTCCTTTGTGTTAGCGTCGCACTGGCTTCGCCCCTCTTTACTCAGGAGAATTGATTGGCAAAAGAAGACCTTCTCGAACTCGATGGCATTGTCGGCGAAGTTTTGCCTGACAGCCGCTACCGTGTCACGCTGGACAACGGGGTGATCGTGGGTGCGTACGCTTCTGGCCGTATACGCAAGAATCACATTCGCATCCTTGCCGGTGATCGGGTCACGCTTGAGCTCTCAGTCTACGATCTCACCAAAGGACGCATCAATTTTCGGCACAAGGACGAACGAAGCGGCGGCCAGACGCGCCGCAGCGCTTTCCGCCGGCGCTGAGCCGGAGCAACGCAAGAGGGCATTCCTCCGCAGTCCGAAGGCGTGACTGCCTGCGCTCGACAGACTCCATGGGCCCAGCGGTGCAGTGCAAGTCTGAAACTTTCGCTGTACAAACGGCTGGAGTGGCGTAGCATGGAAATATCAGTCGACCTGCGACCGATCCCAGCCTCCTCCTCCAGTGTTCCTCAGGGATCGAGCCGCTTCCCTCCATCGCAGACCACGAAACGCGATCGGCCGCTGTCCAGATATCGGAGCGGTCGTGCGTGTCCCTATGCGCTATTGCCGCAACACGTGCGGCCAGAAGGTGACTCCATGACTGTCGCTGCCCGTCTCTACCGGGGACTTGAAATTTGCCCACTGGTTTATCCGCACCGACCGACCGCGTCTGGATCTGGTCACAACTACGACGAAGGGTTTGACGCTGCCGTACGAATCCTGGAGCCGCAGGAGCCCGATGGCACGCAACGGGGCCGGGTGTTTGGCGTTGTAGCCCGCAACCCCTTCAGTAGTGCAGGCGATGCACGCCGTGCATCGATAGAATATGCAGAGCGTCTCATCGATACCTGCTCGCCGGTCACGACGGTTCTCGATTTGGAATCCTGAACGCTTTTCTCTTCACTTATCCGTTGTTCCGCGCTGGAACAACGGCTTTCGGGTATCGCCGGAGGTTCGGTATGAACAGAAACGACCTGCTCAGGCGCATTCAGGTCTGCGGCCGCGACATTATTGATGAGTTTCTTCCATCGGATGCGAACGACGATCTGGATACGCTGATTGGCGACCGTCGCCACGAGGTAGACGCGCAAGCGTACCGGATGTTCGTCTCGGTACGTGCGCTGTTATGCGAGAGCGGTATGCCGAGTTGCGAATCGGACTGCGAGGCGGGACAGATCATGGCCCTTCTGAACGGTCGCCCAGCCTGACGGTGACGGCGTATTTTGCGGCACCGGATGCCGCACCCTGATTGACAAGGTGGCAACATGCGTTTCAATTCGACCCGATTCCGGATCGATCCGACACCACGCCGGGCGGACGGGGAATATATGGCGCACGCGCGCATCAGCACCAGCCGTGCGGATGGCAGCGAGTACGACGTTCATCTCAGTGGTGACCTGGCCGGATTCGACGCGCGAGAGGATGCCATTGCCTATGCGAAAAGCTGGGCACAGCAATGGCTGGACACCCGGTTCGGATAGACATGCCAGGGCACCGTGTCTGGATCGACGGTCATATCTGCCTTGCATCGCACACGACATCATATCCATCGGACCAACCGGTCTTTTCCTGCATCAGACGCGAGCGCGCGCGCAGCCTGATTGCGGAATAATGTCCGCCCTCACGTGACGGACCTCACGGAATTTGATGGGAAGCCTATGGAAACGCGGCTCGATACGTTCAACGGTTGGCAAATGAAGGCAACCGTAGCAAGCAGACTTACCCCGGCGGGGGAAGCTGCGTACTTCGTCGTAGAACCACCCACATACAAGGAATCTTCGACAGGCGTGCCGGAAATTCCAGCGAACACCCAATGTATCGAGGGGACGTTCGATGACCTCGACGATGCGTTCCGCGCTGCTTTCGATGTCTGTGGACGTGCGATCGAGCAGGCGGAACGTTCGCGGAACGTGCAGAAGTTTAATTAACTGCATTCCTGCGCCATTCTGGCGGGGCCACCATGCATCGAGTTTTCTCGCATCGCAATTTTGAAATTCATGTGAAGCTGACGGAGGCTTCCAGTGGCCTGTACGACGCCACTTTCCGGATAACCGGCGGCGACAATGCCGGCGTGGTCGATGAACTGGGTGCCGAGACAAGGCTTCGCAATGGGCCTTTCACTCCTGAAAGAGCCTTGCAGATCGCAGAGGAAGTTGGTCAAGTGACCATTGATGCCGTTATCGGAGAAGACGCGTCGTAACCATCCCGATCGGGCCGAAAACGACGAACACCCGAGCCTGGCAGAACGCAGAAGTAACGGAACGATGTTTCGTCCTGTTGATATTGCCGCGAAGATAGCGAACGGCGCGGAACACGATATTCTTCGAATGGTCCGGAGCAACCGCCGGTGCGGCTGGCAGGGCCCTCGTAATGGCGCGTATGACCGTTTGCCCGGGCTGATCTGTCCGGCAGGCGCCTGCACGGGACCACGCCGTATCTGTTGAATGTTCCGCCGCACAATGCAATCTGGTATCGTTCAGGATTCCCAATCTGTGCGTACCGGATTCCGCCGGAGTTACTCCGCCTCGATCGTCCGTTCGTCCTTCCACGATTCCGCTCACACCCGACTGATCAAATACTGATCTCGTGTCTGCGACGATCGTCGGCCAACCTGTCGAGGAGAATGTATGGCAAATCCCGTTCGCGGCGACTCAGCATCCTGCATGATCGCGGTTACGTCAAAGCGCGGCCGCCGCGCGTCAAAGGACAAGCCCCGGGTCATCGAAACACCGCAGGACATCGAGTCGACAGGACGGCAGGAGGAGGAACGTCAACGTCAGATGCGCGCACTAATCGCGCTTGGGCGTGAGCGTGGCTATCTCACGCACATGGATATCAACGACCACCTGGCAGGCGGCTTTACGCAAACCGCTGCGATGGAGACGATCGTCGGCACGTTTGGCGACATGGGTGTGACCGTGTACGAGCAGATGCCGGACGCTGCCACGCTCCTGTTAGGCGGCGCCGCGTCCGCCGTGGTACCGGACGATCAGGCGGACGAGGAAGCAGAGGCTGCCCTGTCGACCGTCGATTCCGAATTTGGTCGCACGACTGATCCGGTCCGGATGTACATGCGGGAAATGGGAGCCAGAGAACTGCTGACCCGTGCCGGCGAAATCGAGATCGCGAAGCGCATCGAGGACGGCCAGCAGGAGATGATTCAGGCGATCGCCGCATGTCCGCCGGTCGTGGCCACCATTCTCGCCGAAGTGCACCGCATCGTTGCCGGCGACGCGCGTATTGACGAGCTGGTCGATGGCATTCGTGACGACGCGAACGAAAGCGAAATGAGGCTGGATTCCGAAGAAGATGTGCCTGAAGCACACGCTGGCGTCGATGGTCCGGACGGTGACGACGTCGAAACGGACGCCGGGGATCCGGAGACAGCGAACGCGGCCCGTCTCGAACAACTTGCGAACGACAGTCTTGCGGTGTTTGCGCGTGTGCGCGTGCTGTTCGGGCAGTTGCCGGATATGCCCGTAACGGGGAGGGCTCGTTGCGCAGCCGTGGCGCGATTGCGCTCGGAGATCCAGCGCGAACTGGCGCCGGTTCGTTTTACGGCCAGAACCATCGACCGCCTGTGTGCCAGTGTGCACGAGCAGATGGCGGAGGTTCGTGCGATCGAGCGCGGCATCCTTGATATCGCTGTCGATCGTTGTGGCATGCCACGCGAGTTGTTTGTTGAATCGTTCCGTGGCCACGAGACCGACCTTGGCTGGACCAGCCGTGTCGCGGCGACCTCACGGCAGTTTGGCGCAGCACTCGAGCGACATCTGCCGGCCATTCAGGCCGGGCAGAGAAAACTCGCGGGCATTGAGGTCAGGGTTTCGCTGCCACTCCAGTTCCTCAAGGAGATCAACCGCAGGATGAGTGCCGCAGAGTCGAAAATGCGGCAAGCGAAGCGGGAGATGATCGAGGCGAATCTTCGCCTTGTCATCTCGATTGCCAAAAAATACGTGAACCGCGGCATACCGTTCCTCGATCTGATCCAGGAAGGCAATATCGGCCTGATGAAGGCGGTGGACAAGTTCGAATACCGGCGCGGCTGGAAGTTTTCGACGTATGCCACCTGGTGGGTGCGGCAGGCGGTTACGCGCGCGCTTGCCGATCAGGCGCGGACCATTCGTGTGCCGGTGCACGTGATCGAGGCGATCAACAGGCTGACCCGGATTTCGCGGGAAATCCTGCAACGAACGGGACGGGAAGCGCATCCCGCCGCCCTTGCCGAGCGCATGGAGATGTCCGAGGATAAGGTGCGCAGTATTCTCAGGATCGCGAAGCACCCTGTGTCGCTTGAAACGCCTGCTGGCGACGATGCCGATATGACGCTTGGCGACATGATCGAGGATGTCTCTGCGGGGTCACCGGTTGAGGCCACGATGCATGCGGACATGCGTGCAATTGATGAGGCGCTCAGCGGGTTGTCGTCGCGCGAGGCCAAAGTCCTGCGGATGCGGTTCGGGATCGATACTGTCTCTGATCACACGCTGGGAGAGGTCGGTGAGCAGTTTGGCGTGACCCGCGAGCGGATCCGCCAGATTGAAAGCCAGGCGATGCGCAGGCTGAGAGATCCCGGTCGCGCTGACAGGCTGAGGCCGTTTCTAGAGCGCTGAGCAAAAGCGGGGGCGCCCACTACCGGCGCCCCACAGGCGGTGATTCTGCCGGCCCGATCGCCGCCCGGAAACCTACAACGGTTTGATGTTCGCCGCCTGTTTCCCCTTGGGGCCCTGCTTGACGTCAAAACTCACCTTCTGGCCTTCCTGAAGGGATTTGAAGCCATCGCCCTGAACCTCGGAGAAGTGTGCGAACAGGTCCTCACCGCCATCGTCCGGCGTGATGAACCCGAAACCCTTCGAATCGTTAAACCATTTGACGGTACCTGTTGCCATTTTCCGGATGTTCCCTGGGAAGGTGAGTTGTCGATGATGCCGCAGGCCTGCGCCCGATGCGCCTCTCTCTTGTAGCACGGGTAACCCATCGTCGGCAATCCAGATTTTTCGAACAGGTATACATCGCCGCGGGAGCTCAGGTACTCGATCAGGGCGGACGGATCTTCATGATCGAATACGGTGACGTTCAATGCACGCACCTGACTGTCGACCGCGATGGGTGTTTCACGCCCGGCGTTGATGCCTTGCAGCGCGGCATGGTTCAGCGTCTTCATCAATTCAACTATCGTCCGAAGGCGGGCCGCTTCGTAGCGGTGAAAGTGACTGGCGAGACAGAACTGGCAGCCGTCAACAATTACCTTCATGGCGAGCCGTGCCGCGCGCATTGAACCGTAGCGGATGGTCAGTGCGTCCTCCAGCGCCGCGTCGTCGGGCGATGCCTCGCAGGCAAGCTCATCATCAACCGAGAGCAGCGGGAACTTGAGATAGTCCCGGCAGAGCACGCCGGCTGGAAGCCTGCCTGATGACCGGGCAGGCAAACAGGGGCCGCTGGGCAGACTGGCCGGGGGGCCGTTCATTCTTCAGCCATTAGATGGCGGATGACCAGTGCCGGGTCGGCGATATCCAGGATCAGCCGCCGAAGTATGCGCCTGCGCATGTGCTCCTCATCGAGCAACCAGGGAGCGCCCTTCTCGCCGAGATAGCGCGCAAGGGCCTCGCGATGATCTTCGCTGTCGGGCAGATTCAGCCGAGCGGCCAGCAGTCCCGCCACGACGTCGTCGATCTCGATGTCGAGCGGCCTTGAGTCAATGCAAAGTTCAAGTTTCATGTTTGTGTCCGGCAAAAAGCGGCGCCGGATTCTCGTCCTGCGGCGCTTCGGCGACGGTCGCATCCGTCGTCAGGATGAGCCCGGCGATCGACGCCGCGTTCTGCAGCGCCGTATGCGTAACCTTGGTCGGATCGACCACGCCTGCCTCGACCAGGTCGTCATACTCGCCCGTCGCGGCGTTGTAGCCGAAGTTGCCGTTGCTTTCGAGCACTTTCGCAATCACCACGGAAGGCTCATCGCCCGCGTTGGCCGCAATCACGCGTAGCGGGGCTTCAAACGCGCGCAACACGATGCGGATGCCAGCATCCTGGTCGGCGTTGACGCCTCTCAGGTTCGACACCGCTGAACGGGCGCGCAGGAGCGCCACGCCGCCGCCCGGCACGATGCCTTCCTTGACGGCCGCGCGCGTCGCGTGCAGCGCGTCGTCGACACGGGATCGACTTGCCATCCTCGACGGTGATCACGCCTTCCTTGCCGACTTTTTCCATCTCGTCGGCAATGATCTTGCCAATCGCCTCGCCGGAATCGGCCGAGATCGAGCCGACCTGGGCAATTTCGCGGTTGGTGGAAATCGGCTTCGAGAGCGTGCGCAGTTCGTCGAGCACGGCGGCCACAGCCCTGTCGATGCCGCGCTTCAGATCCATCGGGTTCATGCCGGCGGCGACGTGCTTCATGCCTTCCTGCACGATGGCCTGCGCCAGCACGGTGGCCGTGGTGGTGCCGTCGCCAGCGACGTCGGCCGTCTTCGAAGCCACCTGCCTGACCACCTGTGCACCCATGTTCTCGAGGCGGTCTTTCAGTTCGATTTCCTTCGCCACCGACACGCCATCCTTGGTGATGGTCGGCGCGCCGAAGCTGCGCTCGATCAGTACGTTGCGGCCTTTCGGCCCGAGCGTGACCTTCACGGCGTCGGCGAGCACGTTCACGCCCTTGACGATACGGGCGCGGGCGCTGTCGTGGAATTTGACGTCTTTTGCACTCATGGTGTTGCTCCGGATAAAGTCGTTGACCTGGTGCGTCGCGCACGGCCGGGCGGTGTGCGCGACCGGAACGGGATTTCAGGCAGCCTTGCGGGCGGCGCTCGCGTCGGTCGCGTCGGCGTCAAGGACGCCCATGACGTCTTCCTCGCGCATGACGAGCAGTTCCTCGCCATCGACCTTGACGGTCTGGCTTGCGTATTTCCCGAAGAGCACCTGGTCACCGGCTTTCAGCTGGAGCGCGCGCAGCGTTCCATCCTGCAGCAGCCGGCCATTGCCGACCGCGACGACTTCGCCCTGCTCGGGCTTCTCCGCGGCTGAGTCGGGAATCACGATGCCCGAGGCCGCCGTCCGCTGCGTTTCGATTCGCTTGACGATAACCCGGTCGTAGAGGGGACGAATCTGCATTTCCATCTCCTGAGCGATTAAAGGATCACCAAAAAGGGAACCCGGCTGCGGGGTATCGCGGCATGCGAATTGCCGCGGTGCAGTCGTGGCCATTGCCTGGCGGAAAGCGAAATAGAGGCGCCTCCCCCGAGCTTCAAGAGGCTACGGAAATGCCAATGTGTAACAAAATATTTCAATCCAGCAGCAGGATGCGATGGACCGCGCCGAGCCGGTAGACGGTGCGCATACACGAGCGCTGCCGTTGCGGCCGGATGGGACAGGGCGGGGCGCGACCGCCATCCGCGTCGAGGGTGCCATCGGGTTCGTCCAGTGCCTGGCCACAGTCCGCCCTTGACGAGCCAGCGCAGGTAGCCGCATCGCGCGGCCAGGTGCATCAGGTCATCGCGATCGATCGCACCGTCAAGGAGATGCGGGTCGCGCGCCGCATTGCTTTCGTAGTGGCCGAACGCCTGCCGGCAGGCCAGCGCTTCGGCGGCAGACGCGCCTATCACGTTGCAGCCGCGCCGCTCGACGCGCTCCACCTCCCACACACCGAACTGCCAGGCCGCGTCCAGCAGCATGGCGTCCACGGCTTCGACGTCATGCCATTGCGCATCGATCTGGACCGCGGTGCCCGGAACAGGGCGTGGCGGTATTTCGACACCGGGCAGCACGAGTGGCGTGGCGCGCCGGAAACCATGCCAGTGGAGTATCGCGACAAGGGGTGTGTCACCTGCGCAGCCGCCGTGACGGTGACGGCAAAGAGCGGCAGGCGCACGCTTTCCACCTGTTCCCGAAGCGTATCGAAAAGGTCCATGAAGCCTCCCGGTTGACATGTTGCAGGGCCTCTTGAAATTTCCATCCGTTGCGCTATTTTATGCATCGCTCAGGCAGTCGCGACAAGCGCTGCGTGTTTCGATTTGTTTGTCAGCGGGGGTTCCCACGGGCAGGCGGACTGGAGCGCGTGGTTCCGTTCGTCTTTCGTGAGAGGCCCCGGTTTGAAGGAGCCAGTCATGAGCGATCTTTTCTTCAGCCCCGATCTGCCGGCCGAATTCGACCGCCTGCAACGGCAGATGGCCAGCCTCTTTCCGGGCTTTCCCGCAAGCCTGCGCGCGATGCGCAGCGAGACCTTTCCTCCCGTCAACATCGGCAGTACCGACGACAGCGTCGAGATTGTCGCGTTCGCGCCCGGACTCGATCCGGCCGCGATCGACGTCTCGATCGACAAGGGACTGCTCACCATCAGCGGCGAACGCAAGCCGCGCGAACCGGAAGCGGGCGAGGAGGCACGCGTCTATGCCCGGGAGCGTTTCATGGGCGCATTCCGGCGCGTCATCGAACTGCCGCAACATGCCGATCCCGACAAGGTCAACGCGCGTTACGTGAACGGCTGCCTGACCATCAGCGTCGGACGTTCCGAGGCGTCGAAGCCGCGCGCCATCACCGTCCAGTAAGGCCCTCGACCCGGCATGAAAATTATTGAGGATAACTACGGAGGACATCATGAACGACAGCACAGAACTGGCTAACAGTCCATCGCGTCCATCGCGTCCATCGGGCACCGGCATCGCCGCCCGTGAGGGGGCGGAAGTGGCAAGGCAGGGCACCCGCATCGCACCTGCGGTCGACGTGTTTGAGGACAGCCATGGCATCACGCTGTACGCCGATCTGCCGGGCGTGCCGCGCGAGAAGCTCGACGTGCGCGTGCAGGACGGCAGCCTGCACATCGAGGCGGAGGCAGTGATTCCGACGCCATCCGGACTGCGCCTGCAGCACGGTGAAGTGCGCCATCCGCACTTCTGGCGCGCGTTCACGCTCAGCCCGGATTTCGACATCTCGCGCATCGACGCGCAACTGCGCGACGGGGTGCTCAGGCTCACCATCCCGCGCCGCGAGGAGGCGAAGCCGCGACGCATCCAGGTAAGCGTTGAATAGGCGCATGCGCAGGGAGGGATGCAGACGTGCGGCGCGGCCCGCAGGGCCCGCGCCGCTTCACCCTTCACGCGGAGGCAATCATGGACGACCCACGAAGCGAAAGCTGGAAGGGCTTCACGATCGAGACCCTCGTGTTTCCGGTACGGCACTGCGCGCTGCCTGGGCCAGGCCTGCAGACGTACGTGGCCGTCGTGCGCATCCGGCGTGCAGGCGGGATCCTCGCGGACTGGCATCTTCCGCGCTACGCACAGCGATGGGCCAGCGCGGACGAGGCGCACCGCGAAACGCTCGAGTACGCCATACGCGCCATCAACACGGGTTGTTTCGAAAACACGGGACCGCCACCGATGGCCGTGGCCGCATGACGGTGCGCCGCTGCGTGGTGCCGCGGCCCGCGTGCGGCCTGCAGCACGTGGCATTCTTCTGCATCGCGTCCCTGCTCACGGTTCCATTGCTGACAGGAGAGGAAAATGCTCAGCCCACACGAATTTGCGACGCTGATGCTGGTCCGCCAGGCGCCGGACCAGCTCGACATGAACCGCGCCGAGCTCGACGCGCTGCTCGAGCGCCAGCTGGTCATGCTGGAGCATGGCGCCGCGGGGCGGCGGCGAGCGCACCTGACAGAGAAGGGCCGGTCGATTCTCGATACGCTTCATCCGGACGGCGCATGGCGCCGGCCCTCCTGGACGCGCGCGGCGAAGCGGAGCGCCGACACGGGCGACATGCCCGCTGCGCCGGGCGGCAATACGACGGACATCGTGGTATCGGGAAGCGCCGGCTGAATGGCTTCCCGATCGCGACGAGGGCGCCGTCAGGCAGCGTGGCCTGCCGCGCGGAACGTCGCATGCGGTAACGAGCAGTCGGGAGATCCTGGCGCCATGCACAGGCAAGGCATGACCTGATTCCGGAGGTGCCAAATGCAAACGAACGAAGTCTTGGAGTATCGCGGCTGCGAAATCCGGCCGACTGTGACCCCGACCGCCAGTGGACGTTATTCGGCGGCCGTCCTTGTCACCGACCGCGATGGCGAAACGCGTACGCTGGGCGTCGAGGGAGATTTCGCCGGTCCGCAGGAGGCGCGCGACGGGGCCATGGAGCTCGCCATCGCGTGGATCCAGCAGCGCCCGGTCATTTCGGACCGGCATGTCCGGCGGACCTGACGTGTCCGCCGCTCACGCCCGGCCGCCGGCAACGCGGCTTCGGTCCGCGTGGGGCTGCGTGCCGGTTTCCCGCCCGTTCGGGGCTTGACTCAACAGAAGGAAGAACAGATGACACACCCGGCAACCATCGATCCAGCCGAAGATGCGCTGCATGAGCGCATCCGGCTGCTGCTTTTTGCCGCCGATCTGCCGGTACAGCGTCTGGAGAATGACATCGACGGTATCGGACGCTTCACCGCGCCGGACGTGCGTTCACCGCACCTGCGCCTCATTGAGGCGATGCCGCCGCTCACGCCCGCCGCCGAGGCGATTGTGCGCGCCATGATCCGGACATACGGTGTCGAACTTTTCGGTCGCGGGAGTGCGAATTCCGGGCTACGTGCGCTGATCAAGGCCGGCCCGGTCCGGTTCGGCCAAACCGCCTTGATGCTCGGTCCTGACGCACCGGTGCCGGAGCGGTGCCGTCCGCTGGTCGCGGAGTTCAATCGCATTTTTGAGCGCTACCCCGAGCGGGGCTTCGCACAGGGCCGGCGCCTTCTCGCCGCAGTCGGCCTGCCGGTTGGCAACCGCGCACGGGCGGTGCCAGGTCGTTCACTTCAGCGCGACTGAAACCGCCCAGTGGTTCTGGCACGGGTAGACGGCCTGGCTGCACCCGGTCGAGGAGGTCCGGTGGACCGAAGCACGCGTGACCGGTGCCGCTTCGGCTTGTTCGACGCCTGCTGACACACGCAGAGGTAATCCGTGCACCGCTGCCCCGGGATATGCTGTGTAGCAGCGCGATGGCGAGGTCTGCTGATTTCCCCGGTCTGCCGGGAAATCTGTCAACCAGCAGCCGCAATTTTTATTGACATGCGCCGCTGGCACCATGCTGACGTTCGCGAGAGTGGTCCGCCGGAAGATGAGGGCCCCGGGGCGCGCAAACTTTCCGAGGTTGGCAGGTTTCGTGCGGCTTTGAGGTTCATTGTGATCATCTGTTATGCGAAGTACTATCTGAGTAGTCCACGAAGCGGAATTTTCACGGATGGCCAAAGCACCAGTCGTTGAAGAACATGATTTGCGCCGCATGCTAAAGATCGCGGCCGTAACGGGGGAGTCGCCGCTTCGCGACGTCGCCCTGTTATACGTCCTTTACGGGACCGGCGCGATGCTGACCCAACTGGCCCAACTGAAAGTGACGGACTATTTGACGGAAGCCGGCCGGGTGCGACGCGACAGCGTTATCCGTGCGGAGATCGCGCACAACAACGTGGAGCGACCAGTGTTCTGGGTCAACGCCAAGGTCGTAGCGGCTGTGGATGCATACCTTGCCTTTAGGGCATCGAGCGGCCAGGGAGTGACGACACGCAAGGCGGCGTATCGCTCACTCGATCCGGAGAGCTATCTTTTTCTCCGGGCCGACGGGGAGCCTTATGGGTTGACCGCACGGCGGTCGGCGAGTGGTGTCGTCAACTATTCGTGTGATTCCCTGAGCCAGGTATTCCGTCGGCTGCATTCGCAAGCGGGTGTGGAGGGGCACGCATTGGCCGGGCGGCGCACGTTTGCCGTCAGGCTTTATCGCAAGGGCTACGACCTGCGTCATATAGCGGCGTTAACCGGTCACCGGACGCTCACGGCAGTACGTAGGCTCGTCGACAGCGACCCAGTCAAGCTGGGTGACCTCGTGTCCGGGGTGGTATAAGCGGCATCTCACACCGGTATCGGTTTGACCATCATCTTGTTCGCTAAAGCAGTTGCAGCATCGAGTGGACCGCGTCATGTTCTTCGGATGAAGCCACTCGTCATGACCCGCGGACCACAGGATGTCGACGAGCGATTTTCGTGTCTGGAGCAGTGCATGCGTCCGACACGGCGTAGCCCTCGGCGTTGGTTGTCAGCATCTTGACGCCGGGCAGGGCCTCTTGAGGCGGCTCGTAGCGTTTCCAGCGCCCTGTCGCGGCGAACGGGCCGCCGCTGGCGAGGCCACACCGGCGCCAGCCGGGCTGCCACCTCCCAGTTCGGCTCGACTGCGTGGCGACCAGCCGCGCCGACGGGACGAGTTTCCTTGTCTTTTCAACATCCTTACCTTAAAGTAAGGCGTATTGGAGGGCCAATCATGCCGTCAGCAACCATTACATCGAAGGGCCAGGTCACGATCCCGGTGGACGTACGCAACCAGCTTGGCCTGGAATCCGGCGACCGGATCGAATTCAGCTTCAACGAAGAATCAGGCCGGTACGAGGTTTATCCGGCCACGCGCGCTCTCGCGTCGCTCAAGGGCATTGTGAAGAAGCCCGCCAAGCCAGTATCGATTGAGGACATGAATCGCGCCATCGCCGAGCAGGGAGCGTCCGCACGATGATCGGACTGGATACGAACGTACTGGTCCGCTACTTCGCTCAGGACGACGCCGTGCAGTCGAAGCGGGCGACGGCGCTCATGGAGTCCCTGTCGGCCGAGCGCCCCGGTTACGTCTCGCAGGTCGCGCTGGTCGAACTCGTGTGGGTGCTCGCGCGTTGCTACGGCGTCGAGCGCGGACAGTTGAAGGACATCCTCGAATCCATGGCCGGGACAAAGGAACTGCTTGTCGAAGGGGCGGATACGGTGCGCAAGGCGCTGCGGGTTTTTGCGGCGTCCGACAAGGCGGATTTTGCGGATTGCCTGATCGAGCGCTCCGGGCACGCGGCCGAATGTGAGTACACGGCAACCTTCGATGTGACTGCGTCGAAAGTCGCAGGAATGCAGTTGGTCAAGTAATCGCGGCTCAGGCCGATATCAGGGAATGCGAGGACCAGAAAATGGATGTGCTGTTTTCCGCCAATGCGGCGGTACAGGAAGCGGTGCCGGCGGTGGTGCAGCGTCACCGCGTCGCGGGTGTGCTCACGTGGGCGCTCCTGCACAGGATTGAGGCGGAAGTGCTCGCGCAGGTGGCAGCAACCGGCAAGCACAGCACACGCATTCTCGACATGCTTCGTGCGCCTGCCGCGCTTGAATACCCGAAGGACGATCGACCGGTGTCGTTCGAAGGCCATGATTTTGTTCCCATTGTCTTCGGCGCGATTGATGACGTGTGGCGAAGGGTTCACTGATCAGGGAAAGCAGAATGACGACCGAAACCACCAACGACGCTGCGATTGTCGAAGCCGAAATCCTGAGGGTTTGGTCGGTCTCGATAGATTGCCCCCATTGCCGCGCATCGCAAGATGGATGGCTCGCTGACCCGCGCGGCAAAGATCACGAATGCGACGACTGCGGCAAACGCTATCGCGTGCCTGCCGATATTCGAGTTGTGTTCTAGCAACCACGGAAGACGCCAACATGAACAATGTCGTCCCCCTCCGGCCGGAATGGGAAATGAGCGAGCTTGAACAAAGGTTAATCACGCGCTTCGGAATCAAGCAAGCGCAGATGCATGCCGCAATCAAGCCGCTTTTTCTCCTCATGCACGATCACGGCATCGGAACGGTGTCGATCGAGCGCGACGGCACGAAGGCGATCGTCACCATCGACGGCGAGCGTCTTTAACTACGGAAGACGGGGAAAGTACATGCATCAGATTGCTCAAACCACTGGTTACATCGCGCAAGCCGCAGAGGGGCCGACGTACTCTCGTATCCTGTGCTGGCGTTTGCACCAGCCCGTCGCTGGCAGAGACCGTGTCTTCAATGTGTTGTTGCGCTCCTCACACGACGGCTACTTCGTGCGCTTGTTGGAAGTGATGCCGAAACGCAGCGGCGACGCGGTTAATCAACGTGAATACGTCACACTTACGAATCGTCCCGATATCGGTGCTCCGTCTGGTGAGGCGTTCTACCGGCAGCGGGTGCGGTTCCGCAATGAGATGATCGGTTGGATTAAAGCGCAACTGAAGGCCGGCGCTGTTGAATTGACGCGCAATCTTCCTGTTCCGGTCGGCGTTACGGTCACGCGTTCTAGTGGGGACTGCTATCTGCTGGCGTATTCGCGTCTCGAGGCACCGCTTGTTGAAGCCATCACCACGGCGGACGATTTGTCCGATCTGGATGGGGACCATAATTGGCGCGCGCTGACGGACGATGATAAGTCTTGGACCGACTGATAAGGTTCGCCACGGAAGATCCCCATCGCTACGGCCGCCGCGATCGCGCTCGGCAACAAGGAAAACAAGGGATCATTGAATGCATCTTTTCGCGCTCGCACTGGCCGCTATCGTGTTTGCATCCGGAATTGCAGCCGCATGTTTCTGGTGGAAAGCGAGTCGCGTATCGCCGGTTCCAGATTGGGAAGGTGCTTGGCACCGGTTATTCCTGAACTCGAGCAACTGGGGTGGAACGTTGCTTTCATCGAAGCGGCTCAGAAGTCGGGCGCATTGAATTGTACTGCCGCGATCTTGACGGCGATTGCGGTCGTGTTGACGACCTCTTCAACCATCGTCGGGCTGTTGCCGCTATAACGGAAAACGAGAATGACTGACATCGAGCTTAAACCGGGTACCAAGGTCCGCGAACGCGACAAACGGCAGGTAATGACCGTCAAAGGACAAGCCGGCCTCGGGGCCGTAGCGCATCGTTTTGGAAGCAGTAAACGTTGCCCACAAGGTGGTGTGTGAGTGGCTTACGTCGAAGGGCGCGCTGCGCAGCAAGGGCTTTCTCGTGTCGGCGCTTGAGGTCGTGGCCGACTCCGGCGCAAACGCCAACCAAGAAGTCGCTCCGCCACCTGTTGGCACAAACCGCCCGCTCTGCAAGGCCGGCGGATAGGCCGATCAGCGGGTAATCAACATTTCAGGAAGGAAAGCGAATGGACAAAATTACGCCTGGTCAGGATGAGCTAAAAGCGCTTGCTATCGCGCTAGCGCCTTTTATGGCAGCGGCTGCTCAAAGGCGGCATTCGATGGTTCATCTCGAGCTTGATCCCGCACAGCTACTCGGCCTTCCCACCGCGCGGGCGGGTGCTGGTCGAATGCTCGTCGCAGTTGCCGGCGGACCGCCCATCGAGGTTTTGGCAAAAGCTATTGAGCTTGCTCAGAGTCCGCAGTGAACCCTATCGGAAAACAGCAATGAAGGAGCTTTTCCCTGCGCGCGGCCATCCTAACGGAAGCTCATCGGTGCCGCACTACGAATTACGCGGGGACGAGTTATGTCCCGCTCGTGGCCATCCCGGCGGAACGTCGTCGGTGCCACATTTCGTGATTCGCGGCGGTGACGTATGTCCCGCTCTCGGTCATCCGAGCGGTAGTTCCTCGACGCCGTGGTATGTGCTCCGCGGTTGAGTTTCACTCAACGGAAAACGAGGAGCGGAACAATGACACGCGATGAGATTTTGATAGCGGTGGATGCTGCCTTTGGCGCCAGTGCATGGGCGGTGGTGGGATCGTGGTCCATAATGATTGAAACGGTGCCGCAGCGACAACTCATCATCGCCGACACTTTGGTGAAAAAGCTCACGGACGGCGAAGTTGACGCTACCGAGTTCGAGGGCATTCTTCACGAAGCGCAAGGCGGTCGTTGGACGCCGAGCAAGGACGGCTCGCTCGCATATCTTTTGAAATGGGCTCTCCATCGCCCGACGCGAGGCATAGAAAAACAACAGGCGCCGGCTATGCCGATGCCGCAAACGAGGGGCAGAGACTGTGGACGTTGGGCAGGAACATTATGTTGTCGATCATAGCGACGAGGTGGTTGAGACGTCCGGTCTGGGGCCGTGTATCGGTGTGGCGATCATCTACCAGAGTCAGGTCAGTCTGATCCACACAGCAGGCGCGGATGATGTCCCCACTTTTGGCGACTTCTGCGAAGCCGTCGACCAGGTGATTCCGCAGGAGGAGCGCTCATCCATTAACCCGATCGTCGCGGGTGGCGACGATAGTGAGCTTCCCGAAGACGCAGTTCGAAAGCGGAAGTATGTCCTCGCCAAACTTCAGGACATGGGTTTCGGTCTTCCGCAGGTGATATGGTGCCCACGCCAACATGCGCAAACGATCCTTGTGGACTGCATCCGCAAAACTGCGACGCTGGAATGCTGGAACCCTGTAACTGACGCCTATCTACCGTCGGTGCAGCTAAAGTTTTGAACGGCTCGGGAAAAAACGTGAACGTGCAAGTCAATGCTGGCGAATGTCGAATGTGTCCCACTGTCGGTCCATTTGTAAAATCGCATATCGTGCCAAGTGCCTTCGTGAGCCCGTTGCGGCCTGATGGTGAGGACGCAACGGTGCGCATGTATCCGACAGACGGTCGCGCGAAGAATGTGTGGACCGGGGTTTATGGCCGATTTCTCTGCCCAGAATGCGAGAAGCTTATGCAGCCGTGGGACGACTACGGCACGGAACTGTTTCTGCAGGAATCTCGCGTGGCGCAGGGCCCAGACGTACTGCTTGTCGGTGACGGTACCTTCAACTATCAAAAGTTGAAACTATTCGTCATGTCGATGGTGTGGCGCGCGTCCGTGTGCGGACACGAATATTTTGCTCGCGTGCGCCTTGACGAGCGCGAAGATGAATATCGCCAGCGGCTTCTTGATTCCGACCCGGGTACATCGACTGACCCGCGAATCATCATCTACAAACTGCGGTTTCCGTTCGGTCCAGTCGCATTACAACCTTGTGTATATACACTCGGTGATGCGAAATTCATCATGATCTATTTCGGCGAATTTGTGGCCTACGTTCAAGTTGACGGTGGCACATTGTCCGCGGCGGCAGAAGAACAGGTAATCAGCGAACAAGATGCGGGCCCTCTCAGAGCTGCCTGTCGAGATCTGTACGACTGGGAACTCGCCGGTATACGGGAGGCCGCTAAGGAGCGCTTCAGGTTACAGACACGCTCAGGAAGTTAGGAAAACAGGAGGGCTGCATGCTGCAGCGATGGATCGGACGGCTCGCGTGCCTCATCGGGTGGCATCAATGGGCGCCGGGAACCCACTACCACTACATACTTAACGATAGCGGCATTCATTTTTACGAATGCGGCCGCTGCGGTAAGGGACGTTCAAGCTAAAAAATCCGAACCCGCCCTACAAGGTGAAGATCGATGGAGATTTTCAAAGCCGTTTGTCCGCGATGCGATGGTGAACGGAACTGCGGCGTACATGGTGCGCTTGATGAGCCGTGGGAGTGGACAGACGGGCGTAACGCGACCAGCGGACAGGTCGATCATCGACTATTGAAGTGCTTGGGCTGTGAAACCGTTTTCTACTGGCGCGGTAGTTGGGACTCTGAAGACTGGGACGTTCGAGTGGGTGTCGATGGTGCCCAAGGGTATTATCATCCGATCACCGTGACAACCTACCCGATGCCTGAGAAAACCGCTAGCCGGCCAGACTGGATTTGGGATTTGTCGAGTATAGACCCGCAACTCGCGACGATTTTGACCCAAACGTATGACGCGAAAGAAGCTGGCGCACTCATCTTGGCGGCGGTGGGACTCCGGACGGCTCTTGATAGAACGACAGAGTTTCTTAAGATCGACCCCGGGCTGTCACTTGAGAAGAAGGTAGACGGCTTGAGGCACCGTGGCTTTGTTGGAGAAACAGAGGCGAACGTCCTGGCAACAGTGGCGAACGCGGGGAACGCAGCAGCTCACCGTGGGTGGTCTCCAGATGAGACCGAATTCCGAAAATTGCTTGAAGCGTTGGAACATTTCATCAAGCGCACGGTAGTCAGCGGCAAATCCGTTCTTGAAATCGCGGCACGCATCCCCCCGCGGCATCCGCGTCAGGGGAAGTCGTTACAAATTGGTGTCGTTGACGATGGTTCGATCAAAGGCGTTGCAGTCGGCAAGGCTGACGACGAATAGGAAAATGTATAGAGGGAAATACAGGTGAGAAAGATCAGCGAAACCGAATGGCAGACACGGTTGAAGCAAGCCGAGAGCCTTGCAGAAGCCGGCACTGAATGCGCCTTGTGTGGCGGAACTGGAGGATGGCCAGGCTTTGCCGGCTTCGTCGCTTGCAAGCCGTGCAATGGGACCGGATCGGCGGTTCCAACCAGCACGAGCGTGAACTAGGAAAACAGGAGCTGCCAATGAGCGACCAAACCGCGAGCAATAAAGGTGAACCAACAATCCGTCGCGTTGCACATTGGCTTGTTCTGGTCGTGGGCATCATCTTCGGGGGTACATTCTTTGTGGGCGGCGCTTTTTCCATGATGCAAGATCCTGCGCTTTACCGCATCGCACTGGAGCACTTTCCTGCTGCTATAGGTCTACCAGCCGCCGCACTCGCGGCCATGTGCATAGTGGTATTTTTGGAGAGCTCGTCGGGGCCGATCGAGTTCGAAGGCTTCGGATTCCACTTCAAAGGCGCTTCGGGTCCAATCATTCTCTGGGTCGTGGTCTTTCTGGCGATAACCGCAGCAATCAAAGTTTTGTACTGACGACGGAAAACGCAATGCGAATCACGCTCGACAGTGCCAAGGCGATCTATCGCAAGGCGATTGACTCGCGCGCAAGTGACGGCGAAGGTGCGGCATGGTGGGATGAGGTTGCAGACGAAGTTCGTGACGTAATAGCCGCACGCTCGTTGAGTGATGCGGCGGCGGTGATCGAATGGTGGCATCACGACTGGACAGAGGTATCCGACACACCGCGCGACGCGGCTAGGCGGATTCGAGAGGCGAGCCGAGCGCTGCAACTTAACGCATAGGAAATCGGAGAGTAACCAGCGATGATGTCGTTTCTACTCGGGCTTTGGGTAAGCTTGCGATCTGCATCGCTCGCGGACCAGGCGTCTGCTGCAACTGTGATCAGCCTGCTTGTAGCTGTTGTTGCGCTCGTTCTTGCAATTCTCGGCCTACTTATCCCGCTTCTCGCGATTTGTTTTTCCGCGTGGCGCTATCTTTCGGAGCGACGGGAGACCTCTGCGAGAGAGCAGTTTCAGCTTTATCACCGAATAATTGCCGAGATTAGTCGCGGGACGGACGACGGCGGCGTGCAGCACAAGCTTGTCAGTCAGCTAGGGAAGGTCTGCACAACTCGTTTTCAGAGCGCTGATTTTTTGACACTTGGGGCACATCAGCCGTAAGCGTCTGTTGGCAAGTTGGTCGTCCGGTTTTTGAAGCATGACGACCTCCGTTGCCGAGACTCACGGCCTTTACCTCTGGGCGTTTCACGCTTTGCGCAAAGCCTTGCGTGCCATCCAAAGATTGCACAGCGCAAACAGTGTCGTGATCTGCGCGGTGTTCTTCATCAACCCTCGGTACCGGGTCTTCGTATAGCCAAACTGCTGCTTGATCACGCGGAATGGATGTTCAACCTTGGCGCGGATGCCAGCCTTTAGGCGCTCAATCTGGTTGAATATCGCGTCCAGACGATTGTTCAGGTCCAGTTGTCGACGCTTGCCTGGTCGCATCGCGACATGCCAGCGAACCGGGTTCGCCTGGCAGCGCTTTTCAATACCCTGATATCCCGCGTCAGCGTACACATCCGCTTCCTGGCCGTGCAACAACGCTTCGGCCGCATTGATGTCGTGAACGTTGGCCGCTGTACCAATGACGGTGTGGACCAGACCCGACTCTGCGTCCACGCCGATGTGCGCTTTCATCCCGAAATACCATTGATTTCCCTTCTTCGTCTGGTGCATCTCCGGGTCCCGTGTACCGGAGCCGTTCTTCGTCGAACTGGGTGCCGAAATCAAGGTTGCATCGACCGCCGACCCTGCCTTCAACATCAAGCCTTTCTCGCTCAGGATCTCATTGACCAGCGTGAGCATCTGCACGGCCAGGCCATGCGTTTCGAGAAGGTGCCGGAACCGGAGAATCGTGCTCTCGTCCGGCAAACGCGTCATGCCCTCGTCCAACCCAGCAAACTCACGATACAGCGGCACATCATAGAGTGCCTCTTCCATCGCTGGGTCTGACAGACCAAACCACTGCTGCATGAAGTGGATCTGCAGCATCGTCGCAATCGGAAACGGCGGCCTTCCAGTCTTGCCTCTCGGATAGTGCGGTTCGATCAACGCAATCAACCTCGACCACGGCACAACGCGCCGCATCTCATCGAGAAATTCCCGCTTGCGCGTGCGTTTCGTTGAAAGATCCAGACCAAGACCAAGCTGCGTCATCGAGGAACCCCTTAAATTTGCCTATCTCCCAGGATAGTCCAACCAGACTTCAACGCCAGGACTTTTGCAGACCTTCCCTAGCTTACATTCACGAGCTTCGGAATTTTCCCGAGTACGGCGCTCTCACTTGCGACCTGTTGGCGCGGCTAAAGACAGAGTGGCTGTCGAATCAGCCGGTCGACCATGAAAAAGCTATGGCGCTTGTTCCAGCAATCGACGGCACAACGGCACACCTTCAGGCCAGAAAAGGAAAATGGTGCCGATAAAGCGAGCACGACGGGTTGTTTGGCAGGGAACGAACTTGAAAAGCATCGCTTCCGCTTGCGCGATTGACATAGGAAAACGAGTGAGCGCAGACCGCTATCTGGCTGCGTAAAAGAGCACGTGGTGGACCCCACGATTCCCGCGCGCATCACCTCGTCAAGATAAACCGAAGCGGGAGAGGGCTCAGACGGCCTACGAATGAACACGAACAGCAACGTCGCAATCGCGGGCGAAGACCCCTGGACGCTCTACGACTTCGATAAAGACGGCCTCGAAGTCTTCGATGGCCAGAACTGCGACTACTACCTGCTGTGCTACACGGACGGCGCTCTCGACAACGGCGTCGTGCTCAAGGCTTCGGGCGCTGGTCGCTCCGGCCTTTTCGCGGAGTGTGATGCTTCGGGCGCGTTCGGCATGGCGAGGATCGACCCGAGAAGCGTCGCCGCTTATGTTGAGGTCCGGCGGCCAGAATTCACAGACGAAGTGATGGTCGCATTGGCTCGTTCGCGAAAGAAGGTCGTGTTCTGGTACGGGGGGCAACTTGTGGGATCGGTAGAAACGCGCCGACCACGGGACCAGCTCAACGAGTTGTACGGTCGCCCGTTCGAGATCAGCGATGGCAATCTCACGGTCTTTGAATGTGACCAAGATGAGGCCCCGGAGGAGGCGTACTGGGTTGAGGAAACGCTCGTTGTCACACCGTTGAGAATCGATGTCAGCGTTGTGCCGACTTCGGAGCGAATCGCCCAGGTGGAGAAGGTCGCACAGCAGCGCCGTGTCGATTCGGAGGCGCGGGCGATCAAGAAATGCGAAAAGAAGACGCGGCGAGCAAATGAAGCTCGCCTGCTCGAGTTGGGCACTATCTTCGATGAGGCGGCCGCCATGGCGGCGCTAGCCCCGCACGCTGCCACTTTTTCACCGTTCGGTCTCCAGCTCGAGTACGAAGGCTACGTCAAGCGGATCACCGAAAAACACTTCCCGAGCTTTGTTGCCACGGCTGCGGCAGATCCAGATGGTGTCCCCGCCGCCTGCGTGGCGGCTCAGGTAGCTTTCGATGAGAAGTGCCGCCATAAGATCAGCATGATGCTCGCGAAGGTGCCGCCGCTTCAGCAGCGTGAAAAAACACGGGCGGAGTTTGAAGGCCGCACGGGACTAAAGCTGATTTTCGCGGGGGAAGTCTCGCAACTGGTTAGCGGAAGCAACGTCATCGCGAGGACGATTCGGGAGGAGGCGCGTTCCTGGCTCACTCCCTACGGGAACCAGAAACTCTACGCACTGGAGGATGTCGAGCGTGAAGTAGCGAAGCGCCGGCAGCTGGCGTACGACTAGGTAACGTCGTTGTCTGCACGCTTGCCACGTATCCAGCCAGTCTGTAGGTTGACCAATGTCAAAGTCCACAAAGATTCCAGAATCGCCGGACCATTGGCGAGCGCTGATGATCAAGTCGGTGACGTACTCGGGCAGCGGTGCTCAAGGAAGGTTGGAAGGAGTTCCTTCGTCGAGTTACGATGTGGCTCAAACGATGTGGGTGTTGGGCTCGCTTCTGAGACTGTCTTCGTAGCTAATTCGGTAATCCCATGTAAGGTTCCGGCCGTCTGCAATATTGGATTGGAGCGCCGAATGTGGCAGTTGCCGAATTTTTCGATATCAGGCGGCATGAGAAGGTGACCGCGACCGCTATATAGCTACAGCTATTTCAATGACGCTTTATCGCTGGCATCAGCATCGACGCCGACATTGTTTGCCCGGACGCGCCACGGCTTGAGGGTCGGTGCAGTCTGCAAATTTCTGTTGCGGGCTGGCCACATTTAGGGCAAAATTCTGCCTCGTTGTATTTTTCGTTGTATCCGCAGGATCGAACTGGAGCGAAGCCTTATCCATCAAGGCAAGCGAGGGTTTCTTGGAACCCCTCAGCACCCACCAGTTTTCGGTTCCTCAGGCATCTGCATCGGTAGTTGCCGGATAGTTGCAGAATGCAACCGCACGGAGCGGTAGTTCAGTTGGTCAGAATACCGGCCTGTCACGCCGGGGGTCGCGGGTTCGAGCCCCGTCCGCTCCGCCAGATCTTTCTAAAGAAGGCGAACCGAAGGCAAACTGCGGTTCGCCTTTTTTATTGTCCTCTGAGGTAATATCGGGCGTTCTGTTTTTGGGCCCTCCCTTCGCTCTGTCACGCATGCTCGACTTTTTCCGCAATCACAAACGGCTGATGATGTTCCTGCTGCTCCTGGTGATCCTGCCAGGGCTCGGCTTCGTCGGCATTCAAGGTTTCCGCGGCTTCTTCGACGAAAGCGCAAATGTCGCAAGCGTCGATGGACACAACATTACGCGTGTCGAGTACGACAACGCCGCGCGTCAGCAACTCGATCAGGCTCGCCAGGTCATGGGCGCGAGCTTCGACCAGGCACTGTTCGACACGCCGCAGCATCGCAAGGACATTCTCGACGGCATGATCCAGCAGCGTGTGCTCGCCGCCGAGACGCAGCGCCTGCACCTCAGCGCTTCGGACGAGGCCGTGCGCCGCGCGTTGTTGTCCGATCCGATCATTGCGTCGCTCAAGAAGCCCGACGGCTCGATGGACCTCGACCGTTACAAGGAAATGCTCGCCATGCAGGGCATGACGCCCGAGCAGTACGACGAGCGCGTGCGCTACAGCCTCGCGATGGAGCAGTTGCCGGCCGCGGTCATCAGCAGCGCGTTCACGCCGAAGTCGCTCGCGCAGCAGCTCACGGCGCTCTCCGAACAGCAGCGCGAAGTCCAGGCGCTTGCATTCCACGCCGCCGACTATGCGCCCAAGGTGCAGCCGACCGACGCGGAACTGCAGGCCTACTACGACGCGCACAAGAGCGATTTCGCCACGCCGGCAACGGCCCAGATCCAGTATCTGGTGCTGTCGGCGGCGGCGGTGGCGGCCACGGTTCATCCGTCCGACGCCGATCTCAAGCAGTTCTACAACGACAACATCGCCCACTACCGCACCGACGAACAGGTGCGCGCAAGCCACATCCTGATCGCCGTGCCGAAGGATGCGAGCGCGGCCGACCGGAGCGCTGCGAAGCAGAAGGCGGAATCGATCCTCGCCGAAGTGCGGGCCCATCCCGACCAGTTCGCGCAGATCGCGCAGAAGGATTCGCAGGATCCGGGTTCGGCAGCGAAGGGCGGCGATCTCGGCTTCTTCGGCCGCGGCATGATCGCGGGCGGCGAAGCGTTCGACGATGCCGTCTTCAAGCTCAAAAAGGACGAAATCAGCGACGTGATCCAGTCGGACTTCGGCTATCACATTGTCAAGGTCACGGACGTCAAGCCGTCGGCGACGAAGCCGTTCGAAGAGGTGAAGGCCTCGATCCTGAGCGACGTCAAGGCGCAACAGGCCACGAAGCTGCTCGGCGACGCTACCGAAGGCTTCACCTCACTGGTCTATGAGCAGCCGAAGAGCCTGCAACCGGCCGCCGACAAGTTCAAGCTGACCATCCAGACCGCAACGGTCACGTCGAAGCCGAACCCGGCGCTGCCGCCGGACAGCCCGTTGAACAATCAAAAGTTCCTCGACGCGGTGTTCGCGAACGACTCGGTGAACCAGCACAACAACACGCAGGCGATCGACGTCGGCAACAGCACGTTGATCTCGGCGCACGTCACGAACTTCAAGCCGGCGGCAACGCCCGAATTCGCCGCGGTCAAGGATGCGGTGCGCCAGCGCGTCATCGCGCAGCAGGCCGCCGACCTCGCGCGCAAGGACGGTCAGGCCAGGCTCGCCGATCTGCAGAAGTCCAAGGCGACCGCCGGATTCTCTGCAGCGGTGAAGGTTTCGCGTAACGAGGCGCAGGGTCTGTCCGCTGCGGCGCTGTCGGCGGTTTTCAAGGCCGATGCGCAGAGTCTGCCGGCCTATGTCGGCGTCGATCTCGGCAGCGACGGTTTTGCGATCTATCGCATCAATGCCGTCACGAACGGCCCGGCCGCCGAAGGCCCGCGTCTCGCCGGTGCGCAGCAGCAGCTCGCGCAGGTGAGCGGGCAATCGCAGGTGCAGGCCTATCTCGATGCGCTGCGTGATCGCTCGAAGGTGAAGTACTACGGCTCGCTCGGTCCGGCTGGCCAGTCCGGCGACGGGCAGTAAGACAGACGGCACGGCCCGCCGTGCCAGCAGCAATAAAGCCCCGCAACGGGCTGTGCCGCCAGGCTGGATGTCGATCCAGCTTTGCGGCGCGGTCCGGGATTGCGGGGCTTTTGACTTTTCAGGGCTTGCGGCACGCGCAGCCGGTGCGATCAGAGGCAGGCCGTAATGGCGCTGGTGGCGTCGCTACCGTTTGCGGCATCGACGCCGCTACCGGCGCGGTAGCCAACCCAGGTTTTGTTATTGGGCGACCAGGACGGGCGCACCGTTGCGGCAGCGCCATCGGGCGGCCGCTGGCCCGGCATATAGACATCGATCGCCTGGTTGTTGGCCGTCATCATCTGCGAGACGACCTGCTGTTGCGACCGATCGGCCCACTTCTGCGCGATGCACTGTGCAACGGCAGCAGACGGATGCAGGCTCGTGCCGACCGATTCCGCACCCATCGGCAGCGGCTGGCTGGCACAGGCGCCGAGCGTCGCCGCGACGAAAATAACGCACACGTACTTCACACTTCTCTCTCCCGCCAGGGACGGATGGGTTCTGGCGAAAGCCGCCGATCCCCCCAGGCTTCGTGGCCGATGGCCCGGAACGCGCATGGCGCAAACGGCCCTGCGTCGCACGCAGCACTGCGACGCCCGTGCGTCAGCGATCGGCGAGCCGTACAGGCTAGCGCTGTGCGCCGCCAGCGAGGAGCGGTTTGAGCGTCGGCCACACGTTGTCGAGCAGCAAAGGCTGTGCCTGCTGCGTCGGATGAATCTGGTCCGACTGGAACAACTCGGGTTTGTCTGTGAGACCGGCAAGCAGGAACGGAACGAGCGGCACGTGCAATTCCTTGGACAAACGGCCATAGAGGCCATGGAATTGCTGCGTATAGTCGAGTCCATAGTTGGGCGGCACATACATGCCGACGAGCATCGGTTTCGCGTTGCCCTTGCGGATCTGGGCGATGATGGCGCGCAGATTGCTCTCGGTCGTGGTGAGCGGGACGCCGCGCAGCGCATCGTTGGCGCCGAGTTCGACGATGACGATCGAGGGCTTGAGGCGCTGCATCACGAGCGGCAGGCGGGCAAGGCCGCCGCTCGTCGTGTCCCCGCTGATGCTCGCATTCGCAACGGTATAATCGATTCGCTTGTTCGCGAGCCGCTCGCGCATCAGTGCGACCCAGCCCGTGTCGCGCGGCAGGCCGTATTCGGCGGAGAGACTGTCGCCGAGCACCACGATCACGGGCTTCGCCGTGTCGGCCGCAGCAGTGGCGGGCGGCGTGGCCGCGATTGCGGGCTGCGCGCCGGTGATCGCAAATAGCGCAAATAGCATTGCGATCATGGCGAACGCGGTGACGAGTCTGGCGCAGGCAATCGCGCAAGCAGCCGTCCAGGCATTGCTGAAACCTGCGGCAAACGGCGCGCCGGGCTGCGCCTTGATGGCTAACCTGTGCTTGATCATATGCGAATGAATAGTGATCCAGTCATCGAAGTGCGCGGATTGTGCAAGCGGGTCATCGATGCCACCGGTGAGTTGACGATACTCGACGGTATCGATCTCACCGTCCACGCTGGCAGCAGTGTGGCGATCGTCGGCGCTTCGGGTTCGGGCAAGTCTACGCTGCTCGGACTGCTAGCGGGGCTGGATAGCGCGAGCGCGGGTTCCGTCCGGTTGCTTGGCGAGGAGTTGACCGGCATGGCCGAGGATCAACGCGCGGCGCTGCGCAACGGTTCCGTCGGCTTCGTGTTCCAGTCGTTCCAGTTGATGCCGCATCTCACCGCACTTGAAAATGTCGCGCTGCCGCTTGAACTGCAGGGCGGCATGTCCACACGCGAGGCATTCGCGCGCTCGCGCGCACTGCTCGAACGCGTCGGCCTCGGACAGCGAACGGGGCACTATCCCAAACTCCTCTCGGGTGGCGAACAGCAACGCGTGGCGCTTGCGCGCGCATTCGTGACGCATCCCGCCGTCCTCTTCGCCGACGAACCCACGGGCAGTCTCGACGCCGCTACGGGTCACGCAGTCATCGACCTGATGTTCGAGATGAATCGTGCGAACGGGGCGACGCTCGTGCTGGTCACACACGACATCGATCTTGCACGCCGCTGCGACACGACCGTGACGATCGAAGCGGGGCGGCGCGTGATGCATGGCGAAGTGCTCGATTCCGGCAAGATCGAAGAAGCCGGACGCTGAATTACATGCTGCTTTACAAACGAAGGGCGTGCGCCGCGGCGCACGCCCTTCGCATCATCGGATTCCCGCTGATTCCGCCTTATTCCGCACGCTTGAGTGCGGCGCGCGCTCGCGCGATCAGCGTGGCTGTCGACGAGTCGTGCTGCTTCGCGTCGCCGGCAGCGGCGGTGAGATCGGCCTCGACCACCTTGCCGAGAATCTTGCCGAGTTCCACGCCCCACTGGTCGAACGGATTGATGTTCCACACGGACGCCTGCACGAGCACCTTGTGCTCGTAGAGCGCGATCAGCGCGCCGAGCGTGCGTGCGTTGATCGCATCGACAAGCAGTGTCGTGGTCGGCCGGTTGCCGGGGAACACCAGGTGCGGCACGAGTTCGGGCTTGTCGGGTCCGGCCACCTTGCGCGCTTCCTCTTCGGTACGGCCGAGCATCAGCGCTTCGCTTTGCGCGAAGCAGTTGGCGAGCAGCTTCGGATGATGGTCGCCAAGCGGATGTTCCGGCGTGAGCACCGCAATGAAGTCGATCGGCACGATCGTCGGCCCCTGGTGCAGCATCTGGAAGAACGCGTGCTGGCCGTTGGTGCCGGGTTCGCCCCAGGTGACGGCGGCGGTGGGGTAATCGACGAACCGTCCGTCGAGCCGCGCCGACTTGCCGTTGCTCTCCATTTCGAGTTGCTGGAGATAGGCGGGCAGGTAGTGCAGCGCCTCCGAGTACGGCGCGACCAGATAGCTCTGCGAGCCGAAGAAGTTGCGATACCAGACGCCGATCATCCCGAGGAGCACCGGCAGGTTGCGTTCGAGCGGCGCCTCGCGGAAGTGCTGGTCCATGTCGTGCGCGCCCGCGAGCAGTTCGTCGAATTGCGCGGATCCGATCGCGATCATGATCGAGAGGCCCACCGCCGACCACAGCGAATAGCGGCCGCCCACCCAGTCCCACATCTCGAATACGTTCGTGGCGGCGATGCCGAACTTCACGACTTCGGCCGGATTCGCCGACACGCCCACGAAATGCTTCGCAAGTGCGCTTTCCGGGCAGCCGTTCTGCACGAACCAGTCGCGCATCGAGCGCGCGTTGGTCATCGTCTCGAGCGTGGTGAACGTCTTCGAGACGATGATGGCCAGCGTCTCTTCGGGATCGATATGCTCGATCACGCGCCACAGATCTGCGCCGTCGACATTCGAAACGAAGTGCGAGCTGATTTCCGGCGCCGCCAGGTGATGCAGGGCGTGCACGACCATCTTCGGCCCGAGATCCGAACCGCCGATGCCGATATTCACGACATGACGGATGCGCTTGCCCGTGTAGCCGGTCCAGGCGCCGCTGCGCACGGCGTCGGCGAACTTCGCCATCTTCGCGCGCTCGGCGACGATCTGGGCGTGGAACGGCGCGTCGAGCCCGGTCGCGCGCAACGCGGTGTGCAGCGCCGCGCGGCCTTCGGTCGGGTTGACGATCTCGCCTGCGAACATCGCGTCGCGGCGGGCTTCGACGCCCGCGTCACGCGCGAGCTGCACGAGCAGATTCAGCGTGGCGTCGGTGATGCGATTTTTGGAGAAGTCGGCCGCAAGACCTCCGCCCGTGAACGTGAAACGCTCGGCGCGGGTCGGTACGGTGTCGTTGGCGGGCGCGAACCAGTCGCGCAGGCGCTCATCGCGGATTTGTTCGTAGTGCGTCTGAAGCGCGGACCATGCAGGAAGCGGATTCGTCATGTTCGTCTGGCAAGGAAGCACGGTGGGAAGGCGGCGGATACCGTCCGCCGGTTTGGCGGAGGCGTTTCGCGCGCGGTGCGGTTGCGCGCCCGCGCTCGATGAATGCCGGTGGCGTGGTGAGTCAGTATAGCGGGCTCGCGTGAACCTGCGCAGTCATGGTGGGGCGCGAAGGCGGTGCTCCAGGGACGCACGTTCGTGCGTTTGCGAGCTACCGCGCATAACGCATGTCCAGCAAGCGGCGTGCCGCCTCACGCCGTTACGCGTCGCTCTAGTCGCGCGACGGATAAAACAGCCGGTTCATGAGCCGCCGCACCATCGGTGCGAGTTCGCCTGCCGCGAGGCCGGCCGGTCCGCCGCCTTCCGCGCAGAGCGCCTCGGCGGCGAGGCCGTGCAGCCAGACGCCCGCGAGGGCCGCTTCGAACGGCGGCAGCCGTTGTGCGAGCAGCGCGCCGATCAGGCCGCCGAGCACGTCGCCCGTGCCGCCCGTCGCGAGTGCCGCGTTGCCGGTTGGATTGATGGCGATGCGTCCGTCGGGCGCTGCGATGATGGTGCCGCTGCCCTTGAGCACGGCCACCGCGGAGAAGCGCGCCGCGAGCGCGCGCGCAGCCGCGACGCGGTCTCGTTGCACGAAAGCCGTATCCGCGGCCAGCAGGCGGGCCGCTTCCAGCGGATGCGGCGTGATCACGCACGGCGTGCCGCGCGCGGCGATACGGGCGCCGAGCGCGCCGTCGCCCGCGACGAGATTGAGCGCATCGGCATCGAGCAGCACGGGGACGTTCAACTGCAGGATCGAGTCGACGAGATCGCGTGCCGCGACGCTGCCGCCCATGCCGCAGCCGGCGGCAATGGCATCCATGGCATCGGTGTCGAGCCTGTCTGCCGCGTGCAGCATCAGTTCGGGATGCGGCGGATCGTAGGGCGGCGCATCGCTGCCGACGAATCCCACATGGACCTTGCCCGCACCTGAGAGCAGTGCGGCGCGCGCCGCCAGAATGGGTGCACCGCACATGCCGGTGTCGCCGCCGATAACGGCCAGTGTGCCGAACGTGCCCTTGTGCGTCGCGTAATCGCGCGCGGGCAGCCAGGCGGCGAAGAGAGCAGGTGCATTGAGGCGGGCGGCCGATGGGTGAGCTTCCGTGTCGATGCCGATCGGTGCGACGCTCACGGCGCCCGCGTGGTCGCGGCCCGCGCCGGTGTAGAGGCCGGGCTTGGCCGCGATGAACGTGACGGTGTGGGTTGCGCGCACGGCAGGCCCGCTGCCGACGACGTTGCCCGTGTCGCTGTCGAGGCCGCTCGGCACGTCGAGTGCGAGCACGTGGCCGTGGCTCCTCGCGCGTGCGGAGAGCCGCGCAGCGAGATCCGCGAAAACGCCGTCGAGCCCGCGCGCGAGTCCGATGCCGAACATCCCGTCGACAAGCCAGCCATATGCGTCGAACGAGGCAGGCGGCGCAGCCGTGATGGGAGCGCCCGCGGCGCGCGCAACGCTCAGCGCCCAGCGCGCGTCGTCGGGTTTGACCTCGACCGGCATGCAGACTTCGACGGCCACGCCCGCCCGATGCAGTTCCGTCGCGACGACGAGCGCATCGCCGCCGTTATTGCCCGGCCCGGCCGCGAACCAGACGGGTTTGCCGCCTGCGGGCGAGGGCGCATGTGCGATCTGCTCGTTCAGGAAGCGCGCGGCGGCGGCTCCGGCGCGGGCCATGAGCGTGTGTTCGGGCAGACCAGCCTGCGCGGCGGTTTCGCAGACGCGCAATTCCTCGACGGTCAGGAGCGGGACGGGCCGGTCGTGCGGCGTGAAGAGCGTCGGTGCGGTGGGGGCGGGCAGCGGCGTGGCGGACATGGCGAGGGCGGATCGTGATATCGACAGTGCAACGATACCCGAGCCATCGCGTCGTGGGGCTCCGGGTTCTTGTCGAAACCGGGGCTTGCCGCGCACCCGGACTGCCTCAGGCAGCTTCGCCGGGCGCGGCGCAGGTAGAGCGGCTTACCCGCGATCCGGCCGCAGGGCGGCGACGGTGTCGTCCGGAAGATCGGGCTTGATGCCCGTGATCTGCTGCGCGATGAGCTGTGCCGAGCCGAGCGCGAGCGCCCAGCCTGCCGGGCCGTGTCCGGCGTTGACGAAGAGCCGCGGATGACCGGCGTTGCCAACAGCAGGCAGGCCGTCCGCCGACAGCAGCTTCATGCCTTCCCAGGCCAGTGCGGCGGAAATCCGCGCTGCGCCCGGCGCCCAGTCGCGCGAAGCTTCGCCGAGCAGCGCCTGGGCCTGCTCGGTGAGTGCTTCGGTGAGCGGCTCGTCGGCCTGGCGCGCGCGCAGCAGCACGCCGCCGCCCGAAATCCGCAGACGGTGATTCATACGCGTGACCGCCACGCGCCTGGCGGTGTCGACGATCGTCGTGTGCGGCACGCATTCCTCATGCGCGACCGGCGCGTTCAATGTGTGCACGCGCAACGGATAAAGCGGCAGCTTGACGCCGAATGGCGCCACGAGGCGCGGCGTCTGCGCGCCCGCCGCCACGACCACGGCGTCGCCGGAGATGACTTCGACGTCGCGCGTGCGGGCGTCCTCGGGCAGGCGCGGCGCGAGTTCGACGGCGGCGCGGCCGCTCTCGAGCCGGATCGCGCTGACTTCGCGGCCGGTCTGGAATTGCACGCCGCCGTTGTTGTCGAGCAGCTGCTTGAGCTGCTTCACGAAGAGCGGGCAGTTCGCCACGCGCCCCGAATCGAAGTGCACGCCGCCCGCAAACGGCGGATCGGCGGGAATGTTGTGCTCGAACGCGACGCATTCGGCCGCGCTCAGTGCGTAATGCGGCACCTCGAAGCGGCGCAGCAGTTCGAGCGCAGGTTGCGTGAGCGCCCATTCGCCGGTGCTGCGCACGAGATAGAGCAGGCCCTTGCGCTGTTCGTATTCGAGCTGGAAGCGGTTTTCGGCGTCGCCGAGCGCGCTTTCGGCGGCTTCGATCAGCGGGCGCAGCTGCGCGTAGCGGGCCGCGAAGGCTTCGGAGCCGTGCAGCGTGCGCAGCCGCTTGACGAACGCGCGTGCCGGGCCCCCGAATCCCGTCCGGCAGATCACGCCGCCCGCGCCGTGCCGTCCATCGCGCAAAAAGGTGGGGCCGAACCAGACGTCGAGCGGAGTGGGCAGCACGATGCCGCTGTGGCCATATGTGGCGCCTTGCGCAACCGTCGCATGGCGTTCGACCACGCAGACGCGGTGACCCGCCGCGCGCAACTGGTAGGCTGTGGCGACGCCGGCGATTCCGCCGCCAATGACGATGACATCCATGACAATACGATCTGCAGGCAGACGGCGCGCCGACGGGAATGGGGCGCCGTGCCAGGGGTGGGGCGTGCGGCGCGCGTTTTTTTGCGAGCCGATCGGGTGAAACGCGCAATCATAGCAGCCAAACGGGCCGCCTCGCCATGCGCCCAAAGGGTCAGCGCTGCGTCTGCCGGGCCGTGACGGGCCTTCCGCGCTATAATTGCGGACTCCCTTTCGCCTGCCGTCGCCGCCTTGGCGACTCATCGCCGCCGTGCGAGGCGAATTCCGCGACGCAATTTCGACGCAACCTCGACGCAACGTCCCAGTCCATGGCCCACTTCTCGTGTTTCCCCGGTGCTTCGGCCCTCTCCGACTTCCGTCAAACCCGCCTGCTCGAAACGCTCCAGCGTATCGGTGCGAACTTCGACGCCAACATCGTCGGCGCGTACGGGCAGTATCTGCATTTCGTCAATTCGGCTGTGCCGCTCGTCCCTGAGGACAGCGCGAAGATCGAGGCGCTGATGCACTACGGCGCGCCGTTCGCGGCGCCGCAGGAACGCGGCAGCACGGTGACGTTCCTCGTCGTGCCGCGTTTTGGCACGGTTTCGCCGTGGGCGAGCAAGGCCACCGACATCGCGCACCACTGCGGTCTCGAACAGGTGCGCCGCATCGAGCGCGGCGTCGAGTACACGGTGGTGCTGAAGTCGGGCATCCTCGGCGGCAAGAAAACGCTCTCCGACGAAGCGCGCGAAGCGGTTGCGGCAGCGCTGCACGATCGCATGACCGAAAGCGTGGCGGCCTCGCGCGACGCGGCGTTGCACCTCTTCGACGAACTGCCCGCGAAGCCGATGCAGACCGTGGACGTGCTCGGCCACGGCCGCAAGGCGCTTGAACTCGCGAACGGCGAACTGGGCCTCGCGCTCGCCGATGACGAAATCGACTATCTCGTCGATGCGTTCATGAAGCTCGAACGCAATCCCACCGACGTCGAACTGATGATGTTCGCGCAGGCCAACAGCGAGCACTGCCGCCACAAGATCTTCAACGCGAGCTGGACCATCGACGGCCAGGACCAGGATCTGTCGCTCTTCGCGATGATCCGCAACACCGAAAAAATGAGTCCGCAGGGCACGATCGTCGCGTATTCGGACAATTCCTCGATCATGGAAGGCGCGGTCGCGGAGCGCTGGTTCCCGCGCAAGGCGGGTAGCGCGGGCGCGCCCGCCGAGCAGTACGGCCGCCACACCGAACTCACGCACACGCTGATGAAGGTGGAGACGCACAACCACCCGACCGCGATCTCGCCGTTCCCGGGCGCCGCAACGGGCGCGGGCGGCGAAATCCGCGACGAGGGCGCGACGGGGCGCGGCGCGCGTCCGAAGGCCGGTCTCACGGGCTTCACGGTCTCGAACCTCGAACTGCCCGATGCATGCGAATCCTGGGAGAACGCGCGCGACGCCGCCACGCCGCTCGCGCACCGCAATCCCGCCGACGAAGCCACGGCCTATGGCCGTCCGGACCGCATCGCATCGCCGCTGCAGATCATGATCGACGGCCCGCTTGGCGGCGCGGCGTTCAACAACGAATTCGGCCGCCCGAATCTCGGCGGCTACTTCCGCGTCTACGAGCAGAACGTTGCGGGCACCGTGCGCGGCTATCACAAGCCGATCATGATCGCGGGCGGCATCGGCAACATCAGCGCGCAGCACACGCACAAGCACGACTTGCCTGAAGGCTCGCTGCTGATCCAGATCGGCGGCCCGGGCATGCGCATCGGCATGGGCGGCGGCGCGGCCAGCTCGATGGCCACCGGCACGAACACCGCCCAGCTCGACTTCGATTCGGTCCAGCGCGGCAACCCGGAAATCGAGCGCCGCGCGCAGGAAGTCATCAACTCGTGCTGGCAACTGGGCGAGCACAACCCGATCCTGAGCATTCATGACGTCGGCGCGGGCGGTCTTTCGAACGCGTTCCCCGAACTCGTCGATGGCGCGGACAAGGGCGCGCGCTTCGAACTGCGCAAGGTCCAGCTCGAAGAGTCGGGGCTGTCGCCGCGCGAAATCTGGTCGAACGAAGCGCAGGAGCGCTACGTGCTCGCGATTTCGCCCGCCGATCTGCCCATGTTCGAAGCGATCTGCACGCGCGAGCGCTGTCCGTTCGCCGTGGTCGGCGTGGCGAGCGCCGAGCGCGAACTGAAGCTCATCGACACCGACGAAAAGGCGCTGGCCGCGAACGGCAACCACCAGCCGGTGGACATGCCGATGGACATTCTGCTCGGCAAGCCGCCGCGCATGCACCGCGACGTCGAGCACGCGAGCACGCCGCTCGTGCCGGTCGACGTGACCGGCGTGGCATTTGACGAAGTCGCCAAGAGCGTGCTGCGTCATCCGACTGTCGGCAGCAAGTCCTTCCTCATCACGATCGGCGACCGCTCGGTGGGCGGCACGAGCGTGCGCGACCAGATGGTCGGCCCGTGGCAGGTGCCGGTCGCCGACTGCGCGATTACGACGCTCGATTACGCGGGCTACAAGGGCGAAGCGATGACGATGGCCGAGCGCACGCCGCTCGCCGTCATCGACGCGCCCGCGTCGGGCCGCATGGCCATCGGCGAGGCCATCACGAACATTGCGTGCGCACCCATCGCCTCGCTCGACAAGCTCAAGCTCTCGGCGAACTGGATGGCCGCGTGCGGCGCGCCCGGCGAAGACGCCGCGCTCTACGACACCGTGAAGGCGATCGGCATGGAGCTGTGCCCGGCGCTCGGCATCGGCATTCCGGTCGGCAAGGATTCGTTGTCGATGCGCACCAAGTGGAACGAGCAGGGCGTCGCGAAGGAAGTGGTCGCGCCGGTGTCGCTGATCATCTCGGCATTCGCGCAAGTCGACGACGTGCGCCGCCATCTCACGCCGCAACTGCGCCGTGTCGACGAGGCCGGCGAATCGGTGCTGATCGTGATCGACCTCGGCCGCGGCAAAAACCGCCTCGGCGGCAGCGTCTTCGCGCAGGTCACGCAGCAGGTGGGTCACGCGGTGCCGGACGTCGACAGCGCAGACGACCTCAAGCAGTTCTTCACGGCAATCCAGCAACTCAACGCGAACGAGCAGTTGCTTGCCTATCACGACCGCTCGGACGGCGGCCTGTGGGCGACGGTGTGCGAAATGGCGTTCGCGGGTCACGTGGGCGTGTCGCTCAACGTCGACATGCTCACGCTGGACTCCGAGCACGAATCCGATTACGGCGATGCAAAAGACTGGACGCAACAGACGAGCGGCCGTCGCGAAGACCGCACGCTGCGTGCGCTGTTCGCGGAAGAACTCGGCGCCGTGATCCAGGTGCCCGCCCAGCAGCGCGACGCCGTGTTCGCGGTGCTGCGCCAGCACAGCCTGTCGGCTTGTTCGCACGTGATCGGCCATCTGAACGACCGCGACGCCATCGAGATCTATCGCGACGCGAAGCGCATCTACCAGACGCCGCGCGCCGAACTGCAGCGCGCGTGGAGCGAAGTGAGCTGGCGCATTGCGCGCCTGCGCGACAATCCGGCCTGCGCCGATGCCGAATACGATGCGCTCCTCGACGCCGCCGATCCGGGCATGACGCCGCATCTGACGTTCGATCCGTCCGACGACATCGCAGCACCGTTCGTCGCCACGGGCGCGCGTCCGCGTGTGGCGATCCTGCGCGAGCAGGGCGTGAACTCGCACCTCGAAACCGCGTACGCGTTCGACCGTGCGGGCTTCGACGCGCATGACGTTCATATGAGCGACCTGCTCGAAGGCCGCGCGACGCTCGCCGATTTCGCGGGCGCAGTCGCCTGCGGCGGTTTCTCGTACGGCGACGTGCTGGGTGCGGGCGAGGGCTGGGCGAAGACGATCCGCTTCAACGCGAAGCTCGCGGACATGTTCGCGGCCTTCTTCTCGCGCGAGGATACATTCGCACTCGGCATCTGCAACGGCTGCCAGATGATGTCGAGCCTCGCCTCGATGATTCCGGGCGCGGATGCGTGGCCGAAGTTCACGCGCAACAAGTCGGAGCAGTTCGAGGCGCGCTTCTCGCTGGTCGAGGTGCAAGACTCGCCGTCGATCTTCTTCGCCGGCATGGAAGGCTCGCGCATTCCGGTGGCGGTCGCGCACGGCGAAGGGTTCGCGGACTTCTCGCAGCAAGGCGATCTGTCGAAGGTTGCCGTGGCGATGCGCTACGTCGATCACCATGGTCAGGCGACCGAGCGCTATCCGTTCAATCCGAACGGCTCGCCGCAGGGCATCACGTCGGTGACGACGCCCGATGGCCGCTTCACCGTCCTGATGCCGCACACCGAGCGCGTGCAGCGCACCGTGACGATGAGCTGGCATCCGCAGGCATGGGGCGAGGCGAGCCCGTGGATGCGCGCATTCCGCAACGCGCGCAAGTGGGTCGGTTAAGCCGCGCGCCGCGCGCTTGACGCCCACATGAGCGAGCCGGCCTTCGAGCCGGCTTTTTTACGCACTTTTAATCGCTAGTCCGCTACGGCGCGCGCGGAATCAAAAACAAAACCCCGCGCTTTTCGCAAAGCGCGGGGTTCTTCGGCACAGCCGCGTGCAATACGCGTTACTGAATCTTTGCCTGCTTGGCCAGCTTCTCTTCGAACGCCTGCAGCTTTTCCTGTTGCAGTTGCTGCTTGATCTGGTCGCGCACCTGTTCCAGCGGCGGCGGCGCGATCGGGCGCGTGTCGTCGAGGCGGATGATGTGCCAGCCGAACTGCGTGTGAACCGGCGTGTCGGTCATCTGGCCTTTTTGCAGATGCGTGGCCGCTTCGGCGAATTCAGGCACGTAGGCCTTCGGATCCGACCAGTCCAGATCGCCGCCGTTCTTCGCCGAACCCGGGTCCTTCGAGTATTGTTTGGCCAGGTCTTCGAAGCTCGCGCCGGCCTTGATCTTCGCGATCAGGTCCTTCGCCTGCTGCTCGTTGTCCACGAGGATGTGGTGCAGGTGAAATTCGCTGCCGCCTGCTTGCTGCGTCAACTGATCGTAGCGCGCCTTGATATCGGCGTCGCTCGGCTGATTGTTCTTCGCGAAGTTTTCGATCAGCGCGCGCAGCACGACGGTCTGCTGCGCCATGGCGATCTGCGCCTTCACGTCCGGCCGGTTCGGGATGCCCTGGCGCAACGCTTCCTGCATCAGGATTTCGCGTCGCACGAGTTCTTCGCGCACCTGCATTTGCAGCTGCGGCGTATCCTGCTGGCCTTGTTGCACGAGCTGGTTGATCAGCGCATCGGCGCGCGACTTGGGAACCGGCGTGCCGTTGACGACGGCAATGTTTTGCGCGAAGACGGGCGCAGCGGCGCACGCAGCCAGCAACACCCAGAAGCGGGTTTTTTTCAAGGTCATCGAAAAGTCCTAACAGGGCGAACGAACTAAAAGAACGAACTAAAAGATAGGCTACCGGGGCAGCGCTGCAGCTTCTTCCGGCGTGAGCGCCGTGATTACGAGTGCGTGAATGCCGCGCTGCATCGCATCGGCCAGCGCATCATACACCATGCGATGCCTTGCCAGGCGGGCTTTCCCGGCGAATGCGGCCGCAACGATCGTGACGCTGTAGTGCCCGCCCGCGGCTGCGCCGACGTGGCCGGCATGCTGTGCGCTATCGTCGCGCACGTCGATCGACACGACCGGTGCGAGCGCCGCCGAGAGGCGCGACTCGATCAGCGCCACACGCTCAGCCGGGCTTGCGTTGATGAAAACCGCGCTCATTCTTCCTCCTCCTTGATGTAACGCGAGAGCCACAGACTCTGTCCGACGATAAACACGACGAGTATGCCCGTGGCGCCGAACAGCTTGAAATCGACCCATGCGTCCGTCGAGAAGTGGAACGCCACGAAGAGGTTCACGAGGCCGAGCAGCACGAAGAAGATAGACCAGATGAAGTTGAGCTGCGTCCAGATCCGGTGCGGCAGCGTGATCTGCTTGCCCATCATCGCTTCGATCAGGTTCTTGCCGAAGCCGATCTGCGAGACGAGCAGCGCCACGGCGAACGCCCAGTAGAGGACGGTGGGTTTCCACTTGATAAAGGTTTCGTCGTGCAGCACGAGCGTTGCGCCGCCGAACACGGTGACGATCCCGAGGGACAGCCAGAGCATCGGATCGACCTTGCGGTGACGGAATGCGACCCATGCAATCTGCACGAGTGTCGCGACGATCGCCACGGCGGTTGCCGTAAAGATGCCCCACACCTTGAAGGCAACGAAGAACAGGATGATCGGAAACAGATCAAACAGGAATTTCATTATCGGCCTGGAAGTCCGTAAAAACAGGGCACAACGCCATGCGCGGCGTCGCGTTTTGCTTGAGCGTCGTGACGGCCGCTGCGGCGCGCATGCCGCATCCGGCGCACTCGCCGCTCACGCCACACTCGGCGCTCACTTGGGCTCGAATTGTAGCGCAGCCGAATTGATGCAATACCGAAGGCCAGTCGGCGCGGGGCCATCTTCGAATACGTGCCCGAGATGCGCGCCGCAATGCTTGCAGCGCACTTCGATGCGCAGCATGCCGTGCGAGCGGTCGGTGCGCTCCTCGATCACCTCGCCGTTGATCGGGCGGAAATAGCTCGGCCAGCCGCATCCGGCGTCGAATTTCGTATCGGATTCGAAGAGGGGCGTGCCGCAGCATACACAGTCGTAGACGCCGCGGTCCCAGTGATCCCAGTAACGGCCCGTGAATGGCCGCTCCGTCGCCGCATGGCGCGCGACCTCGTATTCCATGTCCGAAAGCTGCTCGCGCCAGGCGGCATCGTCCTTGTGGCCGGGATAGGCGCCGGAGTTGTGATCGTCGTGGCTCATGTCTGGGTTCCTGTCTGTCGATTTGGGCAGCGCCAGTGCGAAAAAAACGCGAGGGTGCGGCTAAAACGCACGGCTAATGCGGACGGTTAATGTGCACAGATCTAGCGCACGACTCACGAGGAGCAACTGAGTTCGAGCGATTGAGCCCACTCGGGTGGCTCTGCCGCATAAGCGGCGTGCTCCGGCTGTTCGTCGAACGGACGCGAGAGCACGCGCAAGAGCCGCTCCACTTCGCTGAAGTCCTTCTGCGCGGCGCGTTCGATCGCGGTCTGCGCGAGGTGATTGCGCAGCACGAACTTCGGGTTCACGCCGTTCATCGCCGTGGCACGCGCGGCATCGTCGCGCGGCTCGAGCGCGAGGCGCGCGCGATAGTCGTTCGCCCATGCGTCGAAGGCAGCGCGGTCGAGAAAGAGATCGCGCACCGGCGCATCGTTCTCCGCGCCGTGCTTTGATACGCGCGCGAGATGGCGAAACGTCAGCGTGAAGTCGGCCCGGTTCGCATGCATGATCTCGAAGAGACGGTTGGCCAGCGCGTCGTCGCTGTCGTGTTCCGTTTCAAGGCCGAGCTTCGCGCGCATGCGCGCTTCGAGCGCGGGCCCGAAATAGCCCTTGAAGCGTTCGAGCACGCCTTGAGCGTCGGCCACCGCGCGCTCGCCGCGCGCCTTGTCGTTAGCTGCGACGTCAGTTGCGTCGCCGCCTTCATTGCGCTTCTGGCCGAAGAGCGGCAGCAGCGCCTGCGCGAGGCAGAAGAGATTCCAGTAGCCGATCTGCGGCTGCATGCTGTAGGCGTAACGGCCCTGCGAATCCGAGTGATTGCAGATGTGGTTCGCGTTGAAGCCGTCCATGAAACCGAACGGACCGTAGTCGATCGTGAGGCCGAGAATCGACATGTTGTCCGTGTTCATCACGCCATGGCAGAACCCTACCGCCTGCCATTCGACCATCAGCGCCGCCGTGCTGCGCACGGCTTCGTCGAGCAGCGCGAGATACGGATCGTCGGCTTCGCGCAGATGCGGGTAAAAGCGTGCGATCACATGATCCGCGAGCGTTTGCAGCGCGGCGAAATTATCGTTCGCGTAGAAGTGCTCGAAGTGGCCAAAGCGCACGAAACTCGGCGAGACGCGCGTGACGACCGCCGACGTTTCGATCGTCTCGCGCCGCACCGGCTGATCGGAGCCGACTACCGCGAGCGCGCGCGTGGTCGGAATGCCGAGGTGATGCATCGCCTCCGAGCACAGGAACTCGCGGATCGACGAGCGCAGCACGGCGCGGCCATCGCCCATGCGGGAGTACGGCGTGCGGCCCGTGCCCTTGAGCTGTAGCTCGTAGCGCTGGCCGGCGTGCTCGATCTCGCCCAGGCCGAGCGCGCGCCCGTCGCCGAGCTGACCGGCCCACACGCCGAACTGGTGCCCCGAATAGACCGACGCATACGACATCGACTGCGGCGTGCGTTCGCGTGTGCCATTGCCTGCGAAGTACGCCGCGAATGCGGGATCGTCGGCGATAGCGGCGTCGAGACCGAGCCGCGACGCCATGTCCGCCGAAAAGCCGACGAGATACGGCGCGGGCAGCGGATCTGCCGGCAGTCGGGTGAAAAAGGTGGTGCCGAGTGCGCCGAATGCGTCGTCGCGCGCTGTGGTGAGCGCGCATTCGACCTGGGCGAGCGGACCGTCGCGGACATCGCGCATCGCGGCGCAGCCCGCCAGGGGAGTAATGGGGCCTGGTGAAAACGACATATTGAGCGCCTGATGAATAGCCGATATTGTAAATCCGCGCCAGCGGGCGTGCTGGCCGCCCGCCTGAACCCACCGGAGCCCGCCTGGCGGGCCGCGACGGCTCGAACATCCGATCGGATACAAGCAGATATCAGACATTCAAGGCGAGGAGACTGTAACGATGACTGCGCCGCTGTTGGGACAGATGATGGATGTGCCGCTGACCGTATCGTCGCTGATCGCGCACGCGGCGCGGCATCACGGCGGCACGCAGATCGTATCGCGCCGTATCGAGGGCGATGTGCATCGCTACACGTATCGCGACTGCGAGAAGCGCTCGAAGCAGCTCGCGCAGGCGCTGATCGCGCTCGGCGTCGCGCCCGGCGAGCGCATCGGCACGCTCGCATGGAACGGTTACCGGCATCTCGAGGCGTACTTCGGCGTGCCGGGCTTCGGCGCCGTGTGCCACACGATCAACCCGCGGCTCTTTCCCGAGCAGATCGCGTACATCATCAACCACGCGCAGGATCAGTACGTTCTATTCGATATCACGTTCGCGCCGCTCGTCGACAAGCTCGCTCCGCAATGTCCGGACGTGCGCGGCTGGATCGCGCTCACCGACGAAGCGCATCTTCCCGACATGCGCACGCCGGTACTGAGCTACGAGACGCTGATCGAAGCTGAGGACGGCGAATACGAATGGCCGCTGCTCGACGAGCGCAGCGCCTCGAACCTCTGCTACACGTCCGGCACGACCGGCAATCCGAAAGGTGCGCTGTACGCGCACCGGTCGTCGGTGCTGCACGCCTATGGCGCATCGCTGCCCGACGCCATGGGGCTGTCCTCGCGCGATGCGATACTGCCCGTCGTGCCGATGTTCCATGTGAACGCCTGGGGCGTTCCCTACGCCGCGCCGCTCAACGGCGCGAAGCTCGTGCTGCCGGGCAAGGATCTCGACGGCAAGTCGCTCTATGAACTCATGGAGGCCGAGGGCGTGACGTGCTCGGCGGGCGTGCCCACCGTGTGGCTTGGCCTGCTCGCGTATATGCGCGAGGCGGACGTGCGTTTCACCACGTTCAAGCGCACCGTGATCGGCGGGTCGGCGTGCCCGCCCGCGATGTTGCGCGCGTTCGAGGACGAGTACGGCGTGCAGGTGATCCACGCGTGGGGCATGACCGAGATGTCGCCGCTCGGAACGCTCGCGACGCTCAACTGGGAGCAGTCGCAGCGGCCGCTCGAAGCGCAACGCGCGCTGCTTGAAAAGCAGGGGCGCGTGGTCTTCGGCGTCGACATGAAAATTGTCGGATCGGAGGGTGAGGAACTGCCGTGGGACGGCGTCGCGTTCGGCGACCTGCACGTGCGCGGACCATGGGTGATCGACCGGTATTTTCGTCAGGAAAACGGCTCGCCGCTCGTCGACGGGTGGTTTCCGACCGGTGACGTCGCCACCATCGACCCCGACGGTTTCATGCAGATCACCGACCGCAGCAAGGACGTCATCAAATCGGGCGGGGAATGGATCAGTTCGATCGACCTCGAGAACATCGCCGTGGCGCACCCCGCTGTGGCGGAAGCGGCGTGCATCGCCTGCGCGCATCCACGCTGGACCGAGCGGCCGTTGATCGTGGCGGTGCTGAAGCCCGGTGCGACGCTCACGCGCGAAGCGCTGCTCGCCTTCTATGAGGGCAAGGTGGCGAAGTGGTGGCTGCCCGACGACGTCGTGTTCGTCAAAGAGTTGCCGCACACGGCGACCGGCAAGCTGCAAAAGCTCAAACTGCGCGAGCGGTTCCGCGATCACGTGTTGCCCACGGCGCTCGCCATCGAAAATTGTCCGCTCGGCGAACCTGGCACGGATCGCTGACAGCAGCTGATAGCGGCTGATAGCGCGCGGTTTCATCCATCATCAAGGGTCCAAAGGCGCAACGGCCGGGTTGCGCCTTTTTCTTTGCGCGACGCCGTGTGTGGACCGTGCGCGGACCGTACGTGCAGCGTGTTTGGCGCGGCGGTCCTCGGTAAAACCCTGATATACGCGCAGCAATAAAAAATTGAACGAACGTTCTTTTTTGGGTATTCTGCCTTCTGACCGGGAATGTCGGACAATCAAACCGACGTCGCACAACGCGGCCCGCACGCATGGAGGCAGCCCAATGGCAGTGGATTACACGACTCGCGACGGCGTCGCCGTCATCACGCTCAACAACCCGCCCGTCAATGGCCTCGGGCTGTCGACCCGGACCGGCATCGTCGAAGGCATCGCGCGCGCGGCGCAGGATCCGGCCGTCACGGCCATCGTGATCACGGGCGCCGGCAAGGCGTTCTCGGGCGGCGCGGACATCACGGAATTCAACACGCCTGCAGCGTTGCAGGAGCCCACGCTCCACACCGTCATCGCGGAAGTCGAGAAGAGCGCCAAGCCCGTCGTGGTGGCGATTCATAGCGTCGCCATGGGCGGCGGTCTCGAACTCGCGCTTGGCGCGCATTACCGCATCGCCGCGTCCGGCGCGCAGATAGCGCTGCCCGAAGTGAAGCTCGGCCTGCTGCCGGGTGCGGGCGGCACGCAGCGTCTGCCGCGTGCAATCGGCCTCGAGGCCGCGCTCAACATGATCGTGAGCGGCGCGCCGGTCCTCTCAGACAAGCTCGCGAATTCAGGCCTCTTCGATGCGATGGCGCAAGGCGATCTGCTCGAAGAAGCGATTGCGTTCGCACGCAAGGTCGGCGACAAGGCCGGGCCGCATCCGCTCGTGCGCAACCGCAAGATCGCGCATCCGAATGCCGAAGGCTTCCTGCAGTTCTCGCGCAATACCGTCGCGGCGATGTCGAAGAACTATCCGGCGCCGGTGAAGTGCGTCGATGCGGTTGCGGCGGGCGTGAAGCAGGGCTTCGAGCGCGGCCTCGCATTCGAGCGCGCGTGCTTCGTCGAACTCGTGCAGACGCCGGAAAGCCACGCACTGCGTCATGCGTTCTTCGGCGAGCGCGCGGCGAGCAAGATTCCCGACGTGCCGTCGAGCACGCCTGTGCGCGAGATCGCCCAGGTCGCCGTGATCGGCGCGGGCACGATGGGCGGCGGCATCACCATGAACTTCCTGAACGCAGGCATCGCCGTCACGCTGCTCGAAATGAAGCAGGACGCGCTCGACCGCGGCCTCGCGACGATCCGCAAGAATTACGAAGTGCAGGTCAAGAAGGGCAAGCTGACGATCGAGAAGCTCGAAGCGCGCATGGCACTGATCCGCCCGACGCTCTCCTATGACGACCTCAAGTCGGCCGATCTCATCATCGAAGCTGTGTTCGAAGAACTGGGCGTGAAGGAGCAGGTCTTCAAGCGTCTCGACGAAGTCGCGAAGCCCGGTGCGATCCTCGCATCGAACACGTCGACGCTCGATCTCAACAAGATCGCCGCGTTCACGAAGCGCCCGCAGGACGTGGTCGGCATGCACTTCTTCAGCCCGGCCAACGTCATGAAGCTGCTCGAAGTCGTGCGCGGCAGGGACACGGCCAGGGACGTGCTCGCCACGGTCATGCAGATCGCGAAGAAGATCCGCAAGACCGCCGTGGTGTCGGGCGTGTGCGACGGCTTCATCGGCAATCGCATGATCGAGCAATACATCCGCCAGGCGCTGTATATGCTCGAAGAGGGCGCGCTGCCCGCGCAGATCGACCGCGCCATCGAGAAATTCGGTTTCGCGATGGGGCCGTTCCGCATGAGCGATCTCGCCGGTAACGACATCGGCTGGGCGATCCGCAAGCGCCGCTATCAGGAAAAGCCGGACCTCAAATACTCGAAGATCGCCGACCACCTCTGCGAACTCGGCCGCTTCGGCCAGAAGACCGGCGCGGGCTGGTACGACTACAAGGCGGGCGAGCGCAACGCGCTGCCTTCCGCGCTCGTCGACGAGATGGTGATCGGCTATTCGAAGGAAGCCGGCATCGTGCGCCGCAAGATCACCGACGAGGAGATCGTCGAGCGTCTTGTGTTCGCGCTCGTGAACGAAGGCGCAAAGATTCTCGAAGAGGGCATCGCCTCGAAGGCGTCGGACATCGACATGGTCTACCTCACCGGCTACGGCTTCCCGCTGTGGCGCGGCGGCCCGATGCTCTACGCGGACAAGGTCGGGCTCTACAACGTGGCCCGCGCCATTCGCGGCTACGCGCAGCAGACCAATGGCGACGCGTGGCAGATCGCGCCGCTGGTGAGCGCGCTGGCCGGGAAGGGCGGCACGTTCAACTGAGCCGCACACGCAATCGGAAGGACAAACGGACGGACATCATGAGAAGCGCAGACGACGTGCTGCTGCTGGTCGACCTGCAGTACGACTTCATGCCGGGCGGGGCGCTGGCCGTCGCGCACGGCGATGAAGTCGTGCCGGTGGTGAACCTGCTCGCGAAGGGCTTCGGCCATGTGGTACTCACGCAGGACTGGCACCCCGCGCAGCACGTGTCGTTTGCAGCCAATCACGCGGGTCGTCAGCCGTTCGAGACGATCGCGCTGCCGTACGGCGAGCAGGTGCTGTGGCCGACGCATTGCGTGCAGGGCACCGAGGGCGCCACGCTGCATCGCGGGCTCGATGTGCCGCATGCGCGCGCGATCATCCGCAAGGGTCATCACACGGACGTCGACAGCTATTCGGCGTTTCTCGAAGCCGACCGCACGACGCCCACGGGCCTCGCAGGCTATCTGCGGGATACCGGCGTGAAGCGCGTGTATTGCTGCGGCCTTGCGACCGACTACTGCGTCGCGTGGTCCGCGCTCGATGCGCGCGCGGCGGGGTTCGAGGTCGTGCTGATCGAGGACGCTTCGCGCGCGATCGATCTGCAAGGTTCGCTTGCCGCCGCGTGGACGCAACTGGCCGCCGCGGGCGTGACGCGCGCGCAGTCGGCCGATGTCGAGCGCGGCGCGGTGTGATCTGCACACTGAGCAGCACACTGCACGACACGTTGAGCAGCACCCGCGAACCATCCGTTTTATTCGGGAAATTTTTGCAGGATCAACGCATTTGCTTGGGATCGCAGCCAGCGCTGAAGCACCGGCAGCGATCGACACTCAGGAGACACGCATGACCGATGCCGTAATCGTTTCGACCGCCCGCACGGGCCTCGCCAAATCGTGGAAAGGCGCCTTCAACATGACCCATGGCGCCACGCTCGGCGGCCATGTGACGAAAGCCGCCGTCGAGCGCGCCAACATCGACCCGGCGCGCGTCGAGGACGTAATGATGGGCTGCGCCAACCCCGAAGGTGCGACGGGCGGCAACATCGCGCGCCAGATCGCCCTGCGCGCCGGACTGCCCGTCACGGTGCCGGGCATGACCGTGAACCGGTTCTGTTCCTCCGGACTGCAGACCATTGCGCTCGCCGCGCAACGCGTGATCGCCGGTGAGGGCGACGTGTTCGTCGCGGGAGGCGTGGAGTCGATCTCGTGCGTGCAAAACGAGATGAACCGCCACATGATGATGGAAGGCTGGCTCTCGCAGAACAAGCCCGAGATTTACTGGAGCATGCTGCAAACCGCCGAGAACGTTGCGAAGCGCTACGAAATCGCGAAGGACCGCCAGGACGAATACGGCGTGCAGTCGCAGCAACGCGCGGCGGCGGCGCAGGCGGCCGGTCTTTTCAATGCGGAAATCGTACCGATCACGGTGCTCGCGGGCATCGCCGACAAAGCGAGCGGCCAGCTCGTCACGCGCGAAGTCACGATCGCCGCCGACGAAGGCATTCGCGCCGACACGACGCTCGAAGGCGTGTCGAAGATCCGCACAGCGATGCCGGGCGGCGTTGTCACGGCGGGCAATGCGAGCCAGTTTTCGGATGGCGCGAGCGCCTGCGTCGTGATGAACGCAAAGGTCGCGGAACGCGAAGGGCTCGCACCGCTCGGCATTTTCCGCGGCTTTGCGGTGGCGGGTTGCGAGCCGGATGAGATGGGCATCGGCCCGGTGTTCGCCGTGCCGAAGCTGCTGAAGCAGGCCGGCCTGAAGGTCGAGGATATCGGCCTGTGGGAGCTGAACGAAGCATTCGCGGTGCAGGTGCTGTACTGCCGCGACAAGCTCGGCATTCCCAACGACCGTCTGAACGTGAACGGCGGCGCCATTGCCGTCGGCCACCCGTACGGCGTGTCGGGTGCGCGCCTGACCGGCCACGCGCTCATCGAAGGCAAGCGCCGCGGCGCGAAGTTCGTCGTGGTGACGATGTGCATCGGCGGCGGACAGGGTGCAGCGGGTCTGTTCGAGGTCGTCTGACCCTTGCGCGGTGGTGCGATGGTGCGGTAAATGTGCCATCGCCCCGCCTGATGTACGTGACGCGTCGAGAGAAGCGCCGCTCGCGCCGGATGCAGGACAGGTATCATGACGCCTGTCGGTGCGCACCCGGTGCGGCACCCGTTCAATGCAGACTGAAAAGGTGAAAACGGTGATTCGTCATATCGTGATGTGGAAGCTCAAAGAGTCGGCCGAGGGCGCAACGCGCGAAGAAAACCTCGTGAAATTCAAGGCTTTGCTCGAAGGCTGCCGCAATCTCGTGCCGGGCACGCTGCATCTCGAAGTGGGTCTTGCTCAGCCGGGCCTCGCTTCGACGTTCGACATCGCGCTCGTCTCCGATTTCACCGACAAAGCCGCACTCGATGCCTACCAGGATCACCCCGATCACGTCGTCGTGAAGAAGTTCGCCGGGGCGGTGTCGGAAGGCCGCCAGTGCGTCGATTACGTACTGTGAGTTCGTCCATGACCGATCAGGCGCAGACGCCGCCAGCCATCCTCGAAAGCCCGTTTGTCGATCACCTGGGCGCCCAGCTCGTCAGTGCGACCGACGGCGCGAGCGAAGTGGTGCTGCCGCTGGCAGAGTGGCATCTCAACACCTGGGATATCGCACACGGCGGCGTGACGATGACGCTGGCCGACATCGCACTCGCGATGGCTGCGCGCAGCGTCGCGGGGGACGGTGTCGGCGTCGTCACCGTCGAGATGAAAGTGAATTTCATGCAGCCCGGGCGCGGCGAGTTGCGCGCGTACGGCCGCGTACTGCACCGTTCGACGACGATGGCCTATTGCGAAGGCGAGATCCGCGACAGCGCGGGCCACTTCGTCGCGAAGGCGCTCGGCACCTTCAAATACATGCGCAGGCTTGCCGTGGGGCGTGAGGTGACACGCCAGCGGCTGCGCAGCGATCCCACTGCGAAACCGGGACCGAGCGATGGCTGACGCCGCGCACGTTGTCCTCCATCGCATCCACCCTACGCGGCTCCGCGCCGCAAAGCGAACGCCATGACCCAGACCAATCGTCAGATTCTGCTCGCGTCACGCCCGCAAGGCGCGGCGGGCGTCGATAACTTCCGTCTCGTCGAAACGCCGCTCGCACCGCTTGCACAAGGCCAGGTGCGCGTGCGCAATCATTACCTGTCGCTCGATCCGTACATGCGTGGCCGCATGAACGATGCGAAATCGTATGCGACGCCGCAGCCGCTCAATGAAGTGATGATCGGCGGCACCGTCGGCGAGGTTGTCGAATCGCTCAATCCGAAGTTCAAGGCGGGCGACAAGGTCATCGGCATGTTCGGCTGGCAGGAATTCGGCACGTCGGACGGCTCGGGCCTGAATATCGTCGACACGACCCACGTTCCGCTTTCCGCGTATCTCGGTCCCGTCGGCATGCCGGGCGTCACCGCCTGGTACGGGCTGAACCGCATCATCGCGCCGAAGGCCGGTGAAACGGTCGTCGTGAGCGCGGCGAGCGGCGCGGTCGGCAGCGTGGTCGGCCAGCTCGCGAAGCGCGCGGGGTGCCGCGCGGTCGGCATCGCGGGCGGCGAGCAGAAGTGCCGCTATGTGGTCGAAACGCTGGGCTTCGATGCGTGCGTCGACTACAAGGCCGGCAATCTCTATGAAGCGCTCAAGGCGGCGACGCCCAACGGCGTCGACGGCTACTTCGAGAATGTCGGCGGCGAGGTGCTCGACACGACGCTCGCGCGCATGAACGCATTCGGCCGCATCGCGCTGTGCGGCTTTATCTCGGGCTACGACGGCCAGCCGCAACCCCTGAAGTATCCCGCGCTGCTGCTCACGCAGCGGCTCCTCGTGCAGGGTTTCATCGTCAGCGAGCACATGGAGCTGTGGCCGCAGGCGCTCAAGGAACTCGGCACGCTCGTCGCGCAGAAGCAGCTTGTGTATCGCGAGACGGTGGCGGACGGACTCGAAAACGCGCCCGCCGCGTTCCTCGGCATGCTCAAGGGCCAGAATTTCGGCAAGCAGCTCGTCAAGCTGATCTAACGCGCTGATTTGTAGCCTGATTCATCGCCTGACCTGACCTGACCTGACCGGGCTGGCGCGAGGCGCGCCGGCCCGTTTCATTGACGCTCCCTACCGCAGGATACGCAATGCCTGATCCGTTCCAGTTCGACGGCCGCGTGGCCGTCATCACCGGCGCGGCGAGCGGCTTCGGCCGCGCGTTCGCCGAACAGGCCGCCACGCTCGGCATGAAGCTCGTGCTCGCCGATGTCGACAAGACAGCGCTCGATGAAACCGTCGCTGCAATGCGTGCGGCGGGCGCCGAAGCGATCGGCGTGCCAACCGACGTGCGCGACCCGGCAGCAGTCGATGCACTCGCAAGGGCCGCGCTCGACGCTTTTGGCAAGGTGCATCTGCTCTTCAACAACGCGGGCGTCGGCACCGGCGGCTTCGTGTGGGAGAGCAGTGCGAAGGACTGGGATTGGGTGTTCGGCGTCAACGTGATGGGCGTCGCCAACGGCGTGCGCGCCTTCACGCCGATCATGCTCGCGCAGGGCGAACCGGCGCATATCGTCAATACGGCGTCGGTAGCGGGACTCCTGTCGCCGCCCGCGATGGGCGTCTATAACGCGTCGAAGCACGCCGTCGTCTCGCTCACCGAGACGCTTTATCACGACCTGAAGAGCGTTGGCGCGATGGTCGGCTGCTCGCTCTTGTGTCCCGCGTTCGTGCCCACCGGCATCGCCAACGCCGAGCGCTCCCGCCCCGGCGATCTGCGCAACGACGCGCCGCTCACGCGCTCCCAGCAGGCTGCCGATCTGCAACTGCAGCGCGCGGTGCGCTCGGGCCGCCTGACGCCCGCGGACGTCGCGGCGCAGACGTTCGAGGCCGTGCGCGAAGGGCGCTTCTATATCCTCACGCATCCGGGGATACTCCCATCGGTGAAGATGCGCCATGAGGATATCGAAACATTGCGCAACCCCATCGATCCGCTTTCGCTAAAACCGGAAGTGAAGCACGCTTCCTGATTTGAATAGCCATGACGTTGAACGCGAAAATTGCGTTGGTACTTGAAATGGTGGCCCGCGCACGACGGGCGCCGTATCACACGCTCGCGCCGCACGAGGCACGTGCGTCGTATGAGAAGAGTGCCTCGGTGCTGGAGATTCCTTCCGCGCCGATGCATTCGGTAGAAGACCTCGATGTGCCGGTGCGCGACGGCGCAACGATCCGGGCACGTCTGTATTACCCGGTCGAGCCGCACTGGGCCGAACCGCTGCCCGCGCTCGTGTATCTGCACGGCGGCGGTTTTACGGTGGGCAGTGTCGATACGCACGACGCGCTGTGCCGCATGTTCGCGCGCGACGCGCACTGCGCGGTCTTGTCGGTCGATTACCGGCTTGCGCCGGAGCATCTGTTTCCGACTGCTGTCCACGACAGCTTCGACGCCTATAGCTGGCTGCACGCGCACGCGGCTGAATACGCTATCGATCCGGCGCGCCTCGCGGTGGGCGGCGACAGCGCAGGCGGCACGCTCGCCGCGGTCTGCACGGTGCTCGCGCGCGACGCGGGCAGGGCGCCCGTGCTGCAACTGCTGATCTATCCGGGCACGAGCGGGTATCAGGACACGGATTCGCACGCGCGTCTGGCCGATGGCCATCTGCTCACGGCCGAAACGATCCAGTGGTTCTTCAATCACTATGTGCGCGATGCAAACGATCGCGACGACTGGCGTTTCGCGCCGCTCGACGGCACGCGTGAGGCGCCCAGTTTCGCAAGACTCGCGCCCGCGTGGATTGCGGTTGCGCAATACGATCCGCTCGTCGATGAAGGCGAAGCCTATGCGCAGAAACTGCGCGATGCGGGCAACGCAGTAACGCTCGCGCACTACCCGGGCATGATCCACGAGTTCTTCAAGATGGGCGGTTTCGTGGAGGATGCGCGGCGCGCACACGCAGAGGCGGCACAGGCGCTGCGCGAGGCGTTCGGGACTGGCGACTGAGCGCGCCTGGCGGCGAGGGCGGTGATGAGAACGGCGATAAGGCCGTTAGGACCGTCAGAGCAGAACGATCGCGAACGCTTCGTGGCGCTCGAAGTGCCCAGGCCGCTCGATGCGGTGCGAGCCGTTGTCGTCGCTGCGTTCGAGTGCTTCGACCTTGATGTGCTCGCCCTCTACGCTCACGCGTAGTGCGGTCGTGCCGCGCGTGCCGTAATCGGGCGTGTCGATGAAGGCCGCCGAGAGCGCGCGTTCGCGTGCGAGCGGGATGCCGGTGGCGGGCAGTTCGTCGTCGCGGGCGACTTGCGGGTCGCGCATCATCTCGATGAGCCGTTCGAGCGGTGCGGGCTTTGCGGCGCCAGTTTCCGTCGTGTCCGTTACATCCATCGCGCCATTGATGATCTGCGCGAGTTCGGTGCGCTTCCTGACAAGCTTGGGCCACGGCGTATCGAGCACGGCGTTCGAAATGCCGTGCGTGCCCTCCGGCAGCAGCGCGGGCGCGAGATCGCCGCGATTGCAGTACCAGGCCAGTTCGCGCCGCGTCCAGTCGCCCACCACCAGATTGAAGCCGTTATACAGGCTGCCGTTGCGCGCAACCTCGGTGAGATAGCCGAGCGGTGTGTCCGGCTGTCCCTCGGCATCCGTGAGCCAGGACGAAACGAGCGTGCCGCGTGTGGGCGCGTCGGGGCGCATCTCATGCGGCGCGCGGTAATTCGTGAGCGCGGCGAAGCGGCCGCCGCGCGTCATGCCGAGCCACGTTCCGCCGCCCACCAGATCACGTCCCGCGAGCACGCCGGGTGCCGCTTGCCACCAGTGCAGCGGATCGGCGGTGCGGCGCAGGAATTCGTCGCGATTCGCGGCGAGCGTGAAGAGCGCGCCGTCGCGCGCGTGAGGACGCCAGTCGAAGACGATCAGGCACACGGCGTCACATCCCGCGCGTGTGCCGGCTTATTTGACACAAGCGCTGGTAAAGGCGCTGGCACATACGCTGGCACATACGCTGGCGCAACCGCTGACGCACCCGTCACGCCACGCGCAAGCTGACGGAGCGGCGCCAACGCGTCAGGCCTCGTCGGGCAGGGCGTACGGCAGCGGCAGGAAGCGCAGCGCAGGACCGTCCGCGGCGCCCAGATGCACGCTGCCCGATTCGAGCGCGGCGAGCTTGATCTCGACGAGCACGTCGACGCCGCCATCGGGCGCCGCAGCCGCGTTGACGATCATCCCGCACGGCTGGCCCGGATCGTCGGAGTGAAAGAGTTCGACGCCCGCACGCGCAATATCGAGGCCCGCCACCACGCTGGCGAGCGACGTGCGGCGCTTGATCGTGCCGCGATACTGGCTGCGTGCGACGACCTCCTGGCCCGGATAGCAGCCCTTCTTGAAGTTCACGCCGCCGATCACGTCGTAGTTGACCATCTGCGGAACGAACTGCTCGGAGATCGGCTGCGTGATGCGCGGCTCGCCCGCGTGGATATCGAGCCAGTCCCAAACCTCGGGGGCGACACGCTTCAACTGGCCGTCGAGCGCGGCGAGCCGTGCCTCGACTGCTTCTTTCGGGCCGATCCACAGATAGCGAAGGCGACCGGCTGCATCGGGCACGCGGATCAGCGTGCCGGCCGGATCGTCCACCTTGACGTGGACGCCATCGGGTAGCGCGTTGAACTGTGTGGCGAGCGCGTCGCGTACGTCGCCCGCGAGGCCGACCACGAGCAGTGTGTCGCTGCCGTCCGTGAGCTTCGCTTTCGCGCGCAGCACGAACATCGAAAGACGTTTCTGCACGCTTGCCTGCAGATCCTTCGACAGCAGCAGGCGAATCGTGTCGCCGGTCTTCCAGGTGAGGAACGACGCGAGCAGGCGGCCCTTCGGCGAGCAGTAGCCCGCGAGGCGCGCGCCGGTCACGTCGAGATGCTGGACGTCGTTGGTGAGCTGGTTGTGCAGGAAGCTTGCGGCATCGTCGCCGTGAGCGTCGATCACGCCGAACTGCGGCAGTGTCGCGTACGTGCCGCGCTTGAGCACGGCGTCAAAATCGTCGGCAGCGGGGCGTTCGGTGGCGGTGGGCGGAAGCGTTGCAGCGGAGTCGAGCGGGGAGTTCATGGATTCGGTGAACAGTCAATCCTGACGTTGGCGAGGGCAAGCAGTTATTATATGAGGTCCACTTGAGCCGTGTTTCGCATGTCCCTCCTGAAGAAATGCCTTATCGCCGGTGCTGCGCTCGCGGCGCTCGGCGCCGGCGCGGTGGCAGGGGTCTGGTATTGGGCCACGACGCCTGTCCAGCTCGCCTCCGCGCAACTCGACGTCACCATCAAGCCGCGCAGCACCGTGCGCAGCGTCACGGCGCAGTTGCAAAGCGGCGGCGTGCCCATCCAGACCGAGCTGTTCGTGCTGATGACGCGCACGCTCGGCCTGCAGAGCAAGCTGAAATCCGGCAACTACGAATTCAAGCTCGGCGTGACGCCGTATGAAGTGTTGCAGAAAATGGCGCTCGGCGACGTCAATGAATACGTCGCGACGATCATTGAAGGCTGGACCTTCAAGCGCATGCGCGCCGAACTCGATGCGAACCCCGCGCTGCGCCACGACACCGCAGGCATGACCGACGCGCAGATACTGGCCGCGATCGGCGCACCAGTTGCACCGACGGGCAACGCCGAAGGCCTGTTTTTTCCCGACACCTATCTGTTCGACAAAGACACGAGCGACCTTGACGTGTACCGCCGCGCCTACCGGCTCATGAACACGCGCCTCACCGATGCGTGGGCCGCACGCGCGCCGGGGCTGCCGTTCAGGTCGCCGTATGAGGCGCTCACGCTCGCATCGCTCATCGAGAAAGAGACGGGCCGGGCGGACGACCGGCCGCTCGTCGCCGCCGTGTTCGCGAACCGGTTGCGCGCGGGCATGCCGCTGCAGACCGATCCGGCCGTGATCTACGGCCTTGGCGAGAGCTACGGCGGCCGCCTGCACAAACGCGATCTGCAGACCGACAGTCTTTACAATACGTACCTGCGCCCCGGCCTGCCGCCGACGCCGATCTCCCTGCCGGGCGCCGCATCGTTGCAGGCGGCGATGAATCCGGCATCGACCACCGCGCTGTATTTCGTGGCGCGTGGCGATGGCAGCAGCGTTTTTTCTGACAATCTTGTCGACCACAACAAGGCCGTCGACAAATACATTCGAGGGCAGTAAATGGCGCGGGGCCGATTCATCACGTTCGAGGGCATCGACGGCGCGGGCAAGACCACGCATCTGGCCTGGTTTCGCGACAAACTCGCCGAAAGGCTCGCCCCCAGCGGGCGCACGGTCGTCATGACGCGCGAACCGGGCGGTACGCCCCTTGGCGAAACGCTGCGCGAAATCCTGCTGCACCAGCCGATGGACCTCGAAACCGAGGCGCTGCTGATGTTTGCCGCGCGCCGCGAGCATCTCGCGCAGGTCATCGAGCCGGCGCTCGTGCGGGGCGACTGGGTGCTCTCCGACCGATTCACCGACGCCACCTTCGCCTATCAGGGCGGCGGTCGCGGGTTGCCGCGCGACAAGCTGGAGGCGCTGGAGCGCTGGGTGCAGGGCGGTTTTCAGCCCGACCGGACGGTGCTGTTCGACGTGCCGACCGACACGGCGAGCGAGCGGCGCGGCGCGGCGCGCACGCCGGACCGCTTCGAGAGCGAAACCGAAGCGTTCTTCACCCGCACGCGCGACGAATACCTGCGCCGGGCCGAGGAGGCACCGTGCCGGTTCTCGATCGTCGATTCGACACAAAGCATCGAAGCGATTCGCAAACAACTCGAAGAAATCATTGCAGAACTTTGATTTAAAAACGTTATTTGCAGAATTCATGTCTTGGTGTCGAGTTCGCCTCAAATCCAGATTTTCTCCGCTAACCGATTGATTTAAAAATGATCTATCCGTGGCAGACCGGCGACTGGGAGCGCCTTCAGCAATTGCGCAGCCACTGGCCGCACGCGCTGCTGCTGCATGGCCAGGCCGGGATCGGCAAGCTCCGCTTTGCACAGCACCTGGCTCAGGGTCTGCTCTGCGAAGCGCCGAAGCCCAATGGCGAGCCGTGCGGCACCTGCCCCGCGTGCAAGTGGCTCATGCAGGGCAACCATCCCGACTATCGGATCGTCGTACCCGAGGCGCTGGCCGGTGAAACCGGCATGCCGGGCGCCGAGGACGGCGAGAAGGCGGCCGAGAAAGGAGATAAGGGCGACAAGAGCGACGATGACGGCAAGAAAAGCCGCACGCCCAGCAAAGAGATCCGCATCGAGCAGGTGCGGGCGCTGCTCGACTTCGCGGGCGTCGGCTCGCATCGCGGCGGCATGCGCGTGGTCGTGCTGTACCCGGCCGAAGCGCTCAACGTGGCTGCCGCGAATGCACTCCTGAAGACGCTGGAGGAGCCGCCCGCCGGTGTCGTGTTCCTGCTGGTGTCGGCGCGCGTCGACCGGCTCTTGCCGACCATCATCAGCCGCTGCCGCCAGTGGCCGATGACGACGCCAGCGCCCGAGGCCGCGCAAGCGTGGCTCGCGGCGCAAGGCGTTGCCGGCGCGGCGGGCTTGCTCGCCGAGGCGGGCGGTGCGCCGCTCGCGGCGCTCGCGCTCGCGCACGACGAGAACCGCACCTTGCGCGACTGGACGATCGCTCAGCTTTCGGCGGGCGCCGCGTGCGATGCCTTTGCGTGCGGCGAAACGCTCCAGAAGCTGCCGGTGCCGCTCGTGCTCGGATGGCTGCAGCGCTGGGTCTACGATCTGCTTGCCGAGCGCACGGCGGGCCGGCCGCGTTATTTCCCGCAAGCAAACGCCGCGCTCGCGCACTGCGCCGCGAAGCTCGACGCCAGCGCGCTCGCACGCTATCTGAAGACCGTCACGCGCCAGCGCGCCGTGGAGAACCATCCGCTGAACGCCCGCCTCGTGTTCGAGGAGCTGTTTCTCGGCTATCGTGAATTGTTCGCCTGAGCCCAGGCCGGGATGGACCGGCCTGCGCGCCACCGGCAGCACGGCGAGCCGTTATCCGAATCTTGATCACCATGAGCCTTGTCTACCGGGATGCCACCCTCGACGATCTGCACGACATCGTCGCGATCTATAACTCGACCGTGCCGTCACGGCTCGTCACCGCCGATCTGGAACCGGTCAGCGTGGAAAGCCGTCTGCCGTGGTTCCACGCGCACGGCCCCGCGAAGCGGCCGCTGTGGGTGGTCGAAGAAGGCGGCCGCGTCATCGCTTGGCTGAGTTTTTCCGACTTTTACGGGCGCCCGGCATATCGCCACACCTCCGAGGTCAGCATCTATCTGGACGAAGCCGCGCGCGGCAAGGGGCTCGGCCGCCAGCTGCTCGCCGCCGCCATCGAAGCCGCACCGGGACTCGACATCCATACGGTGCTGGGTTTCGTGTTCGGCCACAATAAGCCGAGCATGCGGCTTTTCAGCAGCTTCGGCTTTGCAGTGTGGGGCTCGCTGCCGCGCGTCGCCGTGCTCGACGGCGTCGAGCGCGATCTCATCATCCTCGGCAAGCGGCTCGATGCCGCTTCACCCGCCGTCTGAACCTGCGCAGGACTGTCCATGTTTGTCGATTCGCATTGCCACATCAACTTCGAAGGTCTCGGCGAGCGCCTGCCGCAGGTGCTCGAGAACATGCGCACCCACGCCGTCACGCACGCGCTGTGCGTGTCCGTCGATCTCGAGACGCTGCCGTCGGTGCTCGATATCGCCGAGCGGTTCGAGAACGTCTACGCCTCGGTCGGCGTCCACCCCGACCATGAGGATGCGAAGGAACCCACCGTCGCGGAACTGGCCGAGCTGGCCGCCCATCCGAAGGTGGTGGCGATCGGCGAAACGGGGCTCGATTACTACCGCCTTGGCGAGCGCACTGTCGCCGACATGGAGTGGCAGCGCGAGCGCTTCCGCACCCATATCCGGGCGGCGCACGCGACGAACAAGCCGCTGATCGTCCACACGCGCGCATCCGCCGACGACACGCTGCGGCTCATGGAAGAGGAGCGCGCGGGCGTGCCGGGCGGCGTGATGCACTGTTTCACCGAGCCCTGGCCGGTCGCCGAGCGCGCGCTCGCGCAGAACTTCCATATTTCGTTGTCGGGTATCGTGACTTTCAAGAGCGCAACCGATGTGCAAGAGGTCGCGCGCCGGGTGCCGATCGAGCGTCTTCTGATCGAAACCGACTCGCCGTACCTTGCGCCGGTACCTTTTCGCGGCAAACCCAATGAACCTGCGTACGTAAGTTATGTCGGAAGATTCATTGCGCAGCAGCGTGGGTTGCCCGACGCCGAACTCGGTGCGGTCACCACGCAGAACTTCTTCCGGCTCTTCAAGATTCCCCAGGCCGCCGGATAAGGCACATCACGCTGTCAATACCGTTTATTATCATAACGATAGCGAATAATTTTAAGGTTTGACATGAACTCAAAACCGCTACTTTCCATCGTCTCTTCCGCACGTGCTACAGGCACTGCACGCGCCATCGCGGCGCGGCGCGTGGCTGCGGCGCTCGTCTTCGGCGTGAGCGCGGCAGTGCTGGCGAGCGCGCCCGTTCAGGCCGCATCGATCACCTCGCTCGTGAAATCCGTCAAATTCGATGACGACAAGGGCGTCGCCAGCGATCTCGGCACGGGCCTCGATCCGAACGCCCTCGACGAGCAGGGCAACCCGCTTCTCGTGCTGGCCGCGCGCGAAAAATCCGACAAGGTCGCCGCGCTGCTGCTCGACAATCCGAAGACGAAGATCGACGCGGAAGACCGCGCAGGCGAAAACGCGCTGATGCTCGCGGCGCTCAACGGCGATCTCGACCTCGTGAAGCTGCTGATCACGAAGGGCGCGCAAGTCAACAAGACGGGCTGGACCCCGCTGCACTATGCCGCGGCGAACGGCAACGACGACATCGCGAAACTGCTGCTCGGCTATTCGGCCCAGGTCGACGCGCTGTCGCCGAACGGCACGACGCCGCTCATGATGGCCGCACGCGGCGATCACATGTCGACGGCCAAGCTGCTACTCGACAGCGGCGCGAACATCAACGCGAAGAACCAGATCGGCCTGAACGCGCTCGATTTCGCGAAACAGTACAAGGCGCCGGACGCGATCAAGGGATTGAGCGCGCGCATGGCGCAGTCGGGCGGCCAGTCCGACAATGCGGCGGCCCCGCAAAACGGTGCAAAATAACCGGGCTGCCGGCCGCCCGGAGCGGCCGGCAGCATGCGGCGACTCAACGGGCCGCGGCACTATACGTCACTAATAAGGAGAATCATGCTGCGGGCTCTGATTTGCGCCAGCGCGCTCGTCCTGCCGCTTTCGGCGTTTGCCTTCACGGCGGGCGATCTCAACCGGCTCTGCATGAAAACCGATGTCGCGTCGCGTAGCGCGTGCGCGGCCTACATCGAAGGCGCCGCGGACGGCGTGTTCAACACGATCGACGCAATCGGCGGCACGACCGGCCCGCGCGTCGGCCAGTATTTCTGCCTGCCGCCGGACGCACGCACGGCGCAGTTGACCGACGCGGTGCGCAGGTACATCGCCGACAACCCGAACATCATCGGCTACAACGCAAGCACGGCTGTTTCGCTCGGTCTCGGCAAAACCTTTCCCTGCAAGCCGGGCAGCTGAGCCCTTCATGGCAGGCTCGACGAGCTTGTCTGATGGGTAGAGGCGGGTTGAGCCGGGTTGAGCCGGGTTGAGCCGGTAGGCGCCTGACGCTGCGCCGTTTTCGTCCGCGGCCGTGGCGTTCGTGTCGCTTGTGCTGTTTCCACGCGTAGCCGCCTGGCTCAGGAGGAACAGACCGCAGATGCCGAGCATCGACGATCTCTTGCGTATCGCCAACGCGCCGCTGCAAACCTGGCTCGGCACGCTCATCGTCAGTGCCGTCACGCTCGTGTTTGCCGCGGCGGTTCACTGGCTTGGTTCGCGCGTGCTGCGCCGCATCGCCGGGCCGTATCCGCGCGTGAGCGTGATCGTGCGCTACGTCCGCCAGCCCGCGCTCGCGGTCATCCTCATTCTCGCGGCCGAATTCGTCTGGTGGCAGGCACCCGACACCTTGCGCTTCATCTCCAGCCTGCGCGAACTCGCCGCCGTCGCGCTCATTGCAGCGATCACCTGGCTTTCCGTGCGCTGCGCAGCGGCCATCGGCGAAGCGATCATCGCGGCCCATCCGATCGACATCGTCGATAACCTCCAGGCCCGCCGCATCCATACCCAGGCACGCGTACTCGCACGCACGGTCATGATCCTGATCATGATCGTCGGCATCGGCGCAGCGCTCATGACCTTTCCGAATGTCCGGCAGTTCGGCGCGAGCCTGCTCGCTTCGGCGGGCGTGGCCGGTCTCGTCGCCGGTATTGCGGCACGCCCCGTGCTCGGCAATCTGATCGCCGGGCTTCAGATCGCGCTCACGCAACCGATCCGGCTCGACGACGTGGTCGTGATCCAGGGCGAGTGGGGGCGCATCGAGGAGATCACCGGCACCTACGTGTCCGTGCGCATCTGGGATCAGCGTCGGTTGATCGTGCCGCTGCAGTGGTTCATCGAAAACCCGTTTACGAACTGGACGCGCAACAGCTCGCAGATCATCGGCTCCGTCTTCCTGTGGCTCGATTTCCGCATGCCGCTTGCGCCGCTGCGCGAGGAACTGTCACGCATCGTCGCGCCCGCGTCCGAGTGGGATGGCCGGGTCCAGGTCCTGCAGGTCACCGATGCCAACGAGCGGGCGATGCAGTTGCGCGTGCTGGTCAGTTCGCCTAACTCAGGGCTGAACTGGGATCTGCGCTGCCGCGTGCGCGAAGGGCTGCTTGCCTTCATGAACGCGCACTATCCGCAATTTCTGCCGCGTACGCGCGCGGAGGTGTCGGCGGAACCGGAAAGCAGCGCAGCCGACATGCCGGTATGGGAGCCGCAGCCCGCGCAGCCTGCGGCATCGAGCACGGCGGCGAACACGGAAGCCGATCCGGTGACCGGCAGCGTGGTGCGCAGCAACGTCGCGGGGGATGTGCAACACACCTCAGCGGCATTTCCGGCCAGCGATGCTGCGAGCGGCGCAACGCGGCGCACCCGCTAACTGCTGCTTTCGGCTGCTCGCCGCCGTTGGAGAAGGTGGGCGCGTCACGCGTGGCACGCCCCATGCTGATGAGCACACACCCATGCGCGAGCCGAACGGCATCGATCAGCATTAGCCGGTGCCGCGAGCACGAACCGCGCACATGAACGCACGAGCGGAGGAAGGCATAGATGGGCAGATTGATCGTCGTATCGAACCGTGTGGCAACTCCATCGGAGGCGAAAGCCTCTGCGGGCGGCCTCGCCGTCGCCGTGTTCGGCGCGCTGAAGGACGGAGGCGGCGTCTGGTTCGGCTGGAGCGGCGACGTCGTGAGCGAATCGGTGGCGAATGCGGGGCCGATGCTCGTCAAGGAAGGCGCCGTGACGTTCGCGACGGTCGGCCTCTCCCGCAAGGACTACGACCAGTACTACCGCGGTTTTTCGAACGCCACGTTGTGGCCGATTTTCCACTACCGCAACGATCTTGCGCGCTACGAACGCGACGAATACACGGGCTACCGGCGCGTGAATGCGTGGCTCGCCCACAAGCTCGTGAAGCTCATTCATCCCGACGACAACATCTGGGTCCACGACTACCATTTGATCCCGTTCGCCGAGGCGTTGCGCTCCGAGGACATCGAGAACCGCATCGGCTTTTTCCTGCATATTCCGTTTCCCTCGCCGCAGGTGCTGCAGACGATCCCGCCACACGATGAACTCGTCCGTTCGCTGTGTTGCTACGATCTGCTCGGATTCCAGACCCAGAACGACCAGCAGGCCTTCCTCGACTACATCGCGCGCACCGCGCGCGGCACGGTGCGTGCGCAAGGCAAAGGGGCCTCGGTGGAAGCGTTCGGGCGCAAGCTGCGCACGGGCGTCTACCGCATCGGCGTGTTTCCCGACGAAATCGCCGCACAGGCCGCGCGTGACGAAGGCCGCGCCGAGGTGCTCGACCTCAAGCAGAGCCTGGAAGGACGCAAGCTCGTCATGAGCGTGGACCGGCTCGATTACTCGAAAGGACTCGTCGAGCGCTTTCATGCGTTCGAGCAGTTGCTCGAACAAGTACCGGCGTGGCGCGGCAAGGTCACGCTCGTGCAGATCGCACCGCCCACGCGTTCCGATGTCGCGAGCTACAAGCTGATCCGCGAAGAGCTGGAGCGCGAAGCCGGACGCATCAACGGCCGCTACTCGGGTCTCGATTACACGCCGATCCGCTATCTGAGCCAGCAATACGACCACGCTAAGCTGATGTCGCTCTTTCGGGAATCGCAGGTGGGCTACGTCACGCCGCTGCATGACGGCATGAATCTCGTCGCCAAGGAGTATGTGGCTGCGCAGAATCCCGACGATCCGGGCGTGCTCGTGCTGTCGATCTTCGCGGGCGCTGCCGCCGAACTCACCGGCGCGCTGCTCGTGAATCCGCACGATGCGGAGGGCATGTCGGAGGCGCTGCAGCACGCGCTGTCGATGCCGCTCGCGGAGCGCCAGGCGCGCTACGAGATCAACATGGCCGCTCTGCGGCGCAACAACCTCGGCGTCTGGCGAGACAGCTTCCTGGGCGATCTCGGCAGCGTCCCGAAGGCACATTGAGGCCACTGAGCACGGATGATGCACGCGGCATCGGCAGATTCGGACCCCACAATGTCACCCGGCACAACTGGCCCGTCGAAACCGTGATGTATCCGCATGTAAGTCCCGACAGGAATTGAAAAAATGAGGGCGCTCGCACGTGGTGTGCAGAATAATGACCAAGCCACGTGATATATGCGAGCAGCCGTTGATTGTGCCCCGGCGGCCTCGCCGTGCCGCGCGCGGGTTGCCTTACAATGAGCCGCCTCGAAATAGCGAGGCCTGATGCGGCATTACATACTCGAACGCCCCCGATCGCCGGAGACACCTGATGAGAATTGCACAGATTGCCCCGCTGACCGAATCGGTTCCGCCGAAGCTCTACGGCGGCACCGAGCGCGCGGTGTCGTACATCACCGAAGCGCTGGTCGATCTCGGTCACGACGTCACGCTGTTCGCGAGCGGCGATTCCGTGACGAGCGCCAAGCTCGAACCGGTCTGGCCTCGCGCGCTGCGACTCGATCCCGGCATCCGCGACCGGATCGCACCGCACATGCTGCTCATGGAAATGGTGCGCCGCCAGGCCGATCAGTTCGACGTGTTGCACTTCCATATGGATTACTACTCGTTTTCGGTGTTCAAACGCCAGGAAACGCCATTCGTGACGACGCTGCACGGCCGTCTCGATCTACCCGAGCAGCAGCCGGTTTTCGATACCTTCGATAACGCGCCGGTCATTTCCATTTCGAATGCGCAGCGTCAGCCGATGCCGCAGGCCAAATGGCTCACGACCGTCTATCACGGGTTGCCCGAAAACCTCTACACGCCGCAGCCCGTCGAGCAGCGCTACCTTGCATTTCTGGGCCGTATCTCGCCGGAAAAGCGCGTGGATACGGCAATTCGCATCGCCCAGCGCTGCGGGCTGCCCATCCGCATCGCGGCGAAGGTCGACGAGGCCGACCGTGAGTACTTCGAGCACGAGATCAAGCCGCTTTTCGCCATGCCGAACGTCGAGTTCGTCGGCGAGATTTCCGACGCCGAGAAGGCCGGTTTCCTCTCGGGCGCGCATGCGCTGCTGTTTCCGATCGATTGGCCGGAGCCGTTCGGCCTCGTGATGATCGAAGCGATGGCGTGCGGCACGCCAGTCATCGCGTTCAATCGTGGCGCCGTGCCGGAAGTGGTGGACGAGGGCGTGACGGGCTTCATCGTCGAGGACGAGATCGGCGCCGTGGCCGCGGTGAACCGCATTGCGCGCGTGCCGCGCACGGGCGTGCGCCAGCAGTTCGAGGCGCGCTTCACGTCCCGCCGCATGGCACAGCAGTACGTGGAGGCGTATCAGACCGTGATTCGCGCGAACAAGCGCTCGCGCTTCAAGGTGATCGACACGTCCGCGAGCTGAAGTACGCGCATGACAAGCCGTGTAACAGCGTGCGTCACAGCGCGAGCCGCGTGATCTTCGTGCCTTCGAGCGACAAATTGCCGATAAGGCCACTGTTCGTGAGCACGAACACTTCGACCGGCTTGGTGGCCGTGGCGGTAGTGACGGTACCGTTCGCGCCCACATTCACGATGGCGACCGAAGCGTCGCCGCCAACCGACCAGCCTTGCGACTGGCGGAATTTGTCGAGGGCGTCCTGGGTCATGAAGAGATAGACGACGGACTTCGACTGCACGCCGAGCGTCGCGCCCACGGACACCGACGTCGTACTGAAGTAGCCGGTCGTGCTTCCGCCGACGCGCAACGCGCCGTCACCGTGCTCGCCGCCAATGGCGACGCCTGCCTGAACCACCGATGGAAACACCAGAATGCCGCGCGCCTGGCCGACGAACTCGCGCGAGCCGGGCACGGTTTGATAGAGCCGCGAGAGCGTGCTGTCGACGGCAGCGTCGATCGACTGGCGGCGGGCATCGGCGGACATTGCCGCAGGCGGGTGAATGCTGGTGGTCGTGCAGCCGGTGAGGGCGGCGCTCGCGATAGCGATGGTGACGGAAGCTTTCAGAAGGAATCTGCTTGTTTGCATCCTGTCCTCCGTTGTGGTGACTGGAAGCCGACTGCGGCGGCGCTGCTCTGGGTGCCGCGCTGCCCGCTGGCGTGCGGCATTCGTGGCGAGCACGTCGGCGGGGCAGCCCAGTGTTCGGGCCGCATCCGGCGTGCCGCGACAGCGCAGTGCACACCGGCGTTGCGTTCGGCGTCGGTGAAGGTCCACGTGGTCAGGGCCAGTTGCAGATCCGCGCGGTTGTAGGCCATCGCATCGCGCATCTCGCGCCCGGCGACGATCATCACCGGCACGAGCCACAACACGATCGCCATCAGCCAGCGGCGAAACCAGCGGTTCTTGTGTCTCCAGGCCATCCGCGCCTCCGTTCGATGCTCCTGGCATCGACGTCAAACGGCGGACCGATGGCGTGTGTGTCATGTCGTCCGGGGTGGGGGCGCCGCTGGAGGCATCATAGGAGAAAAATCGCGGGTCCGATCCCGATCCGGAGGCAAGGCGGGAAGAGGCAGACGCAAACCACGCGGCGAGGTGAGGGCGCTACGCGGTGCGTTCGCGGCCGCGCGTGCACACTGAAATACGCGCACACATAAAAAAGCGCGCCTCGGCCGGAGCCGATGCGCGCCCTGTTGCAACTGCCTATCAGCTCTTCGTCGAGAGGCACTGCTTCATGAACGCCTTGCGCTCGTCGCCTTTCTTGTCGCCGGCCTGCGCGTTGCACGCCTTCATCCGTTCCTGCTGGGTCATGGCCGGTGCCGCCGCGCCGCCCGCCGAAAGGCATTGCTTCATGAACGCCTTGCGTTCATCGCCTTTCTTGTCGCCGGCCTGCGCATTGCATGTTTTCATCTTCTGCTGCTGGGCGGTTTGAGCGGGCGTCTGTGCGAACGCCGGTGCGGCCAGAACGCCGCCGAGTACGATTGCAGCGATAGCGGATTGAATCTTCATCGATCACTCCCTTGGGGTTTCGACGTTGTCGATAGTTGGGCGAGAAGGCATCCAGCATGATTGCAGCCCATCGCCGCAACAATTATGGCAAAGCCTTTCTGAAAACGGGGCGGTAATGTCAGCGGTTGACACGCGTGCAGCACAATGCGGCCTGTCGGCGTTACGTGGATTGTGCGGATTTCACAAATTACGCGGAATGTGAACAGGCCCCGATTTATAGGAGATACACGATGCACTGGCTCTTGATGTACGAACTCGTCGACGATTATCTGGAGCGGCGTGCCGCGCACCGCGACGCGCACCTCGCGCTCGCGTGGGCCGCCGTGGCGCGCGGTGAACTGCTGCTCGCAGGAGCGGTGGCGGAGCCACACGACAGTGCGCTGCTGTTGTTCGAGGGCGATTCGCCTGAGGCCGCCGAAGCCTTCGCGCGCGCCGATCCCTATGTCGCGGCCGGGCTCGTCAAGCATTGGCGCGTGCGGCCGTGGCAAACGGTTGTCGGCGAGAAGGCCGCAAACCCCGTGCGCTGAAGCGGCAGGGCGCGCGGCTTCTCAGGCGTTGCTCACGTATTGCCCGCGCCGCCTGCGGCCTGATCGAGCAGATAGCGCACCGTGTCATCGTCGACCTGGTCGAAGTCCAGGTAGAACTGACCGACGCTGAAGAATTGAAGCGGGGTGTGCACGCACACAAGATCGTCGATGGCGCCGCCCAGCCGCAGGCGCGCGCCAGCGGGTGCGACTGGCATTGCGGCGATGATGCGTGCGGGACCGAGACTCGCCACGGCGCGTGCGGCGGCCTTCAGGGATGCGCCTGTTGCGATGCCGTCGTCGACGATGAGCGTCACGCGGCCCGCAACCGGTTCGAGCGGACGTTCGCCGCGGTAGCGCGCCTCGCGGCGGCCCAGTTCGATGCGCGCGAGGGCCATGGCGCTCTGCAACTGCGCCGCACTCACGCCGGCTTCGCGCACCAGATCTTCGTCGACGAACTGCGCGCCGTTCGAGGACAGCGCGCCCATCGCCAGCTCCGCTTGCCAGGGCGTGCCGAGCTTGCAGACCGGCAGCACGTCGAGCGGTGCGCCAAGCGCGGCGGCCACCTCGTATGCAACGGGCACACCGCCGCGCGGCAGGGCGAGCACGACGACGTCACGCCGCCCCGCGAATGCGCCAAGACGCTGTGCGAGCATCCGGCCGGCTTCACGGCGATCGGTGAACGGACGTTCCATGACGAACTCCGAAGTGGAACGATTCGACCAGTTTGCCACGCGGCGCACGAGCCGGCGCGGAAAAATAGCGGTGCAGGTGCAGGTGCAGGTGCAGGTGCCTGGGCGGGGCGCGGCCGTCATTTGCAAACGCGCATTCGTCATTTGGTGCGGCGTACGTCCGCCACTACGATGGCATGGTGCATTCTCCACGATGAGGTCCACGCCATGTCCGAATCCGCCTCTTTCAAGCCGCGCGTCGTCGAACCCGCCGCGGTCGATCAACCCGAAGGGCGCGGGCTGGCCGTGGAGTTATGGCTCGCGCGGCCCGTCGACGGCATTGCCGGGCGTGCGGTACGAATCGACCTGCGATCCGGGGCAGGCATGGAGCAGGCCGAGGCGCTGCGCGACCTCCTGCATGCCATCGGCACCGGCATCGTCGTTACCTGAATGCCGAGCGTGGCACTCAGTCGAGTTCGGTTGCAAAGAGGGCGTCGAGCAGATTCGACGACTGGTCCGCGAGCCGCGTCAGCGATTCGACCATGCGCACCTGGCAGTCCGCGAGCGCCATCATGCGGATCTGCGGCGACTGCCCGAATTCCGCGTGCGCAATCACGCCGACGCCGACACCCTGCGCGATGGCCGTCTGCAGCGCCTCGCGTCCATCGACGTAGAGCACCGGCTGCACCTGCAGTCCCTTGCGCACGAGTTCGGTTTCGAGCAGTTGCTGCGTGACCGACTGTGCCTCGCGAAACACCATCGGCTCGCGCACCAGCTCCTCGTAGGTCATGCGGCGCTTCCTGGCCGCCGGGCTGTCGGCGGGCACGACCGCCACGAGCGGCTCCTCGCGCAGCACGCGCGTCTGCAGGCGGCTGTGGACCTGGCGCGCAGCCGTGATGGCCGCATCCGCTTCACTTGCGAGCACGCGGCGCAGGCATTCGGCCGCGTTGGCGATCGACAGCCTGATCACCACGCCGGGATAGCGTCGCCGGAACCCGCCGATCAGCTTGATGGCGAGGTCGGGTGCATCGGCAATCAGCGACAGTTCGCCCGATTCGAGCGCGCCCGCCGCTTCAAGCAGGCGCCGGGCGGCGCGTTCGCAATTCACCATCTGACGCGTGATGGCAAAGAGGCGCTTGCCGAGGTCCGTCAATTCGACGCCGCGCGGCGCACGCTCGAAGAGTTTGACGCCGAAGTCGTGCTCGAGCCGCCGCACATGGTCCGATACGGCGGGCTGCGTGAGCGATAGCGCCTGCGCGGCACGCGAAAAACCACCGTGTGCGGCAACCGCGTGAAAGGCGCGTAACTGTGCGTATTGCATGGGAATCCGGTTGGAATAAGCTCAACTTATAGGCACATCGATTATATCGATTTTACCGATGCGTACCGTTCGGCTAGGCTATCGGGCTTTGATGTCGAACGCCAAACCGGAGCCCACCGCATGACCGCCCCCGCCGAACCGTATCTGCTGACTCCCGGCCCGCTCACGACAGCCGCTTCGACGAAAGAGGCGATGCTGCGCGACTGGGGATCGTGGGACGGCGACTTCCGTGCGATGACGGCCCGGCTGCGCCGCAGCCTGCTGGACATTGCGGGCGATACGGACGATGTGGACGGTGAATACGATTGCGTGCCGCTGCAGGGCAGCGGCAGCTATTGCGTCGAGGCGATGCTCGGCAGCTTCGTGCCGCGCGACGGCCACGCGCTCGTGCTTGCGAACGGCGCGTACGGCAAGCGCATCGCGACGACGCTGCGCTATCTGGGCCGCCGCCACACCGTGCACGACACCGGCGATTATTTGCCGCCGCGCGCAGCCGACGTCGAGCGCATCCTCGCCGCGAATGCGGAGATCACCCATGTCGTCGTGGTCCACTGCGAGACCAGTTCCGGCATCCTGAACCCGATCGAGGAAATTGCCGCCGTCACGGCGCGTGCGAGCCGCCGTCTTCTGATCGATTCGATGAGCGCGTTCGGCGCGGTTGCGCTCGACGTGCGCACGCTGCCGTGCGATGCGTTCGTTTCGTCGGCGAACAAGTGCATCGAGGGCGTGCCCGGTTTTGGCTTCGTGATCGCGAAAAAAGATGTGTTGCGTGACGCGAAGGGCAACAGCCATTCGCTTGCGCTCGACATCCACGACCAGTGGGAGGTGATGAACCGCACCGGCCAGTGGCGCTTCACGCCGCCCACGCATGCCGTCGCGGCGTTCATCGAGGCGTTGCGCCTCTATGCGCTCGAAGGCGGCCAGCCGGGGCGCCTCGCACGCTACACGCGCAATCGCGACGTGCTCGTGGCAGGCATGGGTTCGCTCGGCTTCGAGCCGCTGCTGACCGGCCAATGGCGCTCGCCGATCATCGTCACGTTCTTTTCGCCCGCCGATCCAGCCTTCAACTTCGAGCGCTTCTACGAATTGATGAAGGCGCAAGGGTTCATCATCTATCCGGGGAAGCTGACGACGGTGGAGAGTTTTCGCATCGGCTGCATCGGCGCACTCGACGAAACCATCATGCGGCAAGTGATCGAAGCGTGCCGCAATGCGCTGGGCACACTCGGTGTGACGAGCGGGGCGCCCGCAACCGCGGCGCTCGGCAAGCGCGAAGCGCTCGTGGCGTAAACGCCGGGCGCGAGTCGCTGATCGCCGATCGATGATCGAGCAAGCAGAAACCTCTCTACGCAGATATTTCGCAAGACACAGGGCAATGAAACACGTTAAAGCGGTGATTTTCGACTGGGCAGGCACGGTAGTCGATTACGGTTCGCGCGCGCCGATGGGCGCGTTCGTCGAGACCTTCGAAGCGTTTGGCGTACCGATCACGATCGACGAGGCGCGCGGTCCGATGGGCATGGCCAAGCGACCGCACATTGCGGCGCTGATGGCGCTGCCGCGCGTCGCGAAAGCGTGGGAAGCGCGTCACGGACATGCGCCGGGCGAAGCCGACATCGACGCGGTCTACGACGTGTTCGTGCCGAAAAATATCGCGGTCGCGGCACAGTACAGCGACGTGATCCCCGGCGTGGCCGCCGTCACCGCTGCGCTGCGCGCCGGAGGCGTACGCATCGGCACGACGACAGGCTATACGCGCGAGATTATCGACCAGATCGTGCCAGGCGCTGCGGCGCAGGGTTTCGAGCCGGACAGCATCGTCTGCACCGGCGACACGCCCGAAGGGCGGCCGTCGCCGTACATGATCTATCGCACGCTGCCGCAACTGGGCGTGTGGCTCGCGCGCGAGACGATCAAGGTGGACGATACCGAGGTCGGCATCGAGGAGGGCATCAACGGCGGAACGTGGGCCGTGGGCGTCGCCGTGAGCGGCAACGCATTTGGACTCACCGAAGCAGAGGTGCGCGCGCTGCCGCCCGAAGAATTCAGGCGCCGTCGCGAGGCGGCCGTCGAACGCCTGCGCGGCGCCGGGGCGCACTACGTGATCGACAGCGTGGCGGATCTGCTGCCGGTCGTGAACGACATCGACAACCGGCTCGCGCGCGGCGAGCGGCCCTGAACGGCGCTTGACGAAACGCGCGCATCAAGAAGCAGGGTGCGTCAGCCAATCGTGTCGACGGTGGGGAATTTGTCGCTGAACGCGCGCGGCATCGGCACGACCTTCTTTTCTTCGTAGTCGAAGAACACGAAACCCGATTTCGCCATGGCGATCAGCGCGCCGTCCGCGGGACGGGTGATGCGGAAAATGATGTCGCCGCCGTACTTGTTGAAATCCATGATGCCGACTTCGAAGCACAACTGGTCGCGCGCATAGGCTTCGGCGCGATAGGTCGTGGCGAGATCCGTGACGATGATGCTCGTGTGCGCGCCTTTTGTGGCTTCCAGGCCCGCGTCGAACAGGAAGCGGGCGCGCGCCTCCGAAATCATCGAGATCATCGAATCGTTGCCGAGGTGATTGGCTCCGTTGATGTCGGTAACGCGAACGGTGAGCTGGGTCGAGTAAAAGTACTGGTCTTCCGGAAACTGCAGCTGAATACGGGCCATGACTGACGCTGTGGATGGGGAATCGGAGGCGGCGTCCGAAATCCGTCAGGCAGGACGCATCGCCCGCTATTCTAGCGATTTGGCCAGATCGCGATGCGCTGCATCGCGCGCGGGTTAATTGTCGCAGTGCTTGTCGCCGTGCTGGAATCGCGGCTCGCGCTATGAGCCGGGCAGCTTACGGTTGGCTTGGAAAGCGGACATTTGAACTTAGCCAGAAGTACGACACTACTACTTTGCTCTTACACAAAAAATTTGGATAATTTGTATTATGTTAATTACAAAATAAACATCAAACCAAAAGATTGCAGCGCTTCGCCCACTGCCGCGCTGTCCGGACGTAAATCCATCTCGTAAGCGAGATATACGCCCGCCGCGATAGCGCGAGTCGCAGTCTGACTAAAGAACAGTTGGGCGACAGAACGAAAGCGCCAACCGTCCAGCTTCCAGATGCGACCCGCGGCGCGCGTTACGCCTTCCTGACGAATTCCGATTTCAGACTCATTGCGCCAAAGCCATCCACTTTGCAGTCGATGTCGTGGTCGCTATCGACCAGGCGGATATTCTTGACCTTCGTACCCATCTTGATCGTGCCGCCCGAGCCTTTGAGCTTAAGATCCTTGATGACCGTCACCGTATCACCGTCCTGCAGGACATTGCCTGCTGAATCGCGATAAACCTTGGCGCTGGGTTCGGGCGAAGCAGCAGCTTCCGTCACGGGCCATTCGTGGGCACATTCGGGGCAAATATAGACGGCGCCATCTTCATACACGAATTCGGAATGGCATTTCGGACACGGCGGCAATACGTTCATAAGTCGACCCTCGCACCTGCAACGGCGTTGGTTTTTGATCAGTAAAAAAAGGGCCTGCGACAACGCGCAGGCGGATATGAGCGCGGGGCGCCCTGCCATTTCGGGCAGGCTGGACGCGTATGGGATTTACCGGCGCACCCGCGTCCCGACGGTGCTTTTCGTCTTGTACGTCACGCCGTGCTGCGCGAGATATTCGCGGATCAATTGACGGACGACTTGCGAAGGAGTCAGATCCTGCGCCGCGCACAGTTCTTCGAATGCGGCCTTCTTGGCGGGGTCGATCAGTATCGTCAGTCGGGCGCTTTTGGTTTCCATCACGCGGAGGCTTGCCGTCCAAATATGTTAATCAAATTATAATCGCTACCGGACGGCAGCGACCAAAACATGGTTTGGCTGCGGCGTCCCGCGACGGCGGCAGCTTAGCATACTGACCCAGGCGGGAATGTACGCCGTGCCTGAAAGCCACAATGAGTGCCACATTGCATGCCGCAGTAACAAAAGGGCGGAAAGCAGCCTGGCACATTGATCCAGCCACAACCAGTTCGCGCAATCCAGCAGCGCGATCCATGCCGCTCAAGCCGCGTCTGCGTGCCTGTTGTGCTCCCTGACCAGAAACTCCCGCAATCGCACGTCCCACTGAGGCTCACGCACGGTAATCGCGACGGATTCGACGCATGTCATGTAACGATCGAAACGCATGGCGCAAAGCTGATGGACCGGCACCTCGCGAACAAAGAACAGATCGGTATCGTCGAGTAACAGGCTCGGCCTGCGCCTGTAGCGCGCCGCCATGACCGAAAGCGCGTCCTGTGCATGGCGTGCGGCTTTCGCCGGATAGACGAACACGACGTTGACGCCCGTCGCATCGAGCCTGTCGCATGTGGCCTCGAAGCGATGGAGCAGCTGGAAACCACGCCCGCTTGCCTGACCGACGCACACGGCGACAAGCCCCTGCTCGCCCGCCGCCTCGCGCAAAGACAAGCGCCGGCAGTCGTGCGACAGCAATGGAACCTCGACGTCAATCATCCCCAACCCCTTTCTGCCCGCTGCGCCGGCTTCTTCATTTGCCAGCGCAGGCTGCCCTGCTGTCGTTACACAAGTGTAATTGCATGTTAATGTGATTTGCATGATATGTAAACGCAACCACGCCTTTCCTGCGTGACGCTCCGCTCTGGTCATGCCGGAGCAGTTCTGCTAGCCTGTTAATGCCGTTAACATACGGTGTTAACCAAATGCGCTCGACATGAGACGAGTTACCTGCACACCACGCATGCATAGTTGGCGGAATCGGGCGTTGTCATTCTGCTCAACGCACGGCTTAAATCCGCTCGTCCCGATGCTCGCGGCATCGACTCGTGAGAAGATCGATACACGCGAAATCGTACTTTCGGGCGACCTCGATCCTGACGTTGGCGCGTACGCGAAGCACATGAAACACAACGAAATAGCTTGCGGCGCCTAGCTGACGCGACAGGAGACCAGGTTCGATGGAACATCGCTTCGTGATCCAGCTCGCACTGTACGTTGTCGCCGGCTGGCTGGCGATCGGGAGCGCGGGCCTTGCGAACCTGCGCCGCACACGCGTGGTGGCGCACGCGCTTTTCCCGGCGGGCGCCCTCCTCGGCATGCTGATGTTCGGCCTCGGCATCGCCGCTATGACCGGCGCGGCACAAACCATCGTGCTGCCGCTCGGCCTCCCCGGCTTGCCATTCCACTTCCGCCTCGATGCGCTCTCGGCCTATTTCCTCGCCGTGCTCGGCATGGTGAGCACAGGCGTGAGCGCATTCTCGGCAGGCTATTTCCGCAAAGGCGAAGGCACCTCACCCGGCCTGCTGTGCTTCGAATATCACGTGTGCCTCGCGAGCCTTGCGCTCGTGCTCCTCGCCGACGACGCCTACAGCTTCCTCGTCGCCTGGGAAGCGTTGACGCTTTCCGCCACCTTCCTCGTGATGAGCAACTCGCGCATCGCCGAAATCCGCAGCGCGGCTTTTCTCTACTGCCTGATCTCCCACGTCGGTGCGCTGGCAATCCTCGTTGCGTTCGGATTGATGCAGGCCGATACCGGCGACTACACCTTCGCCGCCATGCGCGCGCAGCACCTCGCGCCCTTCCCGGCGTCGGTCGCTTTTGTGCTCGCGCTCGTGGGCTTCGGCGCAAAGGCCGGCATCTTTCCGCTGCACGTGTGGCTGCCCGAGGCGCACCCCGCCGCACCCTCACCGGTTTCCGCGCTCATGAGCGGCTTCGTGCTGAAGGCCGGCCTCTACGGGCTGCTGCGTACCGTCTTCGATCTGCTGCACCTGCAAATCGCCTGGTGGGGCGTGCTGATGCTCGCGCTCGGCCTGTTCACCGCGCTGCTCGGTGTAGTGTTCAGCGCGATCCAGTCGGACATGAAGCGGCTGCTCGCGTATTCGTCGATCGACAATATCGGGCTGATGTTCGTGAGCCTCGGGCTCGCCGTCCTGTTTCGCGCGTTCGGCATGAACGGCCTCGCCGCGCTCGCGATGACCGCGTTGCTCTACCAGATCGCGAGCCACGCGGCGTTCAAAAGCCTGCTGTTCGTCGGCACGGGCGCCGTGCTGCACGCGACGGGCGAGCGCAATCTCGGCCGCCTCGGCGGCCTGATTCACCGGATGCCGTGGACGGCCTGGACCGCGCTTGCCGGCGCGCTGGCAAGCGCGGGGTTGCCGCCGCTCTCGGGCTTCGTCTCCGAATGGCTGCTGTTGCAGAGCTTTCTCTTCACGCCCGCGCTGCCGAATACCTTCCTGAACATGGCCGTGCCGGTTATCGCCGCGCTGGTCGCGCTCGTCGCGGCGCTCGCGGGCTACACGATGGTCAAGTTCTTCGGGATCGTCTTTCTCGGACAACCCCGCGAAGCCTCGCTCACGCGTGCACGCGACCCCGGTGCGTGGGGGCGCGCCGGCTTCTGCTGGTTCGTCGCCGCAACCGTGTTGCTCGGGCTGCTGCCCGTGCAGATCGTCCGGCTGCTCGCGCCCGTCACGCGCCAACTCGCGGGCGCCGATCTCGGCGCGGCGGTGTCGGCAAGTCACTGGCTGCTGCTCGCTCCCACCAGCGTCGATCGCGCGAGCTACATGCCCGCCGTCTTCCTCGCGTTCTTCCTCGGCTGCTGCGCGCTCGCGTGGCTGCTTGTGCGGCGCTTCTATCACGGCCGGTTGCGTCGCTCGGCGCCATGGGCCTGCGGCAATCCGTTCGTGACCGCACGCATGCAGGATACGGCGGAGGGCTTCGGCCAGCCGATTCGCGAAATCTTCACGCCGCTCTTCAAGATCGAGCGCGACATGCCCTCGCCGTTCGACGCGCAGCCGACCTACCACGTGGTTGCTGCCGACCGCACATGGGGCTGGCTGTACGCGCCGCTTGCACGCGCCGTACAGCGCATCGGCGCGCTCGCGGGCAAGCTGCAGACCGGCCGGATCGCCGTCTACCTCTCGTACAGCTTCGCCGCGCTGATCGTTTTGCTCATCCTGGTGCGCAGATGATCACGTTTTCCGGACTGCTCTCGCAAGCGCTCGAAATCCTCGTGGCACTCGCCGCGGCGCCACTGCTGTCGGGCTGGGTCGCCATCTGCCGCGCACGGCTGCAAGGCAGGCGCGGCCCCAGCATCTGGCAGCCGTACCGGACGCTGCACAAGCTCTTCAACAAGGAATCGGTCGTCGCGCAGCATTCGAGTCCCATCACGCGCCTCACACCCTATGTCGTCTGGGGCGCGATGACGCTTGCGTGCGCAATCGTCCCCACGCTCTCGACCGACCTGCCGCTTTCGCCCGCCGCAGATGCGATCGCGCTCGTCGGGCTGTTCGCGCTCGCCCGTGTCGCAACTTCGCTCGCCGCGATGGATGCGGGCACAGCGTTCGGCACGCTCGGCGCGCGACGCGAGATGCTCGTCGGCTTCCTCGCCGAGCCCGCGCTGCTCATGGTGCTGTTTTCGGCCTCGCTGATCACGCAGTCGACGCTGCTCACGCGCATCGTCGGCCTGCTCGGCCATGGCGAGCTGGCCATCTATCCGAGCCTCGCTTTTGCAGGCATCGCGTTCACCATGGTGTCGCTCGCCGAAAACGCACGCCTGCCGGTCGACAATCCCGCGACGCACCTCGAACTCACGATGATCCACGAGGCGATGCTCCTGGAGTACTCCGGGCGCCATCTCGCGCTGATCGAATGGGCATCGAGCCTGAAGCTCTTCGCGTACTCGTGCATCGGCCTGGCGCTCTTCGTGCCGTGGGGCATCGCCGAGGCGGGCAACCCGCTCGCGCTGCTGTTCGCCGTGCCCGTGCTGTTCGCGAAGCTCCTCGCGGGCGGCGCATTGCTCGCGCTCGTCGAGACGCTCAACGCCAAGATGCGGCTCTTTCGCGTGCCCGAATTCCTCGCGACGGCGTATCTGCTCGCCGTCATCGGCATGCTCGTCCATTTCCTGTTGGGGGCGTAATGCACGGGCTTGCCACGCAGATCATCAATCTCCTCGCCGCGATCCTGCTGTTGATCTCCTTCGCGATGCTGAGCCAGCGGCGCATTCTCGCGCTGATCCATCTCTACACGTTGCAGGGCCTCGTGCTTGCCCTTGCCAATCTCGTGCTCGGCTCCCTCCTCGCCGACACGCACCTCTACATCTCCGCCGCGCTGACGCTCGTGCTCAAGGTCGGATTGATTCCGTGGATCCTCTACCGGCTCGTGCAGCGCCTGAACGTGACGAGCGACATTGAATCGCTGCTCAACATTCCCGCCACGCTGCTCACGGGCATCGTGCTCGTGATTGTCGCGTTCAACGTCGCGCTGCCGCTCACGCAGTTCGCTTCGTCGGTTGCGCGCGGCACGCTCGGCATCGCGCTCGCGTGCGTGCTGCTTTCGTTCCTGATGATAATCACGCGCGCGAAAGCGATCCCTCAGGTGATCGGTTTTCTTTCGATGGAAAACAGCCTCTTCTTCGCCGCGGCTGCCGCCACGAACGGCATGCCGATGCTCGTCGAACTCGGCATCGGCCTCGACGTGCTCGTGGGCATGCTGATTCTCGGCGTGTTCATGTTCCAGATCCGGGAGCAGTTCGACAGCCTGGATATTCCCCACCTCGGCGAGCCCGACGATGAGTAACGCCTGGAGTGTCGCCTGTAGTTTTGCCGGGTGTAACGCATGGATTCTCCCGGCGGTGCTCGCGCTGCCGCTCGTGGCGAGCGCGACGCTCGCGCTGGCAGGCGCGCATCGCACCGCACCTGTCCTGAACGCCGGGTTCAGCCTCGCGACCTTCGCCGCCACGCTCCTGCTTGCACAGAACACGGTGGCGCACGGCCCGGCATTCGCGTTCGGCCAGCTGTTCTACGTCGATCCGCTCAACGTTTTTCTCGCGGCGCTGACCGCGTTCGTCGGCTGGACCACGGCCGTTTTCTCGAAACCGTACATGCGCACCGAGCGCGACCGTGGCCGGATGAGTGCGGGCCGCACGCGGCTGTATCACGCAATGTACCAGTTGTTCGTGTTCGCGATGCTGCTCGCGCTCCTGACCAACAACATGGGCGTGCTGTGGGTTTCGATGGAAGCCGCGACGCTCGCGACCGTGCTGCTCGTGAGCGTCTATCGCACGGCGGCCAGCATCGAGGCGGCGTGGAAATACTTCATTCTGTGCGGCGTCGGCATCGCACAAGCGCTCTTCGGCACGATCCTGCTTTACCTCGCGGCAAGCCGCGGCCTGGGCGGCAGCGACGCGCTGCTCTGGACCAGCCTCAATGCCGCCAAGGCGAGCCTCGACCCCGTGATCGTGTCGCTCGCATTCGTGTTCCTGCTGATCGGCTATGGGACCAAGGTCGGCCTCGTGCCGATGCACAACTGGCTGCCCGACGCCCACGCCGAAGGCCCGACGCCGATCTCCGCCGTGTTGTCCGGGTTGCTGCTCAACGTCGCGCTCTACGCGGTGCTGCGCTGCAAGGTGCTCGCCGACGGCGCGCTTCAGAACGGCCTGCCCGGACGGCTGCTCGTGGGCTTCGGGCTGCTCTCCGTGCTCGTCGCAACATTTTCACTGCTCAGACAGAAGGACGTGAAGCGCCTCTTCTCGTTCTCGTCGATCGAGCACATGGGCCTGATGAGCTTCGCGTTCGGGCTGGGCGGACCCGTGGCGACGTTCGCCGGCCTGCTGCACATGACGACGCATTCGCTGATCAAATCGGCCATTTTCTTCACGGTGGGCCACGCCGCGCAAAAAACCGGCACGCAGTCCATCGACGGCATTCGCGGGCTCGTTCGCGTGAGCCCGCTTGTCGGCTGGGGCATGATCCTCGGCGCGCTCGCGATTCTCGGCATGCCGCCGTTCGGTGTTTTCGCGAGCGAATTCCTGATTCTCACCACGGCGATCCATGCGCTGCCCTGGGCCGTACCGCTTCTGCTGCTGGCGCTCGCCGTTGCGTTTGCAATCATTTTCCGGCACGTGCAAGGCATGGCATTCGGCGAACCGACTGCGCGCCGGCTCGACCATCGGCCCGCCCTGCTGCCGGTATTCATTCATCTGGCCATCGGGCTTATGCTCGGGCTCTACATCCCCCCCTGGCTTGCGGCGTGGTATCACGCGGCCGCGGCCATGATTGCAGGATGATTCATGCGGATCGACGCACTCCAGTTAACCGGCCTCAGCCGCCTCGCCCACTTCGCCGATCCGCCGGCCACGCTCGTTGTGCAGGCGGATGCCGCCGCATGGATCGGCGTAGCCAATCTCGTCGCGCAGAACGGAGGCCGGCTCGTGACGATGTGGGGCGCCGAAGCGCGCGATGGCACGTTCACGATATGCGCGGCCTATGGCGTCGAAGACGGCCTGCTCTGGGTCCGGTTGCCGCTTGAAAAAGGACCGTCCGGACCCGCCGGGTATCCGGATCTCTCGGCGCGCTTTGTGTGCGCAGCCCGCATGCAGCGCGCCGTCCACGATCTGACCGGGCTGCGCGCATGCGGGGCGGACGACACGCGCCCCTGGCTGAATCACGGCAACTGGCCCGCCGACTACTTTCCGTTGCGCAAATCCGCATCCGGCATGGAGCGCTTCGAATCGAACGAAGCGGATTACGCATTCACGCGCGTCACCGGAGACGGTGTGCACGAAATCGCGGTGGGGCCCATTCACGCGGGCACCATCGAACCGGGGCACTTCCGTTTCTCCGTCGTCGGCGAAAAGGTGCTGCGGCTTGAAAAGCGGCTCGGCTACGCCCATCGCGGTGTCGAGCGTCTGTTCGAGCGAACGCCGGCACTTGCAGGCCATCGGGTCGCGGGCAGGATCGCGGGAGACAGCAGCGTAGCGTTCGCATGGGCGTACTGCATGGCGCTCGAGCGTGCGCTCGGCACGACCATTCCGGTGCGCGCGCAATGGTTGCGTGCGCTACTGCTCGAACGCGAGCGCATCGCCAATCATCTGGGCGACCTCGGCGGGCTCGGCAACGATGCGGGCTTCGCCTTCGGGCTCGCGCAGTTTTCGCGGATGAAGGAGGACTGGCTGCGCCTGAACGAGCAGGCCTTCGGCCACCGCTACCTGTTCGACGCGGTCGAGCCCGGCGGGGTAGCGCGCGATCTCAGCAAGGCTTGCGCCGACGCGATCGTCGCCCAGAGCGAGCGCATCGAGCGCGAGGTCCGCTCGATGCGACGCATCTACGACGATCACCCTGGATTGCAAGATCGCTTCACGAACACCGGCATCCTGAACCCGCAGATGGCCGCCCAGTTCGGCGTATGCGGGCTCGCCGCGCGGGCGAGCGGCGCCACGATGGACCTGCGCAGCGATCATGGGCCGGTTCCCTACGGCGAGATTGGCGCGCGCCACGCCAGCGACAAACGCGGCGATGTCGCCGCCCGCGTCGCGCTGCGGTTTAGCGAAATCGATGAATCGCTGCGTCAGATCCGTGCGATCGTCGCGGGCCTGCCAGGCGGCAGCGTTGCCGTTCAACCTGAAACCGCGCGCGCGCCTTCTTATGGCGCCGGGTGGATCGAAGGCTGGCGCGGCGACGTGCTGGTCGCGCTCGAAACCGGCGAGGACGGTACGCTCGCCCGCTGCCATTGCCATGACCCGTCGTGGCAAAACTGGCCCGCCGTCGAAGTGGCGATCATCGGCAATATCGTTGCGGACTTTCCGCTCATCAACAAATCGTTCAACCTCTGCTATGCGGGGCACGACCTGTGACGTGGCAACTTCTCAAGCGAATCGCGAGCACCCGCGCACCGGCCGAACCCGTCCCCGAGGGCGGCAACGACTGGCGCACGGAGTCCCAGCAACTGCACCAGCAAATCCTCGACGTGCTGGGTCGCGCCCTGTGTATCCGGCAGATCGACGCGGGCTCGTGCAACGGCTGTGAGCTGGAGATTCACGCGCTCAACAACCCGTACTACAACATCGAGGGACACGGGATCCGCTTCGTTGCGAGCCCCCGGCACGCGGACATGCTGCTGGTAACCGGGCCGCTCGCATCGAACATGCGCGAAGCGGTGCGACTGGCCTACGAGGCGACGCCCGCTCCGAAGCTGGTGGTGGCCGCCGGCGAGTGCGCGTGCACAGGAGGGATGTTCCGTGACAGCTATGCCGTCTGCGGCCCGCTCGCGCAGTTGCTGCCCGTCGATGTCACCATACCGGGCTGCCCGCCTTCGCCGGTCGAACTCCTGCGAGGCATTTTCGCCGCAGTTCGCGCTTCGAAGGGTTAGGCGGGGAATTCGTATTTCGCAATCCCCGGAAGATCTCCGATGTAATCATGAAGTCCCGAGTGAGTGACAGTGACATTTGTCGCGCCGCGCACTGTGCCGCCATGACGAAGAACCAGTTTACAGAACGCAAAATCTTCTCCAAGGCCAGGGCGGGACTGAAAATACGACTCGCAACGTAGCCCATCGTATTCGTTCATATAGTACGAAGTGAGATTGGCCACTCTTCTGAGGCGCTCGAAACATGCGCGCGAGACAAGCATCAACCCCGTGCCAACAGCATCGACGGGAATCAGTTGTTGCCCGACGGAAACCGTCGCAGCATTGTTCGGTATGGAAAACATACCGTCATAGCTACCGCCGAGATTAGCCAGGTGCGCCGGATTGATATCCGGATGAGCCAGCACAACCTTCTTGATACGATGCCAGTCGATTTTTCGCTTTGGACAGATTACGCCGACCACGTCGGCATCATTCACCTGCTCGAACATCGCAATTAACTCGTCAACGCTAAACCCTATATCATCATCGACAAATAAGATATGCGAGCAATTTGTTTCTTTTAGAAAAATACTAACCAGCAAATTTCGAGCGTGGTCTATCGGGCTGACTCCGTTGACAATTTTGATGTCGAATCCAAAACCCCTTGAATAGCATTTTGCCTGCAGCTCGGAAATGGATCGCACGTAACTTGACGACATCATCGACCGGAGACTTGGAGTGGCAATGCAAATGGAAAATTTTTCCATTCCGCCAACTTTCATGGCGCTTCACCTCTTTACGATATCGCGACAAAATTTAAATACCATGCACTGGATACGCCGCGTCACGGACCGATAGGCGCGACTTATTCTCGGACGCAACCTCTTGCGCGCGCTGGGCGCACCGACAATCCGGCCTCCCGTTCTCGCGCCCTGCCTGCGCAACCGGCACTCAAAACCCTGCGCGACCAGAAGCATGAGAAAGAAGGTGTTTTGGGAAGTCTTTACCATACCCGGTAACGTCCACAATCCGCTGAAAGCAGTCGTGACTTTCCGTAGCAGTCCAATATAAACATCTGAACCGAACTCCGGAATTGAAGCAACCGTGGAGCGAAGGCTACCACGATACGCAATCGCAGCGTCGAGTTCATGCATGAATGCATAGCACATCACGCTTTCGAAGTTGGCCTTCGGCGCTGATCGTCATCGTGAGTTCGCAGTTGATTCGTCATACTGATGTTCTTGCAACGCGCGTTCATTTCCATCCAGACACGCCGGAGATCATCAAATGACAGCACCCGAGTCGAGGCTCCAAGCTGCACCGACGAAACCGTTCAACCTTGCAACTCAATCCCGCCACCTCGTCCGCCACTGGCTGGCCTGCGGCGCGCTGCTCCTCTCCATCGCCCCAAGCGCTTTCGCGTGGGGCGATGGAGGGCACCGGATCGTCGCGAAGATCGCCGATCACTACCTGACGAGCAGCACGCGTGCCGCCGTCAACGCCATGCTCGCAAACGACAGCACAGGCCTGACCTCGACGGACATGGCCAGCGAAGCGAGCTGGGCCGACCGCTATCGCAACAAACATCCTGAAACTGCGAACTGGCACTTCGTCGACACCGAAATCAGCGACGGCGACATTGATGCCGCGTGCTTTGGCCATCCGCCATTGCCGCTCAACGCGCCAGCTTCCGCCGGCCCGGCTACTGCATGCGTGGTCGATAAAGTGGATCAATTCACGAAGGAGCTGGCGGCGCCTCAGACCACCGACGCCGAACGTCTGCTCGCGCTCCAGTTCCTGCTGCACTTCGTTGGCGACCTGCACCAACCGTTGCACGCAAGCGACAGCAGCGATCGCGGCGGCAACGACAAGATGGTGTCGGCACCCGGCATCGCGCCTGGCAAGCTGCATAGTTACTGGGACACGGCGTTCGTCAAGCAGCTCGGCAGCGACACCAATACGGTCGCCAGTCAATTGATCGACAACATCAACAGCGGCCAGGTCGCAAGCTGGCAGACGCAGACGCCGCGCGACTGGTCTTTAGAGGCGTTCGACATCGCGAAGCAGGATGTGTACGGCAAGCTGCCCGCGCCGAACAGTTCGGGAACCTTTGCGTTGCCGGACGACTATGTTTTCACTGCACAGCAAGACGTCGCTCTGCAATTGAGCCGCGCAGGCGTGCGGCTCGCGATGGTGCTAAACGGCGCAGGTCTGCAAATGCCGGGCTCGACAAGCCCGCCGGGCGATGGAGTCCTGGTGTGGGTCAATACGAAGTCAGGCGTTTATCACTGCCCTGGCTCGCCGTATTACGGCAATACGAAGCATGGCGTCTACATGTACGAAGATCAGGCGAAAGCGGGCAGCTATCGTCCGGCGGGAGGAAAAGCCTGCTCGGCTTGATGAAGCAGCCGAGTGACGTACCGATGCAGCCCACTCCGCATTGGCACTGACGGATATGCATCGGTTTCACGACTTCAAATGGTGAAGCGACGAACCATATCGCCCCCGAAGGCCCAGGCCGCGCCCTCCCGATCCGCCTGGCCACCGTTTATTCCAGATTGCCGCCGATGCGTACTCTATGAGGCGTGCCGGTCATGCGCGCATTTACAATGCCGCGCCGCTTGTTGAAGTTTTCCAGCCAACGTGTTCTGGGCAGATTAATTGCGCATGAAAAAACTGCTAAAGCGAATCGGCATCATCCTTGCCATATTTATAGCATTGCTTATTGTCGGCGCCTTAATTTCCCCCGAGCAACCGGCAACTCATACGGGTGCTGCGCACGGTCAGCGTGTACGCACCACCGAATAGCCTTCGCTGCGCTACGTGATGGCGCCGCCGGCCGCCATCGGCGCGCGGGCTATTCCAGCCCGCGAATATGCTTGAGGCCAGCCACGCCGTCTTCGAGCAACGTGCGTGCGAGTTCGTGAACAGCGTGCGTGGACAGATTCTCGTTATTCGCCGGCACCGCAAGCAGATGGCAGGCTGCCTCGCGTGCCTGGCGCTGCTGGTCGGATGCGAGCAGTGCGGCCGCGTTAGGGTCCTGCACGACGAAAAAGCCATACTTGCGCAGTGAACGCAACGCTGACGATATGTTCAGCGCCCAGCGCTCGTGCTCGCTGTCGATGATGTGCTGAAGCTGCTCGCTCACAACTTTTCCCTGAGTTAAGTCGACAGCAAGTGGCGCTATTGCCCGGCTCGCTTATCGACACGAAAACACTTTGGCAGGTGCACATTGGCACCACATTGCCTTGTACGAACAGCCCGATTCAGACCGATTTTTTCCGTAAAGCGTCAACTGCAGTCGCCTGCTCCCCGTACGCAGTTGCAGGTGCTCTTGATCCAAGCCCGTCCGGCGTAAATCGGCATACAAGCGTACCGGGGAAGTCATGCCGAATCTTTACTGCATAACGGCAATTTCAGCGTTGTCTTTAATTCTGCCTACTTCCTGTCTGATAACAACTGCAACCTTGTATTGTGCTCTCGCAGGCTCAATCAGATTGATAAATTATGGTCGAACGTGAATTCCACGATGCAAAAACAGGATAGCGCGAATCCATCGATCAAATAAATATTGATATTACCGACAATAAATTATATCGGCTGCAACATCAAAATCAGATTCTTGCCGCCATCAGGCTTAATTGCATTTGCACAATCCATTCAAGAAGGCAATTTAACGGGTTAATTTCACACCGGACATGCGTTGCTGCTGTTGCCCGATGATTTGCCATGCCCTCTACCGGCGAAAGATAGCTCAGTGCGCGATGCGGCCTGTGCTCGTTGTGGCCCCGATGCCATGGGGCAACGATTACGCCAGCCAGGATCTGCTGTTCTGCAAAGCCCTTCTTCATGCTCGCCTCTTCTCCGAAAGCGAACCTTACCTGGCTCCCTGCCAGCCCGGTTTGCAGGGGGGCAGATCACGGCCATCGCATTTACGCAAATCAGATTAAAAACGATGCGCAAATGATGTTTATAAGTATAAAAATCAGACAAGTTCAATGTATAAATCCAATAAATTTTGATACTGTTCGTGTCGCATTCCGTTAATTGCTTTCTCTGAATTTGGATTTCGCTGTCAGATTAATTCGCACCGCATTCGCGCAATGCATCTGGCGAATCCGTTTTGCCGTTTAATTTTGCGAAGCAACCATTTATCGTATTCAGGCGGTTGCCTTATTTACGAGGTAAGGTATCGGGGATGTGAAATGAATAAAATATATCGTTCGATCTGGAATGAGGCGCTTGGCGCATGGGTTGCAGCATCTGAAATTGATGCCGTTCGCGGAAGATCTGCTGGCGCCGTCAATAAAAAAGCGATTGCAGCTGCTATTTCATTGACGGCGTTTTTCGTTTCCAGCCCCGCCATTGGCCAATACTCCGCTGGGGGCGGAAACGCAACGGGGGCCAACTCGATTGGCATTGGTACCAATGCCAGTGCAGGCGGGGCTTACGGCATCGCGGTGGGTAACAATTCCACCGCGTCGAATTCGGGGACCGTCGGCCTGGGCTCGGGCGCAAGCAGTGGCGGCGTGGGATCTGTTGCAGTGGGTAACGACACCCGTGCAGCCGGAGACAGTTCGGTTGCAATTGGCGGAGGAAATAATACCGGCACTGGCGGAGCGAGTGCCCAGGGCGTAAATGGAGTTGCAATTGGCCGCAGCGCTTTCACCGATACGACTACAACCGGGGGGGTGGCGATTGGCTACGGCGCCACGGCTTCATCGGGCGGACTCAACGGATCTATCGCAATCGGCACGTCCGCAGTGGCGTCAAATGCGTCGGCTGCGGTGTTCGGACCCAATGCAACCGCCTCCGGCGGGAGCAGTGCGGCTCTCGGTAACAAAGCAACCGCATCAGGCGCGAGCAGTGTGGCTCTCGGCAACTGGGCGTTAGCCAACGGCTCCACTACGACAGCCCTTGGCCCGAATGCCACAGCAAGCGTCACTGGATCGGTTGCACTGGGTCAAGCAGCCACCACCGTTGGAACCGCGACAACGGCGACGGCCGGTATTGGCGTGTATAGCAGCGCAACGATCGGAAACCTGACTTTCGGTAACTTTGCTGGTTCAAGCGGTGCCGCAGGCGTGGTCAGTATCGGCGGCACCGGTACCGAGAAACGTCTCCAGTTCGTCGCGGCCGGTTTGGTCAGCCCCACAAGCACCGATGCAATCAACGGTAGCCAACTTTATTCTGTCGCAAGCACGACGGCGTCGAGTATCGCCAGTTTGTCTACTGCGGACTCGACATCGATTAGCTCGCTGTCGACCGGGCTGAGTTCAACGAGTAGTTCGGTCTCTTCGTTGTCTACTTCGACCTCGACCAATGCCAGTTCTCTGTCGACCGGACTGAGTTCCACCAACAGTGGTCTCGCCTCGCTGTCCACGTCGACCTCGACCAACGCCAGTTCCCTGTCGACAGGACTGTCGACGGCCACGAGTTCGATCACTTCGCTGTCGACGTCCACGTCGACCGGTATCAGCTCTCTGTCGACCGGGTTGAGTTCGACTAACAGCACCGTCACGTCGCTGTCCACGTCGACCTCGACCAACGCCAGCTCGCTGTCGACAGGACTGTCAACGGCTACTAGCTCGATCACATCGCTGTCGACGTCCACGTCGACCGGTATCAGCTCTCTGTCGACCGGGTTGAGTTCGACTAACAGCACGGTCACCTCGCTGTCCACGTCGACCTCGACCAACGCCAGCTCGCTGTCGACAGGACTGTCGACAGCCACTAGCTCGATCACATCGCTGTCGACGTCCACGTCGACCGGTATCAGCTCTCTGTCGACCGGGTTGAGTTCGACGAACAGCACGGTCACCTCGCTGTCCACGTCGACCTCTACCAACGCCAGCTCGCTGTCGACTGGACTGTCGACGGCCACTAGTTCGATCACATCGCTGTCGACGTCCACGTCGACCGGTATCAGCTCTCTGTCGACCGGGTTGAGTTCGACCAACAGTACCGTCACGTCGCTATCGACATCAACCTCGACCAACGCCAGCTCGCTGTCGACAGGACTGTCGACAGCCACTAGTTCGATCACTTCGCTGTCGACGTCCACGTCGACCGGCATCAGCTCTCTGTCGACCGGGTTGAGTTCAACGAACAGCACCGTCACCTCGCTATCGACATCAACCTCGACGGGAATCAGTTCCCTGTCGACCGGCGTCAGCTCTTTGTCGACTGGACTGAGTTCAACGAACAGCACCGTCACATCGCTATCGACGTCGACCTCGACGGGAATCACCTCCCTGTCGACTGGCGTCAGCTCTCTGTCGACCGGCGTCAGTTCTCTGTCGACTGGGCTGAGTTCGACAGACAGCACCGTCACTTCGCTGTCGACCTCCACTTCGACTGGCATCAGTTCCCTGTCGACGGGACTGAGTTCAACGAACAGCACCGTCACGTCGTTATCGACGTCCACCTCGACTGGCATCAGCTCTCTGTCGACCGGATTAAGTTCGACCAACAGCACGGTCACCTCGCTGTCCACATCGACCTCGACTGGAATCAGTTCCCTGTCGACTGGACTGAGTTCGACCAACAGCACCGTCACGTCGCTGTCGACGTCCACCTCAACCGGCATCAATTCCCTGTCGACCGGTCTGAGCTCAACCAACAGTACGGTCACCTCGCTATCGACGTCGACGTCGACCAGCGTCAGCTCCCTGTCGACCGGACTTTCAACAGCCACCAGTTCGATCACTTCCCTCTCGACATCAACCTCATCGAGCGTCAGTTCGCTGTCCACCGGTTTGAGTACGGTTGTGGTCACAACCGATAACCTGGGCACCAGCACTGCTGCAGCGCTCGGCGGGGGAGCAACCTACAATGCCGCCACCGGCGCAATCTCCGCGCCGTCGTACACGATGTACAACGCGAACGGCACGACCGGTAGCGTCAGTAGCGTCAGCGCGGCCGTCGACCATATCAACAGTCAAGGCATCAAGTATTTCCACGCCAACTCCACTGGCCCGGACAGCCAGGCGCTGGGCACGGATTCGATCGCGCTCGGACCGAACGCCGTCGCAACCAACGCCAATGACGTCGCGCTTGGCGTTGGCTCGATCACTGCTGCGCCCAAACCGGCAACCGGTACGACACTCGGCGGCTTACCCTACTCTTTCGCGGGCGCGAATCCATTGAGTGTAGTGAGCGTGGGCGCTATCGGGGCGGAGCGTCAAATCACCAATGTTGCTGCCGGCGAGATCTCCCCAACGAGTACGGATGCCATCAACGGCTCGCAACTCTATGCGACCAACACCGCCCTCAATTCGCTGTCGACGGGATTGTCGACGGGCACCGGCACGGTTGGTTCTCTGTCGACCGGCCTGAGTTCGACCAACAGCACCGTCACCTCGTTGTCGACGTCGGTCTCGACGGGTCTGTCGACGGCGACCAGTTCGATCGACTCCCTGTCGACCGGCGTCAGTTCCCTGTCGACCGGGTTGAGTTCGACCAACAGCACTGTGACGTCGCTATCGACGTCGACTTCGACCAGCGTCAGCTCCCTGTCGACCAGTCTGAGTTCAACGAACAGCACCGTCACGTCGCTATCGACATCCGCGTCGACCGGCCTTTCGACGGCCACCAGTTCGATCAGCTCCCTGTCGACCTCGACCTCATCGAGCGTCAGCTCGCTGTCCACCGGTTTGGGTACGGTTGCGGTCACAACCGACAATCTGGGCACCAGCACTGCCGCAGCGCTCGGCGGAGGCGCGACCTACAATGCCGCCACCGGCGCCATCTCCGCGCCGTCGTACACGATGTACAACGCGAACGGCACGACCCGTAGCGCCAACAGCATCGGCGCAGCCATCGACCATATCAATAGCCAGGGCATCAAGTACTTCCACGCCAACTCGACCGCCCCGGACAGCCAGGCGCTGGGCACGGATTCGATCGCGCTCGGACCGAACGCCGTCGCAAACAACGCCAATGACGTCGCGATTGGCGCCGGCTCGATCACTGCCGCACCCAGGCCGGCAGCCAGAGCCATCGCGACAATCGGCGGCGTACCCTACGCTTTCGCGGGTTCGAATCCATTGAGTGTCGTGAGCGTGGGGGCTGTCGGGGCGGAGCGTCAAATCACCAATGTTGCTGCCGGCCAGATCTCCGCGACGAGTACCGATGCCATCAACGGCTCGCAGCTCTACGCAACCAACGCTGCGCTCAATTCGCTGTCGACTGGAATCTCGACGGGCACCGGCACGCTTGATTCCCTGTCGACCGGTTTGAGTTCGACCAACAGTACCGTCACTGCGTTGTCGGCATCGGTCTCGACGGGTTTGTCGACGGCGACCAGTTCGATCGACTCTCTCTCGACCGGCCTGAGCACGACCACCAGCACCGTCACCGCACTATCGACGTCGACCTCGACCGGCATTGGCTCGCTGTCCACCGGACTTGTATCGGTCAACAGTTCCATCGCGTCGCTGTCCACCTCGACTTCGACCGCCGTGGACGGCATAAAACCGCATTACTACAGCATCAACGATAACGGCACGCAACAGGGCAACTGGAACAATGACGGCGCAACGGGCGCCAATGCACTGGCCATCGGCGTGAACGCAACCGCGGCGGGCGCCGGCGGCGTAGCCCTGGGCGATGGCGCGCAAGCCGAATCGAGTGGCGCCGTAGCCATCGGGCAGCAGGCGATGGCCACGGGCGGCGAGTCCGTGTCGATTGGCTTCACCAATGCCGCGAGTGGTATTAAAGCAATCGCTATCGGCAACGCCATCGTTGCAACAGGCGACAATTCGATCGCACTCGGCAGCAGTTCGACCGCAACTGCTACCGACTCGCTCGCATTCGGCGCAAACGCCGTCGCGAACAATGCGGGCGCTGTCGCATTAGGTGCCGGTTCGATCACCGCTGCTCCGAACCCGACATCGAGTGCGACGATTGGCGGCGTCGCCTATGCGTTTTCCGGTGGCGCCCCGCTCAGCGTGATCAGCGTCGGCGCGCCGGGCGCAGAACGCCAGATCACCAATGTCGCCGCGGGGCGCATTTCCCCCACCAGCACGGATGCGGTGAACGGCAGCCAGCTCGACGCGGCGTATCGAGCGGTCAATTCATTGTCCACCTCGGTATCTTCGTTGAGCACCGATTTGAGCACGACCACCAGTATCGTGGATACGCTTCCGCCGCTTGCCGGCGGCAACGATTCTTTGTCGACAGGTTTGAGCACATCGGAAAGCTCGATCGCTTCGCTTTCCACGGGCATGGAGGACTTCAACAATTCTCTCGCGTCACTGTCGACATCTTTTGCGAACCAACCGCCTTCGTCCGGTGCCCCAGGCACTGGCGCCGACATGAGCATGCCTGGCAGCGTCGCACCGACCGTCACACCTGGGTCGAATTCAGTTGCGTTAGGTGCGGACTCCACAAACAGCGGCCGTTCGAACGTCGTGTCGGTAGGCAACGATACGCAGCAACGCCAGATCATCAACGTGGCTCCAGGCACAGAGGGCACGGACGCTGTCAACCTTAACCAGCTCAATGCGCTTTCGACGTCGTTCACGCACTCTGTGCAGAATCAGCAAATGCAAATCAATAGCTTGGGCGCTGAAATACAAAACACCAACAAGATGGCGCGGCAAGGCATTGCCGCGGCCACCGCGCTGACCATGCTGCCGCAGGTAGCGCCAGGCAAAACATTCACTGTCGCGGTGGGCGTAGCGCGTTTCGCCGGGCAATCCGGTATGGCCTTCGGCGCGAGCGCGAATCTGTCGTCGAACGCAGTGTTGAAGGTCGGCATCGGCATCTCGGGAGACAACAAGACGTACGGCGCGGGATTCGGATATGGCTGGTGAGCGTTGCGACTCTCATGGCACGTTGGTTTTCCAAACTTTTCGCACGACCAGGCACATGGCAAACATGCTCATAAAATCATCCCTTACCATCATTGCACTCGCCGCGGCTTTAAACGCGCACGCGCAATCCAATGGCGAGTCGGCCAACGAACTGCTGCAGGAGGCAGACGCCGTATTTCGTCACCTGGACAACGGGCAGATCAGAGTCGTGTGGAATGGTGCGGCCAAATTCGTGAAAGATCGTATCGAACGGGAGAAATTCGAAACCGGCATCCTGGAGGCCCGGAAAAAGCTCGGCACGGTCAACCGTCGTGGCTGGGCACAGATCACCCGGATCATCTACAAAAACGCGCTCGAACTTCCCGACGGTCTGTATGCGAATATCGACTACGCAACGACTCTCGCGACCGGCGCGAACGTGTTTGAAAAACTGAGTTTTCGCCTCGAAGACGATGGTCGCTGGCACTTTACCGGCTATGTGCCTCGCCAGGAACAGGGTGCCGTGCAGTGAGTTATCGAAGCGATCGCGGGAATCACCAGGATCAACATGGTCATTGACGTCATAATTGCCGACGATCACCCGACGATTGTTGCTGGCGTCGTATGCATACTCGGCGCAGTCAAAGCAATAAGAATCACCGGAACCGCGAATAATCCCGACGAGCTGGTTAAATTACTCGAAACGAAACCGTGCGATGTCCTGGTATCGGACTACATGATGCCGAACGGAACGCTTGGCGACGGCTTCGAGATGTTTTCCTGGCTGCGTCGCCGGTATCCGGATTTAAGAATCGTCGCCTTTACCGTCATCGATAGCCCCGCCATCGCGCGGCAACTCACGCAGATCGGTGTGCGTGCATGCATCAACAAGTCGGTTGACCCGAGCTATCTGATCGCCGCCATCCGCACTGCGTGCACGGAAGACGCGTCCTTTTCACGCAAAGCCGTCTGCGGAACCCGGACGCAGGAACCTGCTGTCACCGGTCTTGGCCTGTGCATGGGTTTATCGAAGTCTGAGGTACAGGTGATCCAGCTCTACGCGACCGGCATGTCGACCGTCGAGATTGCGCGCAAGCTTGACCGGTCCAGACACACCATTGACGCACTGAAGGCCGAGGCCATGCGCAAGCTCGGTATCGCCGACGATGCTGAATTGTTGTCGTATGCGTTCAAGGTCAGCTTTCACGGCGCAGTGCACTGAGCCTGCCCGGAAAAGCCGACGCATCGACGTCCAGATAGTTTGACGGCCCGGTAGACAGGCGGCGGCTAAACCCTCAACGATGGCGGCATATAACGGCATTCATAGCGCTTGCGCACGGTGCCGTTCTCGTCGACGCTCTCCAGATACACATCGAACTGCCACAGCCTCACCATGTGGCGCAGCACTTCGTCGGTGTCGTTGGAAAGATGGCGGTTGTCGCTCATGAAGTGGCGCAGCGTGAGGCTTCGGTCGCCACGCGTATTGACCGACCAGACCTGGATGTTCGGCTCGCGATGATGCATGTCGTATTGCCGCGAGAGCGCCTGGCGCACGTACTGGTAACCGCTGTCGTCGTGGATCGCGGAAACTTCGAGCGCGTCGCGCATGTCGTCGTCGAGCACAGAAAAGAGCCGCATTTCGCGGATCAGATGCGGCGAGAGATATTGCGCGATGAAGCTCTCATCCTTGAAATTGCGCATCGCGTAGTGCAGCGATTTGAGCCACGGGCTGCCCGCCAGTTCGGGGAACCACTTGCGGTCTTCGTCGGTGGGGTTTTCGCAGATGCGGCGAATGTCGCTCATCATGGAAAATCCCAGCGCATACGGATTGATGCCGCTGTAATAGTGCTTTGTTACGGGCGGCTGATACACGACGTTGCTGTGCGAGTGCAGGAACTCCATCATGAAGCCGTCTTCGAGCTTGCCTTGCGCATACAGCGTGTTGAGCAGCGTGTAATGCCAGAACGTGGCCCACCCTTCGTTCATGACCTGCGTTTGCCGTTGCGGATAAAAGTACTGACCGATCTTGCGCACGATGCGAATCACTTCGCGCTCCCACGGCTGCAGGAGCGGCGCGTTTTTCTCGGCGAAATAGAGCAGGTTTTCCTGCGGCTCGGGCGGGAAACGCTCCTCCACTTCCTCTGCGAGCGGCCGATGTCTCGCGGGCAGCGTGCGCCACAGATCGTTGACCTGCGACTGCAAATAGGCTTCCCGTTCGCGTCGCATCGCGGCCTCGCGCTCGAGCGAAAGCTTTTGCGGACGTTTGTAACGGTCCACGCCGTAATTCATCAGCGCGTGGCAGGAGTCGAGCAGTTCCTCGACGCGATCAAGGCCATAACGCTCTTCGCATTCGGCAATGTAGTTTTTCGCGTAGACAAGGTAGTCGATGATCGCATGGGCATCGGTCCAGAGACTGAACAGATAATTGCCCTTGAAAAACGAGTTGTGACCGTACGCGGCGTGCGCGATGACGAGCGCCTGCATCGTCATCGTGTTCTCTTCCATGAGGTACGCAATGCACGGATTCGAATTGATGACGATCTCATACGCGAGCCCCATCTGGCCTCGCCGGTAACTCTTCTCGGTCGCGAGGAAGTGCTTGCCGAACGACCAGTGCCGATAGTTCACCGGCATGCCAACCGATGCGTAGGCGTCCATCATCTGCTCGGCACTGATCAGCTCGAGCTGGATCGGGTACACGTCAAGCTCATATTGCTCCGCAACATGCGCGATGTGCGTGTCGTATTCCTCGATCAACTCGAAGGTCCAGTCGGACGGGCACGGCAACGGCCGTCTATCGGCTAAGTCCATGTGCACTTCCTTTGGCTCGCGAAGCCCACGCTCCGGCTCTCGAGCGTGTTCGGAAACATGACCGGGTTCCCCGGCGGCGGGTACCGTGGCGTCCTCCTTCACACCATGGTGCCCCTTTTCGTGGCCGCCAGTCTTCCGGCGCTCCGGCTGATAGCCGCGCGCCTCGTTGTGCAAGTGGCGTGTCGTCATGATGTTTCCACCTGCTTTTCAAACAGCTCCCGGAAAACCGGGTAGATATCCGCCGCGGAGTCGACTTTCTTCATCGCCAGATGCGGCTGGGTCAGCGCCAGTTGCGCGTATTCGAGCCAGAGATTCTGCTCTTCAGGCGTCACCTGGATATACGCAAAATAACGCACCTTCGGCAGGATGTCATCCAGGAGGATCTTACGGCACTTCGGCGAATCGTCCGTCCAGTTGTCCCCGTCCGACGCCTGCGCACCGTAGATATTCCATTCGCTCGGCGAATATCGGTCCTCGATCACCTCTTTCATGAGTTCCAGCGCACTGGAAACGACCGTACCGCCGCTCTCGGTGGAATGGAAGAAGGTGTCTTCATCCACTTCTTCGGCGCGCGTATGGTGACGGATGAACACCACCTCGATGCGCTCGTAATTACGCTTGAGAAAGAGGTAGAGCAGGATGAAAAAGCGCTTGGAGAGATCCTTGCGCTGCTCGTCCATCGAACCGGACACATCCATCAGACAAAACATCACGGCCTGGCTCGACGGCTGTGGCTGTTTGATGCGGTTCACGTAGCGCAGATCGAAGGGATCGATGAACGGAATGCGCCAGATGCGGCCGCGCAGATGGTGGATCCGTTCTTCGAGGTCGCAGATTTCTTCGCGCCGGTCGGCCGGATCGGCCTTGAGCACCTCGAGTTGCTCCTCGAGTTCGTGAAGTTCGTTGGCGAGCGGCGCACCCAGCGCGATGCGCCGCCCGAGCGCGCTGCGCAGCGAACGTACGACATCGATGTTGTTCGGTGTGCCCTCGGCGGCCCAGCCCATGCGGATGCTTTTCCAGGTGGGCACGGCCATCAGATGGGTTTTGACGAGGCGCGGGAGTTCGAGGTCGTCGAAGAAGTACTGCATGAACTCTTCGCGCGACAGTTCGAACACGAAGTCGTCCTGCCCTTCGCCTTCGTTGCTCGCCTGGCTTCCGCCGCCCGCGCCGCCTTGCGGACGCGGAATGCGGTCGCCGCGCACGTAGTCTTCATTGCCCGGATGCACCATCTCGCGCCGCCCGCCTGGACCGTGGCGGAACGACGGTTCGGCGATATCCTTGCGCGGGATCGTGATGCTCTGGTTATTCTGAATGTCCTTGATGCTGCGATCACGCACCGCTTCCGATACGGCGTGACGAATATAGTTTTTCACGCGGCGCAGAAAGCGCTCGCGGTTTGCAATGCTCTTGTTCTTGCCGGCCAGCCTGCGGTCGATGATTTGATGAAGCACATCCAGTCTCCCGCTCCAGTTTCGAATGGGCGAGGCGCAGCGCGGTTTGCATCTGCGTCGCGCTTATGGCCATGCGGCCCGCGCCCCGCCGGAAGCCCGTGCGGCCCGCCGCCGTAAAGCACTGGCGGCGCGGCGCACGGACGGTAAAGCCTCCTCGCTCATGATGACTTGCGCACCCGCAGATACCAGTCGCACAGCAACCGCACCTGCTTCGGCGTATAGCCCTTCGTCACCATGCGGTTGACGAAGTCTTCGTGCTTGCGCTGCTCTTCCGCCGAGCCCTTCGCATTGAACGAGATGACCGGCAAGAGTTCTTCCGTATTGGAGAACATCTTCTTTTCAATGACCACGCGCAGCTTTTCGTAGCTGATCCATGCCGGATTCTTGCCGGCGTTGGCGGCCCGTGCGCGCAGTACGAAGTTGACGATCTCGTTACGGAAGTCCTTAGGATTGCTGATGCCAGCCGGTTTCTCGATCTTCTCCAGTTCGGCATTGAGCGCCGCACGGTCGAAACTTTCGCCCGTGTCGTGGTCGCGGAATTCCTGATCCTGGATCCAGAAGTCGGCGTACGTGACGTAGCGATCGAAAATGTTCTGCCCGTATTCCGAATACGATTCGAGGTACGCGGTCTGGATCTCCTTGCCGATGAACTCGGCGTAACGCGACGCCAGCACGTCCTTCACGAAGGACAGGAATTTCTGCTCGGTTTCCGGCGGAAACTGCTCGCGCTCGATCTGCTGTTCGAGCACGTACATCAGGTGCACCGGATTCGCTGCCACTTCGGTGGAATCGAAGTTGAACACGCGCGAGAGAATCTTGAATGCGAAGCGCGTGGAGACGCCGTTCATGCCCTCGTCCACGCCTGCAAAATCGCGATACTCCTGATACGACTTCGCCTTCGGATCGGTGTCCTTGAGATTTTCGCCGTCGTAGACCTGCATCTTCGAAAAGAGGCTGGAATTCTCCGGCTCCTGCAGGCGCGTGAGCACGGAAAACTGCGCCATCATCTTGAGCGTGCCCGGCGCACAGACGGCGTGGGCCAACGACGAGTTGCGCAACAGCTTCTCGTAGATCTTCATCTCTTCCGAGTAGCGCAGACAGTACGGCACTTTCACGACAAAAATCCGGTCGAGCAGCGCCTCGTTGTTGCGGTTGTTGCGGAATGCCTTCCACTCCGATTCGTTGGAGTGCGCAAGGATGATGCCGTTGAACGGAATCGCGCCGAACCCTTCCGTACCCTTGAAGTTACCTTCCTGGGTTGCGGTGAGCAGCGGATGCAGCACCTTGATCGGCGCCTTGAACATTTCCACGAATTCGAGCAAACCCTGATTCGCGAGGCACAGGCCGCCCGAGTAGCTATAGGCGTCGGCATCGTCCTGCGCGTACTGTTCGAGCTTGCGGATGTCGACCTTGCCGACGAGCGAAGAAATGTCCTGGTTGTTCTCGTCGCCAGGCTCGGTCTTCGCAATGCCTATCTGCCGAAGGATCGACGGATAGCGGCGCACCACGCGGAAGCGCCGGATATCGCCGTTGTATTCATGCAGGCGCTTGACTGCCCATGGGCTCAGAATGCTCTTGAGATAGCGGCGCGGAATGCCGTATTGCTCTTCGAGGATGGGACCGTCTTCGTCATAGTCGAACAAGCCGAGCGGCGATTCGTTGACGGGCGAACCCTTGATCGCATAGAACGGCACACGTTCGAGGAGCTGCTTGAGGCGCTCGGCGATCGACGACTTGCCGCCGCCCACCGGACCGAGCAGATAGAGGATCTGTTTCTTCTCTTCGAGGCCCTGCGCTGCGTGGCGGAAATACGCGACCACCTGCTCGATCACGTCCTCCATGCCGTAGAACTCGCGGAACGCAGGATAGACCTTGATGACCTTGTTCGCAAAGATGCGTGACAGGCGTGGATCGTTACGGGTGTCGATCTGTTCGGGTTCGCCGATTGCTGTCAGCATGCGTTCGCCAGCTGTGGCGTACGCACTGGGATCTTCCTTGCAGAGCGCGAGATACTCCTCGAGCGAGAATTCTTCCTCTCGCGTTTTTTCGAAGCGGGTCGCGAAGCTGCTGTAGATATCCATGCTACCTCCTCGCTAGATCTTCGACCGATGTCGCGCGCGGCGCGCCCGTCGGAAACGACATCGCTCGAATTCATCCTAAACCCTTTTCTATTTTTTTTCACAGAGAAATCGCGCCGGATAAGGCCAGGTGAAAGACTGCTTGGAGCACGACCGGGCAAGCCGTACAATCAATTCCCTCTGGACGCGCAAAATTCAGGCCGCGGCAGCAATCGACGCGCCGCAAACACCGCTTTCGCCTTTCGCACCTTTCTTTGCGCCTTCGCTGTCTCATGCCTCCACTGGACGCTTCTTTTTTGCAGGCGTCTGCGCGTTATCCCTCACGCTCCGCCACTCTCCGTCATGGGCGGTAACACCTGCTCTGTCCATGCTGTTGTCCCTGCGCGTCACCGTTTATTTTTCTTTTGTTTTGGCGCGGTCCGCATCCGTTCTGCATGCGAGCCAATCATGCGAAACGTGCAAAACGTGCGAATCGCGCGTGCGAACGTTACCTGTCCCTACCGGCAGTAGTGGCTTGGACGGCGCGCGAAACTGTCACGCCTGACAGCTTGTGCGGGCAAAACACGCAACCCAGAAAAAAACCGCCTCGCGTTACGCGGGCGGCTTCTCTTGTTCAATACCTGAGCGCGGCAGTGCCCCGCGCGCTAGACGAACTCGATCTCCACTTCGCCAAGTCCGTCGATGCGCCCGTGCATCAGCCCCGGCCCCGCGATACGATGCGCGCCGACATAAGTGCCGGTCGTCACCGTCCACTCGGGTTCGATCGTGATGCCCATGGCTGCGCAGTGGTTGACGAACCACACCAGCAATTCGCGCGGATCGCCTGCCGGGTTGCCGGGCGCCTCGGGCACGAGCGATGCCCCGTCGAAGGAAAGCTCCAGCCCGGGTGCGACGAAGTCGAGCGAGCGCGCAAGCGCCGCGTAGGGCAGCGCATGGCCGGTCACGAGCGCGCCGTTGTTCTGTGCGTCGGCCAGTTGCGCGAGCGGCACAACATTCGGCCACTCCGCGAAGCGGCTGTCGACGATCTCGATCGCCGGCAGGATCTGTCCGACCAACGCAAGCACCTCGTCGCGCGCGTAGGCATCGGCGCGTGGTGCGATGGGCTCGGCGAAGCGGAACGCAATTTCCAGCTCCACCAGCACGCGGAAAAACGCCTGCCGTTCGAGCCGTACGGGTGAGGCGTAGATGAGCGTCGCCGGAATTGGCGCGCCCGATGCCGGTCCGCCCGGCGCCCGCGCGCCGACCTTCCAGCCGCCGGTAGTCGTCCCGAGGCCCGCCATGACGGCCTGCTGGATGGCGTAGGCCGTAGCCGCGTCGGGCGGCATGCGCATGGGCGCCGCCGTGTCGATCAGCTGATGCTGGCGGCGCGCATTCACGAGGCGCTGCGCGAGGTCGTCGTGCGTCATGTCTGGGTCCTTTTGTTCTATCACTCGTGACCGGCACGGATGAACCATGCAGTCGGATGTCGTTGTGTCGGAGTCTCGCTCGCCGGGGGCGCGCCCACGGCAAGCCATGCGCGCGGCACGGGCACTCGCGGCCTGCGCCGGCATGACCGACGCGCGCAAGTGTACCGTGCGAATTGGGCAGCGCTCGTGACACCGCTCATCAATGTACCGTAACTGCGCAGGCGTAGCGTGCGCTCCAGCACCGAGCCGACCCCCAAAAAAGCCGTTGCAATGCAGCGGCGTTTCAGCTCAATGGCGCGCATTCTGGCGTGGCGGCGTACGTCATGGCAAGAATCGCCGCTCTTTACGCCCTTTACGGCAAACGTTTGGCCACCTTGAAAATGGCCATTTGGTATGAAGATTGCGAGGGCTATGGGGAAATGCCAGCCGAACACCCAAGTGACGACGTGGCGCAAACGCGTTGCGTCAGTCGAGGGATTCAGGTGGGTACTTCGTCGAGGCCCGGAATCGACGGTTGCGCACCCGCGCGCGTGACGGAAATCGCCGCCGCGCGCAGTGCGAACTGCACCGCCGCCGGTGCTGCGACGCCGCGCGCCAGCCTCGCGGCCAAAGCGCCGATGAACGTGTCGCCGGCCGCGGTCGTATCGATGGCCGTGACGCGCGGCGCGGGCCAGTGCGCGGGCGGTGCCTCGCCGAGCAACGCGCAGACGCCCTGCGCGCCGAGTGTCACGAGCACGTTGCGCGCGCCCGCGTCGCGCAATGCGAGCGCCGCGTGCACGGCGTCGGCGGGCGTACTCGCAGGCAGACCCGTGAGCACCGAGGCTTCGAGTTCGTTGGGCACGAGGTAATCGACGAGCGGCAGCCAGTCTGCCGGAAGCGGCCCCGTGGCGGGCGCGGGATTGAGAATAGTGGTCTTGCCAAACCGTTTTGCTGCGGCGAGCGCCGCATGCACGGCGTCGGGCGGCGTCTCAAGCTGGCAGACCACGACGTCCGCCTGCGCCAGCACCGCTTCGTGCCGCGCAATCGTGTCGGGCGTCACCTCGCCATTGCTGCCTGCGACGATGACGATCGTGTTCTGGCTCGCTTCGTCGACGACGATCAGCGCCACGCCCGTCGGCGCGTGCGGCGAAGTTTCCAGCGCGGCGCAGTCGATGTCTTGCGCGACGAGTCCCGCGCGCAGTTGCTCGCCGTTGGCATCGGCGCCAACGCAGCCGATCATGGCGACCCGCGCGCCAAGGCGTGCGGCGGCCACCGCCTGGTTGCCGCCCTTGCCGCCCGCCACCTGCGCGAAGGCGCTGCCCGCGAGCGTTTCGCCCGGTTGCGGCAGGCGCGGCGCGCGCACGACCAGATCCATGTTCAGGCTGCCGACCACCGCAACGCGTCCGCCTGCAGGCCGTGTGAATATCCGTGCCGTCACGGTTGCTCCTGGTTCAATGCGATGCGTCGTGCGGCGTGCGTTCCGGTGTACATCCCGTTTTTCGCGACGTTTCCCGCGGATTGCCTCGCATGTTCCCCTGACGCGCCCCGCCTCAGGCCGCGAGCGACTTCACGTCCGAGACGCTGACGAGCGGCCCGGTCGATTCGCGCGCGATGAGGCGCGGCGCCATCAGGCGCCGGCGTCCGGGCGCACCGGCTTCAGCGGCCCCCGAGATCCGTTCGATCAGCGTCAGTGCGGCCATCTCGCCGAGCGCGCGCACCGATTGTCCCACCGTCGACAGCGTGGGCCAGGTGAAATGGCCGAACTCGATATCGTCGAAACCGATGACCGAGCAGTCTCCCGGCACCGAAAGACCGCGCTCGGCCGCGGCGCGCAGCGCGCCGATACCCATCATGTCGTTGCAGGCGAAGATCGCGGTGGGGCGCACGGTATCGAGGAGTTGCGCCGCGGCGCGATAGCCGCCCGAGCCCGAAAAGTCGCTTTCGACGATTGCACCCGGCGGGATTTCGATGCCGCGTCCGGCCATCGCGCGCAGAAAACCATGCACGCGCATCGCGCTTACTGCCGTCGAAACCGGTCCGGTGATGCAGCCGATGCGCAGATGGCCGAGTTCGATGAGATGCCGCGTCGCGAGCCACGCGCCGCGCTCATGGTCGATCTGGACGAGATCGGCGTCGAGCCCTTCGATGTTGCGATCCACGACGACGAGCGGCTCGCGCGCTTCGGCAAGCGTTGCCGCGAGCACGGCGTCTTCGCCGGCCGATGCCAGGATCAGCCCGTCGATACGCTTTTCCTGCAGCACGCGCAGATAGCTGCGCTGCTTGGCCGGATCGTCGTCCGAGTTGCAGAAGAACACGCAGTAGCCCTTCTGCGCGCAACCATCCTCGACGCCGCGCGCGAGCTCCGCGAAATAGGGATTCGTGCCGTTCGGCACCAGCAGCCCGATCGTCGCCGTTGCCCGCGCCTTGAGCGAACGCGCCACCGCCGACGGCACGTAGTTGAGTTCGCGGATCGCGCGCTCGACCTTGGTCCGCACGTCGGCCGACACAGGCCGCGAATTGTTCACCACATGCGACACCGTCGTGAACGACACCCCCGCCACGGCAGCCACATCCTTGATCGTCGCCATCTTTCTGTTGCTCCTGCCTCGTTTGCTGCCTGTTGCGGCCGTCTCGCAGTGCGCGCTCCACCTCCAACCGCGCGCCGCGATGCGGCTATTGCCCTCGACGGTCCACCACTGCCGCGCAGACCGCGCCCTCTGTCGATTGTTATGTCCTTCGTATGCAGCTGCAGCGCATGTCGAGCACAGATGCCCCGAACACCGCGCCGGCAATGATGCGTTCCATCGGTTCCTTCAGCCCCTCCAGCGCCTTCAGTCCTTTCGGGCCGCTTGCACCGTTCCCGCCGCGCACAGGCACCCTGTCGCTCATCGGTTCCGAACTGTCGATCGCGACGCTCGCCATGGTCTGTCGCACGTGCCCCGCGCCAACTGCGCTGACGATTAAGGCAACAGCGAACGCAACAGCTAACGTAACAGCGAGCACGAGCGCCGTTCCCGCTGTCACGACGGCGAGTTCCGGCACGAGGCTCGCGCCGGGCGTATCGTAAGTGAGCAGGCGCAAGCCGGGCCGGAAGAACAGCACGAACATTGTCACGGGCGCGATTGCATACAAAAAATCGCTGTGCGCCGGACGTGCATATGCACCCTGACTAGCCTGCGGGACAGGCCTGGCTGGTTGCGCGGCCAACGGCTTGTTCGTCATGGCGCCGCGCTCGCTCGCGTGGCGTCGAGCCGATCGGTGACGCAGGCGGCGTGCGTCACTCACGCGACGGTCCGCGATCACCCGCGCCGACGCCTCGCCCGCGCGGCGGTCGAGGTCGGTACCGGCGTACGCCGGTTGCGCGTCAGTCTTGCCGACACGCGTCTTCCTCAGCATTTCAGCCGCTGCGGACATCACGTCGGGGGCAATTGCATCCATCACGATCCTGTAGTCGCGAGCCTGGCCGCGCGCGACGCGGGTAGCGAAGCGCACGCAGCACCCGCGCAGACCGGGTCGATCCACCGGCACACGCGGCACGCGGGCATTTGGGCGGTGGCGCGCGAAGCGCAGCACTCACGGCCACTCTCCGGCCGGACGCGCTAGTTTCGTCACCAACACGTATCGCATAACGGCCTGGCGGCGCATTTCTTGAGCGCATATTTCACTGGGCGACGCCGAAGACACGGTGGCGAATGCGCAAAACCCGCATGGCGGGTCTTCTGCTTTGCTGTGCGGACTGCCTTGAGCAAACCGGCATGCCGGGCGATCGTGCGCATCGCTTCGACGTGTTCCTCCCGACGACGAACTCGCATGCATGCATCGCCGTTACGGAACAAGTCGCAAGAGCGTCAATGTGCGACGCGGCGGATCAGGATGCGATGGCCGGTGTCGAACGATACATTCGCGATGTTCGTATAACGCGGATCAACCACGAAACGGATCTCCACCACGGGGTCGAACTGCGTCGTCGCGCCGATGCGGTGCACGCCAGCGCGCAGGTACAGGACGACGTGCTCGCCGTTCATCAGGTCGGTGACCCGCTCGCCATCGACGTAGAGCGGCGCATCGCGAAACTTGACGACCAGATCGTTGGTGCGCTCGCGCCGCACATCCACGGCGACGCGCCCTTCCCCCGGTTGCGTATAACCGGGCAACACGATGCGCTCGGCGGGCACCGGCCTGAACGGCACCGGCGGCGCGGCCGTTTCGGCGCAGCCGCCGATCGTAAGCACGGTAAGCGTGGTGAAGGCAATGAGCATGGCAAGCGCTATTGCCTGTGCTGCGGCGCGCAGGCTGCGGCATGCCCCATGACGCGTCATTGCGCACGGTGCGAGCAATGCATGGAACACACGCGAAAGCATGAAATGCGTCCCCTGTCTGTGCCGGTCTGCCGGGTTGTTCCGGCTTATTTCCGTATATTTCTATTTATTACCATTGGCTTCACCGGCACGCGCGGCGCGTGCGTTCATCATGCCTGTCCGCGACAAGGCGCATTCGTGTGCGCTTGCACGGTACGGGCATAACGGCGATGATCAATGTTACCGACTTGGCAGCGTGCGCGGCGCGCCCGCGCCGCTGCGCGCAACAGGAGACTGAATCAATGCTGCATTTCTCGTGGAAACCCGGCATCGGCAGCGTCGACGCGATGTGGCTGGACGCGAACGCTCGCGGCGAAGACGTGCAATCCACCGATGCGGAGAACCACCTTTCGTGACACGCCTCGTTTTCATCTGCGGCCACGCCGGCACGGGCAAGACATCGCTCGCGAAACGCCTGATCGGACCGCTTGGCCGCGCGACGGGCGAAGCGTTCTGCCTGCTCGACAAGGACACGCTGTACGGCCGTTACAGCTCCGCTGCCATGGGGGCGCTCACGCACGATCCGAACGACCGCGACAGTCCCCTCTACCTGAAGCACCTGCGCGACCCCGAGTATCAGGGCTTGATAGATACCGCCCGCGAAAACCTCGAACTCGGCGTGAGCGTGATCGTCGTCGGGCCGCTCTCGCGCGAGATTCGCGACCGGCGGCTCTTCGACCGCGCGTGGCTCAACATCGGGCCGAAGGTGGCGCTCTCCGTGGTCTGGGTGCAGACAGCGGAGGACACGGCACATCGCCGCATCATCGGGCGCGGCAATCCGAACGATGCCTACAAGCTCGCCCACTGGGACGAATACCGGCAGCGCCGCTTCGTGCCCTCGGGCACGCAGCTCGAAGGCCTCATCGTCTTCGACAGCACGGCGCCCGACGAGTCCGACTACGACGCGTTGCTGCAGCGCATCGTGCAGGCGGCGACGACGCCCTGAGTGCCGCCCGACGCCGCCTGCGATTCCCTTACGCCACCTGCGCCAGTGCGCGGGCGTCGAGCGTCGCGCCCTCGTACACCTGCCCGAAGCGGTTCGCGAGGAACTGATCGAGCACCACCTGCTCCTGGCGCACGAAGCCCTGTTGCGGCAGCTTCTTCTCGCGGAACAGATCGAGCACGGCGCACATTGCACCCGCCGTGGTGATCTGGATCGCACTCATCGGCACGCCGCACACCGTCTTGGCAAAAATCTTGCGCGTCAGCACTTCCTGCACGAGCCGGCCGTTGCGCATGCCCGTCACGGTCATGAAGATCAGCACGACGTCCTGCTCGGTCTCGGGCACCGCGCGGCGCAGGATCGACTTGAGCGTGTCGCGGTCGGTGGCCAGGCGCAGGTCTTCGAGCAGGAATTGCATCAACGCGCGATGTCCCGGATAGCGCACCGACTTGTAGTCGAGCGATTCGACGCGCCCGGCCAGCGTCTCGCACAGCGTGCCGAGCCCGCCCGAGGTGTTGAACGCCTCGTACTCCACACCGTCCAGCGAAAAGTGTTCGAGGCCTTCGAGCGGCTGCACCCATTGCGTGCGGCCGTCGCGAATCGCTTCGCACGGCTGGCAGTACTCGTTGATGAGACCGTCCACGCTCCAGGTCAGGTTGTATTTGAGCGCGTTGGTCGGGAATTGCGGCAGCGCGCCCACGCGCATCTTGACGTCGCGGATCTCGGTGAAATGGCTCGCAAGCGCGTGCGCCGCGATGCCGATAAAGCCTGGCGCGAGGCCGCACTGCGGCATGAAGACGTGATCGGCGCCCTCGGCGAGCGTGCGGATCGCGTGCGTCGCGCGCACGTCCTCGGTGAGGTCGAAGTAATGAACGCCCGCCCCCTTCGCCGCCGATGCCACGTTCACGGCGAGGTAGTACGGCAGCGCATTCACGAGCGCGTCGTAGCCCGCGAGCGCACTGCGCAGCGCGGCGCCATCGGCGGAGTCGACGCGCTCGACAGGAATGCCGTCCGCAGCGATTTTTTCGAGCGCTTTCGGGTCGCGGTCGAGGGCAACCACCTCGTAGTCGCCGGTCTCGCGCAGCATGTGGGCAATGGTGTGGCCGATCAGGCCGGCGCCGGCAATTGCGACTTTCATCTTGCATCTCCTTTGCTTGGTTTTATGGTCCGGGGCGAAGCCGCGGCCGCTAAGGACAGTCTAGGGAGATGCGTAATCGGTTTATAGACGCAAAGTGCTGCGTTTCGACCTTAATTTTCGACGTTTCGACCAGGCTGTTCGACGATTCGTCGAAACAGGGCGAAACATGGCGAAACAGGTCAAAAATCGGCCGATGCGGGCCGAAACAAGTCGAGCCGGCTCGCGCTGCGCCTTCAGCCCGCGACCATGCCGCGGTCGATCTTGCGCGCGAGCACGATCGAGGTCGTCGTGCGCTCGACGCCCGGGATGCCGCCGATCTGGTCGAGCAGATCGTTGAGGCGGTCCGGCGTTTCGGCACGCAGCCAGGCGACGTAGTCATATTCGCCGCTGACCGCACAGAGCAGTTGCACCTCGTGCATCTTGCCGAGACGCTTCTGCACGTCGGCGCCGTGCTTGGGCGCGATGATGAGTCCCACCCATGCCTGAAGACTCGCATCGAGCACGTCCTGGCCGAGCCGCACGCCATAGCCCGCGATGACCTGCGAACGTTCGAGCCGCGCGATGCGCGCAAGCACCGTCGTGCGGGCGACACCGAGCCGGCGCGCGAGGTTTGCAACGCTCTCGCGTGCGTTTTCCTGCAGCAGCGCGACAAGGCTGCGGTCGAGGTCGTCGAGTTGGTCGAGGCGCGGCGGTCTCATCGATGGGACGTCTCACAGTCAAAAGAATGTGGCGTCATTATCGCGCGCCGCGCGGCACACGAGGCATTGGCCGGTGGCAGCGAACCTGCCTGCACGCGCGGTTCATCGTGCGCTCGCCTGCATTTGCAGCGATTTCGGCGCGTATCACTTGTAAGCAGTTGTCGCGCCGCCATCGCAGCCGGACGTTATCGTGGTACTAATATCCGCTGCAATTGGTCCGGTATTGAGTCCCACTCGCTACGAAACGCTACAAAACGCTACGTAACGCACGAAATGATCCGAGGAGCAAAAATGAAGAAGACTTTGGCCGTCCTTGTTGCCGCGCTTTCGATGAGCGGCGCCTTCGCGCAAACCGCAGCTACACCCGCCGCGTCGTCAGCGCCCGCAGCGGCAACCCAGGAGGCGCGCGCCGCCGAGCACCAGCAGCGCGTCGAAGAACGCATCGCCTTCCTGCACTCGACGCTGAAGATCACGCCCGAGCAGGAACCGCAGTGGAAGACCTTCGCCGATCAGATGCGCAGCAACAGCCAGAACATGTCCGATCTGTTCAAGCAGCGCGCGAACGGTGAAACCACGCGTAACGCGCTCGACGACATGAAGCAGTACGCGCAGCTCACCCAGGCCCACGCCGAGGACATGCAAAAACTCGTCACCGCGTTCGAGCCGCTGTACAACAGCTTCTCGCCGGAGCAAAAGGCGCTGGCCGACCAGACCTTCCGCCACCATGGCCGGGAAGCCGGCGGCAAGGGCGGTCCGCGTTCGAAGCATCGCGGCAAGGCGCACGCGAAGCCAGCGAGCGACGCCGCAGCGGCGCAGTAACGCACGCACACTGTCGCGCACGAAACTGGCACAAACGGTGCGCAAAACGGCGTGCGCGACCGCCCGATTCAAGGTACCCTTGCGAACCGCATGACGGCCGGACAGTTCAGTCCGGCCGTCGTTTCATCTGGAATACGCTTTTTCGATGCAGTTCCGCTACCGCCATCATGATTGAACTTGCCCAACTCGACCTGCGCGCCGACGCCGCTGCCCAGCGCGTCGTCAAGGACGAAACCGTCGCCGTGACCTTCGCCGCCGAACCCGGTGAACTGATGAGCCTCGAAGGCCCGAATCGCTACGCACTCGGCGACGCGATCATTACCGGCTCCACCGGCGAGCGCTGGGTGGTGTCGCGCGAACGTTTCGATGCGAAGTACCTGCCCGCCGACGCGGCGCTTGCGCACGGCACGCCCGGCGCGTATCGCAACCGGCCCGCAGTCGTGCTCGCCCGGCGCATGGACGAACCGTTCACGATCGTGCGCTCCGCGGGCGGCGACCGCCTCACGGGCGCCGCGGGCGACTGGGTCATGCAATACGCGCCCGGCGATTACGGCGTCGTGAAGGCAGAGCGTTTCGCCAAGGTCTATCGTATTGCCGACTGAGCACCGAACGCTCGCATAACCACGCGTAATCACGCTCAATCACGCGTGATGCGCGAGACGCGTCACGCGAAATCCTCATCCAGCTCCAGCGTCACCTCACGCGCCACGCTCTCGCCTTTCGCGTGCTGCTCTTCCAGCGAACCGATCGTCGCTTCCACATACGCGCGCAGCACCGCGAAACTGCGACCGCGCAACCGTGGCGGTAATGCCCGGTAGCGCGCGAGCGCGGCAGGCGCGATCGCAATGGTCATCGTCATGCGCCGCGCGGCCGAGCCGAAGCGCATCGCCACCCAATACACCGTCAAGAGCGGCGTGCCGTTTTCGGCAGGCTGCTCGGTAAAGCGCGTCTGCTCGGGAAAGAGATCGGCGATCACGCGCGCGAACTCCTCGAAATCGGGACTCGCACATTCAAACAGATAGTCTTCCATCCAGACCAACAAAAAGGTGAAAAAACGCGCCGGTCGAAACCGGCTTACGCAGCAGCGTCCGCACGACGCGCTGGCCGGCAGATGCGAAACAGGACGGCAACAAGCGCGATCGCAACGGCCGCATAGACGCCATCGACCATGAGCAACGGCAGCATGCGCGCCTGAAACATAGCGGCAGGAACGTCGATCAGTGCGTGGAGAACGATCGCAAGCGGCAGGATACCCTTCCATCGCGCACGCACGCCGCGCCACATCAGCACGGACAGGCCAATCTGGAACACAAGCGCCGCAGTGCGTTCGACAGCGAATACGCCTGCGAGCGACGGCGACAATCGACCGAGGATCAGATGCACGCGCAATACGGCGTCCATCGGGAGGTTGGTGAGATGGTTGTCGAGTTCGCCGCGATTGGCGAGCACGGCGAACACGATCCATTGCAACTGCACGATCACGCCAACGAGCCACGCCTCGGCGCCGCCATGACCGATGCCGTAACCGATGCCCGTGCTGTCAGTGGACGGCTGCGCGGTCGCCACGTTCGGCGCGCGTCGAGCAAGCATGCGCATCGCGATATAGCGGCCCACCTCTTCGCACACACCAGTGGCGAGCGCCCCATAGACGACGAAAGCAAGCGGGTTCGCGAGCCACGCGGCGGTCACGGGATTGCCGTGCAGCATATAGCCGTTGAGCGCCCGCTCGATCACAGTCGCGAAAAACGCGAATACGGCGATGCCCGCAACCGTGTCGCGCCAGCCGAGCGCGAGAGGACGCTGCAGCCGCCGATAAAGCAACACGGGCAAGAGTGCGACGAAGAGTGTCGCGAGCGAGAGGCTGATCAGCGTGGTCGGGGCTACGAACATGAGGCGCCTTATAACATCCGGCACGCGCCAACGCGCGCCGCAGCCCGAATCATCGCAGATATCGGGGCTGCCGCGCAGCCCCGGCCACCGTCGGCTGAATGTGGAGACGCGCCTGGCCCGTCACGTCGCGCATCGTCGCGCTGTGGCTCATCGTGCGAGCACTTCAGGGTTCACGACATGACGAACGAGCGCGCCCGAGATGACGAGCACCGCGCGCATGAAGCATAGGATGCAGCAGGCGAACCCGCCGGACGGCGACAAACTACTTCGCTGCGCTGACGGCTGCGATTTCGCCTGCCTCCTCCGCGAAACACAGATCGAGAAATACCTGAGCCACCCGCGAGGCCGCGCCCGCGTGCGGCACGAGAATCGAAAAATGCCGCGCGAGCGGCTGCGGTCCGAGCGCGAGCCGGCACAAAGCGCCGTCTTCGTGGCGCATCGACATGGCCGATACGAAGCCGATGCCCATGCCCGCGCGCACTGCCTCCTTCACGCCCTCCACGCCCGCGATTTCCAGCGCAATGCGCATCGGCACGCCCGCTTTCATGAACGCGCGCTCCACGATCTGACGCACGCCGGAACCGTCCTCGCGCAGCACGAGCGGGTATTCGCCGAGCGCGGCGAGCGGGACGCGCGTGTCGGGCACATCAGCGTGCGCGTGCGCAGCAACGGGATGCCCGCGTGGCGCGATGGCGACGATCTCGTCGTCGTGCCACGGATGCACGATCGTATCCGACGGCAACTGCGCGCCAACCGGGCCTTCGATCAGCGCGACATCGAGCGAGCCGAGCATGCCGATGACATCGGACGTATTGCCGTTCATCGTTTCAAGTTTCACCTCGGGGAAACGCCGATGAAATGCCGCCGCCAGATACGGCAGCAAATAGCTCGCGGGCGTCGTGCTTGCGCCGATGCGCAGCGTCCCGCGCTCCAGCCCGCGCAGCGCGTCGCGCAACGCATGGGCGTCGCGCCAGCAGTCGCGCAGCCGCGTTGCGTGCGTCGCCAGTTGCTCGCCGGTGGGCGTGAGGCGCACGCCACGGCCATCGCGCACGTAGAGCGCCTCGCCGAAGGCGTCCTGCAACAACCGCAACTGGCCCGAAACCGCAGGCTGCGAGAGATGCAGTGCCTCCGCTGCACGGCTGATGTTGCGATGCTCGGCGACGGCGGCGAAGGTTATCAGCTGCTCCGGGGTCATGACGAGTAATTATAGGGTTGGCTTATATTTTACGTCACAAATGATGATTATTCATATCGATATATCTAAATTAGGATAAGCGCATTCGTTCGCTACCCGATTCCCGAATCGCCATGTCCGCCTCCCCTTCAACGACGCTTGCGCATCAGCCGTCCCCCACACGCGGCCTGCTCAACGGCGTCCTGTTCGTCTCACTGCTCGCGGCGGCCGTCACGCGCCTCGCCGCATTGCCCGCCATCGCCGGCCTGGGCCTGAGCCCGCTGATCGTCGGCATCGTCGCCGGAGCGGTCTACGGCAACGTCCTGCGCGACGGGATGCCTGAAAGCTGGGCCGCTGGCGTCAACTTCTGCGCGCGCAAGCTGCTGCGCATCGCCGTCGCGTTTTTCGGCCTGCGCGTGAGCCTTCAGGAGATCGCCCAGGTCGGCCTGCCGGGGCTCGTCGAATCGGCCGTGATCGTCGTGAGCACGCTGTTGATCGGCACCTGGGCCGGCATGAAGCTCATGAAGCTCGACCGCGACACGGCCATGCTCACGGCCGCGGGCGGCGCGATCTGCGGCGCAGCCGCCGTGCTCGCCTTCGAATCGACGCTGCAATCGAAGCCTCACAAGAGCGCCATGGCCGTCGGCAGCGTCGTGCTGTTCGGCACGCTCTCCATGTTTCTCTATCCGGTGCTCTACCGCGCGGGCTGGCTCCACCTCGATACGCTCGGGGCCGGGCTCTACTTCGGCGGCACGATTCACGAAGTCGCGCAGGTCGTGGGCGCGGCAAGCACTGTGAGCCCGGAAGCCACGCATATCGCCACCATCGTCAAGATGACCCGCGTGATGCTGCTCGTGCCGGTGCTGCTGGTGCTTGGCGTTTGGCTCAATCGTCGCCAGGCGCACGGTCACGGTCACAGCAACGGCGCGGGGCACGCGGCGCGGGGTGCGCGCAAGATCGCGGTGCCGTGGTTCGCGCTCGGCTTCCTCGCGTTCGTGATCGTGAACTCGCTGCACATGCTGCCTGAGGCTGCGACGCAGACCGTCAACGCACTCGACACCTTCGCGCTCACGATGGCGATGACCGCCCTCGGCATCGAGACACGCATTTCGCAGGTTCGCCAGGCCGGTCCGCGCGCGCTGACCACGGGGCTCGTCGTCTACGCATGGCTGATCGGCGGCGGTCTCGCGATTACCTGGGCCGTGGAACGTCTGTTCGGCTGACGGTAGACACGCCGTCAGCATGCCGCGCGGATTGCCACCCCGATCTCGATCTTCCCCCGGCCCGCTGGCAACGCCAGCGGCTCGCCCCGCCGCGTGCGGGGCTTTTGGCGTTTCGGCTCGCGCCCTGGCGCGTGTGCTGATCGGGCGTACGGCATCCGTCGAACAACCGCGCCGGTTGCGCGCGATACTGTGCCGTACCGCCCGTCTCACGGGCAGGCGTCATGGCAAAGGGGCAACCGATGGCATACGAACTGTATTACTGGGATGGCCTGCAGGGCCGCGGCGAATTCGTGCGGCTCGCGCTGGAAGAAGCGCAGGCGGACTATGTGGACGTGGCGCGCGGAGAGAAATCGGCGGGCCTCGGCATCGGTGCGATGATCTCCGAACTCGACAGCCGTTCGGGCGCCTATCCGCCCTTCGCGCCGCCGTTCCTCAAGGACGGCGATCTGCTGATCCCGCAAACCGCGAACATCCTGTTCTATCTCGGACCGAAGCTTTCGCTCGCGCCGCGCGACGAAGGTCTGCGCTACGTGGCCAATGGCCTGCAGATGACGATCGTCGATCTCGTCGCCGAAGTGCACGACACGCATCACCCGATCGCGAGCGGCCTCTACTACGAGGACCAGAAACACGAAGCGAAGGCGCGCGCCGCCGACTTCCTCGCGCATCGCATGCCGAAGTTTCTCGGCTACTTCGAGCGCGTGCTCGCGCAGAACCCGTCCGGCGCGCAGCACATGGTCGGCGACGCGCTCACGTATGTCGACCTGTCGATCTTCCAGATCGTCGAAGGTCTGCGCTACGCATTCCCGAAAGCGACGAACCATCTCGCCGAACGCTATCCGCATGTCTGCGCGCTGCACGATGCCGTGGCCGTGCGCCCGAACATCGCCGCGTATCTCGCTTCGCCGCGCCGCCTGCCGTTCAACGAAACCGGCATCTTCCGGCACTACCCGGAACTCGACCACGCGACGCGCTAGCCACACGCTCTAACCACGCACGCGCCCGTTGCCCGGCTTGCGCCCGGCGGGCGTCAACCACGGCTGCTGGCGGCCATGCGCAGCGCCGCGTGACGCCATTCCCCTGCCGGGCGCAATGCTATGCTTGCGCTCGGCGCCGATTCCTCACACTTACACCCGCAACCTGTCCGCCGTGCTGTCATTCCTGCTGAAACTGCGCACCCGCGCCCGCAACCTGTTCCGCCTCTCCGACGCGCACACGATGCTCGTCTGGTCGGTCATCGTCGGCGTCGCTGGCGCGTTCGCGACCGTGATCTTTCGCGAAGGCATCGCGCTGTTGCAGCGCCTGTTCTCCGGCACGTCCGGCAGTCTCGTCGAAATGGCGAAACATCTGCCGTGGCAGACCCGCATCTGGCTGCCCGCCGCGGGCGGTTTCATCGCGGGCTGCCTGCTGATGCCCGCCAAACGCAAGGCGCCGGGTGACGACGCGCGCACCGTTCACACCGATTATGTGGAAGCGGTTGCAATCGGCGACGGCGTGATGCCGGTCGGCAAAAGCCTTTGGCGCGGTGCGTCGTCGCTCTTCACGATTGCAAGCGGCGGCTCGATCGGCCGCGAAGGTCCGATGGTGCAGCTCGCGGCGCTCGCGGCCTCGCTGATCGGCCGCTGGGTCCACTTCGATCCGCAGCGCCTGCGCCTGCTCGTCGCGTGCGGCGCGGCGGCCGGTATCACGTCGGCGTATAACGCGCCGATTGCGGGTGCCTTCTTCGTCACCGAGATCGTGCTCGGCTCGATCGTGATGGAAAGCTTCGGGCCGATCGTCGTCTCCTCGGTCGTCGCGAACATCACGATGCGCGAGTTCGCGGGCTACAAACCGCCGTACGAAATGCCGCCGTTTCCGGCCATCTCGGGCATCGAAGTCGTGCTCTTCGTCGCGCTCGGCCTCCTGTGCGGCGCGCTTGCGCCGCAGTTCCTCGCCCTGCTCGACGGCACGAAGTCGCGCGTCGCGCGCCTGAACCTGCCGCTGCCGGTGAAATTCGCGCTGGGCGGCCTCGTGTGCGGCGTCATCTCCGTGTGGACGCCCGAGATCTGGGGCAACGGCTACAGCGTCGTCAACTCGATCCTCCACTCGCCCTGGACGTGGACCGCGCTCGCCACCGTGCTCGTGTTCAAGCTCATCGCGACGACGGCGACAATCGGCTCGGGCGCCGTAGGCGGCGTCTTCACGCCGACGCTCTTCATGGGCGCCGTGTTCGGCAGTCTCTTCGGCCAGGGCATGCACGCACTGTTTCCGCACGGCACCTCGGAGCCGTACGCCTACGCGATGGTCGGCATGGGCGCGTTCCTGGCGGGCGCGACCCAGGCTCCGCTGATGGCGATTCTCATGATCTTCGAGATGACGCTCAGCTACCAGGCCGTGCTGCCGCTCATGCTCTCGTGCGTGGTCGCGTATTTCGTCGCGCGCGCGACGGGCAAATCGTCGATGTACGAAATCACGCTACACCGCAATCGCGAAGTGGAAGAACGCACACGCCTGCGCGCCACGCAGATGCGCGCGCTGATCCGCCCGGCCGACACCGTCGTGCAAGCCGACGCAACCGTCTCCGACATGACGCGCGTGTTCCTCGAATATCCGGTGAAGTATCTCTACGTCATCGACGCGTCGGGTCACTTCCTCGGCGCGGTCGCGCTCGCCGATATCACCTCGGATCTGCTGCAGAAACGCGACACGTCGCAAAAGCGCGCTTCCGACTACGTACAGATGCCCTTCAACGCGCTCACGCCGGACATGTCGCTCGCGGCGGGCCTCCAGCATTTCATGGCGTTCCGCGGCGAACGCCTGCCTGTCATCGAGAGCGAGCAACAACCGACGCTCAGCGGCGTCGTCTACAAGACCTCGCTTCTCGACGCGTATCAGCGGCTCAATCCCGAGCGCTGAAACTGCCGCGCACCTCGTGCGCGCACCGCCGTCGCCATCGCCCGGAGAGCCGCATGCCCCGTGGCTCCTCACGCACCGGGCTCGCCACGCGCCACCTGTTAAAGCGCAGTGGATTTTCTACAATGGAAATCAGCCTTGCGCTGCCCCGGCGTGTTTGCGGGGTTCGCGAACCGGGCCGGCGCCGATCGGCAGAATCGGCCGAAAGGATGCAAACCGGAGCGAAGATGAGCGAACCGTCTCTCGATGCCGTACGACGCGATCACGCGGGCTGGATCTTCGTGCACCTCGAAGGCGAACCGTACGACCGCGGCGAGCAGCACGGCCAGTTGCTCAGCAACGAGATCCGCAACGCGATCCGCACGGCGCGCTATCTCGCGAAATGGGACACCGGCGAGGACTTCGAGACCTTCGTGAACGCCGCCGTCACGCAGTTCGCGCCGCGGATCGACCACGAATTCGCCGACGAAATCCAGGGCATCGCGGACGGCGCGAAGCTGTCGTTCGCCGAGGTGCTCGCCTGGAACGGCTATATGGATTTGCTGCAGGGCTGGTGGCCGACGCATGCGGCGGCGCAGCAGCCGCAGCAACACGTGAAGCCGTGGCGCGGGCGGCGCGGCCACCACTGCAGCGCCTTTATCGCGACCGGCAGCGCGACGCGCGACGGCCGCATCGTCATGGCGCACAACTCGTGGGACCGCTACGCGGCAGGCGACGCCTTCAACGTGGTGTTCGACATCGTCCCCGAATCGGGCCATCGCATTCTCATGCAGGGCCTGCCCGGCTGCATTTCCAGCCTCACCGATTTCTGGATCACCTCGGCCGGGCTGATGGTCACGGAGACGACCATCTCCAACTTCGTCGGCTACCGCGCGAGCGGCGCGCCCGAGTTCTACCGCTCGCGGCGCGCGACGCAATACGCGTCGAGTATCGGTGAATGGTGCGAGATGTTCGCGATGGCGAACAACGGCGGGTACGCGAACAGCTGGCTGCTCGGCGACATCAAGACGGGCGAAATCGCGCGCTACGAACTCGGGCTGCAGCACACGGGCTTCGAAATCACGAAAGACGGCTTTTTCAGCGGCTTCAACGCCGCGAGCGACCTCAAGATCCGCAATCAGGAATGCGTCGGAGAAGGCGACGATTTCACGGACGTGCGCCACAACGGCGCGCGGCGGCTGCGCTTCATGCAGCTTGCCGAGCGGCATCGCGGCAAGATAGACATCGAACTGGCGAAGGAGATGATCGCCGACCATCACGACGTCTATCTCGACCGCGACGACAACCCGTGCTCGCGCACCATCTGCGGCCATCTCGAACTCGACGACGCGCGCTTTGCCGGTTCGGATCACGGACCGTTCAATCCGTGGGGCGCGAACGACGGCAAGGTTGTGGATAGCGAAATGGCCCGCGATCTCGCGTTCTGGGCACGCTGGGGCCATCCGTGCGGGCGAGCGTTCGACGCGCAGGCGTTCATGCAGCGTCATCCGCAGTGGAACTGGCTGAACGGTTACATGCGCGACCGGCCGTCGTGGCCCTGGACCCGCTTCGAGGTCCTGCGCCCCGGCGTCTGAGCCGCATCAAAAAGCACGCACGTTCGAGACGCATTGCCGCATTTCCTGCCATGATGGAACTGTCGCAATTTCCGGATAGCGGGCTGACAGAGTGCCGCTCCGGGGTGCGGCACAGCGTTTGCTGCAGCCTGCAGGCTGCATGGAAAGGAGGTCGAGCGATGAAAGCCTCGACACTGATGACCAGCGTTCTCCTCTCGGCATCGTGCTTCGCGGCGCCTGTGCGTACGGCGCAAGAAGCTCCGGTTGAACAAACGAGTGCAGGAATGCAGTTCCACCGGGACGACGCTCCAGTCGCCCCGCCCGCTCCCAATGTGCCGGTTGCCGTGAGCCGCGGCCACGAGCATTGGGAGTATCTGAGCCTGCCGAAGTCGCGGCGCCTCGATCAGGTACTGAGCCCGGTACTACACCAGCAGACGTGATACATAACGCACACGCAGAACGCACTCGCAGGCACACGCAGCGGCGGCGTTCGGCGTGGATTCTGTATGCTCGTCGTGCGTCACACTCCGCCTGACGCATCGCACTGAGCGCCCGCCGCGCAAAGGACACTCCGCATGCCCGCCTCCCGCATTCCCGACGAACCCATCGATCTTCAATTCGCCGACGTGCTGCGCGAGGTGCGCTGGCCGGCCAACAAGGACGATCTCGTGGCCGCCGCGCGCAATGCGGGCGCCAGCAACGAAGTGGTGGGAATACTGGACGGGATGCCCGAGCAGGACTATGTGGATGTCGCTTCGGTCACGCGGCTGATCGGCAGCAACTACGGCCCCGGGCTCGGTTCGTAAGTCCGCTGCCTGCGCAGTTCAAGCGCACGTTTCAGACGCGCGGTTCAGACGTCGCGCCCGAACACCACGCGCGCAAAAAATCGGGCTAGCACTTCTTCGACGACGGCAGGCGTGACGTGCTGCGGATCGGCCGTGGCGAGAAACTGCACACCGTCGCACAGGCCGATCAGGCCGATCACAAGCCGGTCGGGCGCAAGCGGTATGGGCGTGCCGGCGCGCGCCGAAAACTCCTCGATATACGCGGCCAGCTGGTCGCGTTTTTCCTTCATGAACGCGTTAAAGCGCGTGCGAAAGCGCGCATCGCGTGCAGCCAGCAGCTTCGCCTCGGCCCACAGCAGAACACCCTTGTTGTCCTGCGCCATGCGGCTGTAGTAGGCGATCACGCGCGCTTCCATGTCTTCGCGGGTGGTTTCGGTTTCGAAGATCGCGCGCAGATCCGCCTGCATCGCCTCGTGGTCGCGGCGCAGCAGCTCGACGAGCAGTTCGGCCTTGCTGGCGAAGTTCGAATAGAACGCCCCTCGCGTATATCCCGCGGCAAGCGCGATGTCTTCGACGCTCGCTCCCACGAAGCCTTTGCTCATAAAAATGGCGTGCGCAGCGTCGAACAGGCGCTCGCGCGTCTGGTCACGGCTCTGTTCGCGGGTCAGTCGGATGCGAGTCATGGCGAGAGTCTAGCACCGAATTATTCTTCGAATTCATTCACGCACTCAGATACAACCTTGTATTAGAATCCACTTCATCATCTGTAGCCGACGCGTCTCGCGCATCGGCGAGTCCGTTCCAGCGGTGCCGTGCCATGGCACGCGCAGCGCACACAGCCGCGCGCTTGCGCGTGTGTGCAGCCAAGCAAGTCGAGGTCCATGTGAATCGTTGCGGTCGTGGCGTATCGAGCAAGATGCGCAGGCAGTCCAGTCGGTCATCGCGCGGCATTGAATGGCGCCGCCTCGCCGGTCTTCTCTCCTTATGCGGCGCCGCTGCGCTTGCGGCGTGCGGCAAGCAAACCGCCGCGCCGCCCGAACCCCGCCCGGTCGTCTCGATGACCGTGCACCCCGACCAGGACGGCGCACCGGCCACGTACCCCGGCGAGGTCGAAGCGCGGTATTCGACGCCGCTCTCGTTTCGCGTGAACGGCAAGATCGTCGAGCGCAGCGTGCGCCTCGGCGACGCCGTCAAGCCCGGTCAAATCCTCGCGCGCCTCGATCCGGCCGACTACGACAAGAACACCGCGAGCGCCGCCGCGCAACTCGCAGCCGCACAGCATCGCTATGTGTTCGCGAAACAGCAGCTCGAACGCGACACCGCGCAGGCCGAGGCCAACCTCATCGCGAAGGTGCAGCTCGAACAGACGCAGGACGCGTACGCGTCGGCCACCGCGCAGCGCGATCAGGCGCAGCAACAGCTCGCGCTCGCCGAGAACCAGCGCCGCTATACGCAACTCGTCGCCGATCACGCGGGCATCATCACCGCCGAAAACGCCGATACCGGCCAGAACGTGCAGGCGGGCCAATCCGTCTATCAACTGGCGTGGTCGGGCGATATTGACGTGTTCTGCGACCTGCCGGAGAACACCGTCGCCGGCGTGAGCGTCGGCGAGCACGCGCAGGTGAACCTGCCCGCGCTGCCGGGCAAGCGCTATTCGGCCCGTGTGCGCGAGATTGCTGCGGCCGCCGATCCGCAAAGCCGCACCTGGCGCGTGAAGCTCACGCTCGACGAGCCGGACGCCGCCGTCCGGCTCGGCATGAGCGCGAACGTCGTGCTCGCGGCAAAGCACGCAGGCGCCGAGGGCGCATTCACGATTCCCGCCACCGCCCTCTTTCATGACGGCAACGCGCCCGCCGTCTGGGTCATCCATAAGCCCGACAACGTGCTGCAATTGCGCAGCGTAACGATCTCGCGCTACGACGCCAGCACGATCACCGTGACGAGCGGACTCGACGACAACGACCAGATCGTCCTGCAAGGCGTCCACACGGTTACCACGGGTCAGAAAGTGCGCCCGGTTCCGCCGCTTCATTCGGAGGACTTCGCGTCATGAGCACGCCTCACGAAGAGGGGCGCTTCAACCTGTCTGCGTGGGCGCTTCGGCATCAGGCGCTGGTCGTCTTCGTCATCGCGCTCGCGACGATCTTCGGTGCCCTCTCCTATACGCGCCTGTCGCAGTCCGAAGATCCGCCTTTCACATTCCGCGTGATGGTGATCCAGACCTTCTGGCCAGGCGCTACGGCGCGCCAGGTCGAGGACCAGGTGACGAGCCGCATCGGCCGCAAGCTTCAGGAAACGCCGCACATCGACTTCCTGCGCAGCTACTCGCGCCCGGGCGAATCGCTCGTGTTCTTCACGATGAAGGACTCCGCGCCGGTGAGCGAGGTGAAGGAAACGTGGTACCAGGTACGCAAGAAAGTCGGCGATATCGCCGCGTACCTGCCGCCCGGCGTCCAGGGCCCGTTCTTTAACGACGAATTCGGCGACGTCTACACCAACATCTACGCACTGGAGGGTGACGGTTTCTCGCCAGCCCAGTTGCACGACTACGCCGACAACCTGCGCGAAGAATTGCTGCGCGTGCCCGACGTCGGCAAGGTCGATTACTTCGGCGATCCGAACCAGCACATCTACGTCGAGATTTCCAATACGCAACTCACGCGCCTCGGCATCTCGCCCACGCAGATCGGTCAGATTATCGGCACGCAGAACAGCGTCGCGGCGGCGGGCACGCTGACCACCGCCGACGATCGCGTCTTCGTGCGCCCGAGCGGCCAGGTCAAGGACGTCAAGGCGCTCGCCGATACGCTGATCCGCGTGAACGGCCACAGCTTTCGCCTGGGCGACATCGCCACGATCCGGCGCGGCTACGACGAGCCGACCGTCACGCAGATGCGCTACGAAGGCAAATCCGTGCTCGGCATCGGACTCACGATGCAACCGGACGGCGATGTGATCCGGCTTGGCCGCGCGCTCGACGTGCGCGTCGCGCAACTGCGGGCCCAGCTGCCCGCGGGTTTGCGGCTCGTCGAGGTATCGAGCATGCCGAAAGCGGTTTCGCGCTCGGTCGACGACTTCATCGAGGCCGTCGCCGAAGCCATCGGCATCGTGCTGCTCGTGAGCCTTGTATCGCTCGGCGTGCGTACGGGCACGGTCGTCGTCATCACGATTCCGATCGTGCTCGCCGTCACGTCGCTCGTCATGTATCTGTTCGGCATCGGCCTGCACAAGGTTTCGCTCGGTACGCTGGTGCTCGCGCTCGGCCTGCTCGTGGACGACGCCATCATCTCGGTCGAGATGATGGCCGTGAAGCTCGCGCAGGGCTGGAACCGCACCAGCGCCGCTGCGTACGCCTATACGAGCACCGCGTTTCCGATGCTGACCGGCACGCTCGTCACGGTCGCCGGTTTCTTGCCGATCGTCCTCGCGAAGTCGAGCACTGGCGAGTACACACGTTCGATCTTCCAGGTCTCAGCAATCGCACTGATCGCTTCGTGGTTCGCAGCAGTCGTGCTGATTCCGCTGCTTGGCTATCGTCTGCTGCCCGAGCGTCAGCGCGCGCCGCACGAGCCCGATGGCCACGAACACGACATTTACGACACGCGCTTTTATCGTCGCTTCCAGCGCTGGATCGGCTGGTGCGTCGAGCGGAAACTGATCGTGCTGGGTAGCACCATCTTGCTCTTCCTGGTGGCGCTCGCGGGCTTCACGCTCGTGCCGCAGCAGTTTTTCCCGAGTTCGGATCGGCCAGAGTTGCTCGTCGACGTGCGCCTGCCCGAAGGCGCGTCGTTCGACGCCACGCTGCGCGAGGCGAAACGGATCGAAGCCGCGCTCAAGAGCCGCCCTGAAATCGACCATTCGATCACCTTTGTCGGCACCGGCGCGCCGCGCTTCTATCTCCCGCTCGACCAGCAATTACAGGTGCCGAACTTCGCTCAGTTTGTGATCACGGCAAAATCGGTGGAAGACCGCGAAAAACTCGCGACCTGGCTGCAAGGAAAGCTGCGCAACGATTTCCCCGCAATTCGCACGCGCCTCTCTCGGCTGGAGAATGGACCGCCCGTCGGTTATCCCGTGCAGCTGCGCGTCAGCGGCAATGACATCGCCGTCGTGCGCAGCATTGCGGACCGCGTCGCCGCCACGATGCGCGACGATCCGCGCACCGACAACGTCAACTTCGACTGGGACGAACCCGCCGAACGCTCGCTTCGCTTCGAGATCGACCAGCAGCGGGCGCGCCAGTTGAATGTGTCCTCGGAGGACGTCGCGAATTTTCTGCAGATGACGCTCTCGGGCTACACCGTCACGCAGTTCCGCGAGCGCGACAAGCTCATCAGCGTCGATCTGCGCGCGCCTGCGGCTGAGCGCGTCGATCCCGCGCATCTGCTCACGATGGCGATGCCGACGCCCAACGGACCCGTGCCGCTCGGCTCGCTCGGCCACCTCGTCAACGACCTCGAATACGGCGTGATCTGGTCGCGCGACCGGCAGCCCACCATCACGGTGCAATCCGACGTGAAGCCGGGCGCCCAGGGCATCGACGTCACGAACAACGTCGTGAGCCGCTTGCAGACGATCCGCGCGACGCTGCCGACGGGCTACCGCATCGAAGTCGGCGGCTCGGTCGAGGAAAGTGCGAAAGGCCAAGCGTCGATCAACGTACAGTTGCCGATCCTCGTGATCGCCGTGCTCACGCTGCTCATGATCCAGTTGCAGAGCTTCGCGCGCGTAATGATGGTGGTGCTGACCGCGCCGCTCGGCCTGATCGGCGTCGTCATCGCGCTGCTGCTGTTTCGCCAGCCGTTCGGCTTCGTCGCCATGCTCGGCGTGATTGCGATGTTCGGCATCATCATGCGCAATTCGGTGATTCTCGTGGACCAGATCGAAACGGATATCCGCAGCGGGCACAAGCGTTACGACGCCATCGTCGGCGCCACCGTGCGGCGCTTCAGGCCGATCACGCTGACCGCTGCCGCAGCCGTGCTCGCGCTGATTCCGCTCTTGCGCTCGAACTTCTTCGGCCCGATGGCGACAGCGCTCATGGGCGGCATCACGAGCGCGACCGTGCTCACGCTCTTCTATCTGCCCGCGCTCTACGCCACCGCGTTCCGCGTGCGCAGCAGCGAGACCGACGAACCCGGCGGCGATGGCCGCCACGCGGAGAATGCATCATGAAACGGTCCGCGAACACGATGACGATGCGCGCGCGTACTGGACGTAATGGACCTAATGGACGTAATGCGTCCGTGCCCTGCCGCGGCGCTTGCGCAGCCGCTGCCGCGCTCGCTTTCGCACTCGCATTTGGGCTCACAGGCTGCGCGTGGGGTCCGGGAGGACAAGCGCCCGCGATGCCGCATCCGGCGCACTACGGCGCGCAGCCTCAACCGGTGCAAACTGTCGCCGCTCAAGGTGTCGCGCAGCAGTTCGTGGTGGGCGCTAAACCCGTGCCGCAATGGTGGACGCTGTACGGTTCCGACGCACTTGACGCGCTCGTCGATGAGGGACTGCGCAACAGTCCGAACCTCGCCGCCGCCGATCACAGCCTGCAGGCCGCGCGCGAACAGTTGCGCGGCCAGATCGGCAGTTCGATGCTGCCGACCGTCGACGCACTCGGCATCGCACAGCGCCAGCGCACGCCAGGCGTGCCGCAACTGGGCGTCGACAAGCTGCAGTACGACATCTTTGCCGGTATTGTCCAGGTGCGATACACATTCGATCTGTTCGGTGCGACACGGCTCAACAACCTGGCGCGCACGGCGCGCGTCGACATGCAGTTGTTTCAGTTCGACGCTGCGCGGCGCGCGCTCGCAGCCAACATCGTGGCCGCGGCGATCGGCGCGGCCACGCTTCACGCGGAAATCGACACGACCGAGCGGCTTGTCGCGCTCGCCAACGCGCAGGCCGACGATGTGGCGAAGCGCTACGCGCTCGGCGCGGTCTCGCATACTGACCTGTTGAGCGCGCAACAAAGTGCGGCGTCGCTCGCGACCAGTCTGCCGGTTCTGCGCCAGCAATTGAGCACGACACGGCACGCGCTCGCGGTGCTGCTCGGTCGCACGCCGGACGCAGCGCCGCCCGATCTCGATCTCGCAAGTCTCACACTACCGCCGCAGGTGCCCGTGGTGGTGCCATCGGAACTGTTAAAGTCGCGGCCCGACATCGAAGCCGCCGACGCGGCGCTGAAGGCTGCCGCCGCCGATGTCGGCGCGGCCACGGCGCAGATGTTCCCGAGCATCACGCTATCGGCTGCACTCGGCCAGGCCGGATTTTCATGGCCGATGTTGACTTCCGGTGCGGGCGCGCTATGGACCATCGGCGCCTCGCTCACGCAGCCGGTCTTCCACGGCGGCGCACTGCTTGCGCAACGGCGCGCGGCGCTGCAGACGTACGATGCGGCCAACGCGTCGTATCGGCAAACGGTGCTCGCGGCGTTCCAGAACGTCGCCGACCAACTCGCGGCACTCGAACACGACGCGCAGGCGCTCGATTCGGCGAGCCTGTCCGCGCGCTCTTCCGAGGGCGTGTACGAGGAGACGAATGCGCGCTACCGGCTCGGCGCCGTGCCCTGGTACGCGGTGCGGCAGAGCGAGCAGCAATGGCGCAACGCGCGGCTCGATGAGATCCGCTATCGCGGCTCGCGGCTCTCCGATACGGCGGCGCTGTTCCAGGCGATGGGAAGTCCGCCCGTGGCGGCGGACGCTGAGAGATCGTCCGCCGACAATGCCGTTAAGACGAGCGCTGCTGGCGAGTAGTGATGTTGGGTCGATTAGCAGTTCTTTTGATCGAAAAATCTAATGCTCGGTAGCCGCACAGGGTTTGGATCACCACTAGCGATAGCCGGAAGTGGCATTTCAAAGGCCGTACCCTCTTCCACCTCAACTTCTGGCTCGCCGAATGACCGTTCCCAAGCGGCCCCGCGCAAGAACTATCCGGGCCGAAACTAGACGCTTATAAGCCGCGGCAACGGCATTGGCGTTAACTCCGGGAACGGCCGTCAATTCGCGACCGGATGGCAAGGTCCGGCCCGGTTTCAGTTGCTCTGTGCGCACCAGTACGCGGATGCTGTCGACGATTTCCGCTGCGGAATTTCCCGCGAACCTGTTCTTGATCTCAGAACAAACATGTTGCTGCGGCAATACGATACTACGTTATGCTTATTGCCCGCGTAGAACCACTTTTCGTCCATGGGGCCACGAACATGAATGAGTCAGTTGACCCGCAGGAAGCGGGTGACCCACGCTATCCGCAAGCGCTGACGGTTGAGGACTTTCGCCGCAACCTGGCTGAGGTTCGTAATCGCATCGCCCGTGCTTGCGAGCGAGTTGGCCGCGCACCATCCTCGGTTCGCCTGTTGCCGGTCAGCAAGACGGTCGATGAAGCGCGTATCCGCCTGTCCTATGAGGCGGGCTGCAAGGAACTCGGCGAGAACAAGGTGCAAGAGGCCTATCGCAAGTGGGAGGCCATGTCCGATTTAACAGACTTGCGATGGTCGATAATCGGCCACCTCCAGACAAATAAGGCCAGGTTGGTCGCTCAATTTGCTTCGGAATTTCAGGCACTCGACAGCGTACGTGTCGCGGAAGCGCTAGAGCGGCGCCTGCAGACAGAGGGACATGGCCTCGACGTATTTGTCCAGGTCAATACGTCAGGCGAGGCTAGCAAATATGGTTTGCCCCCGGATGACGTAGTGGCCTTTGTGCGAGGACTGGCGGCATATCCCGCCCTTCGGGTGCGCGGTCTGATGACGTTGGCATTGCTGTCATCTGAAACCGCTCGCGTGCGCGAGTGCTTTGTTCTGCTGCGGAACCTGAAAGACCGCATTCAGCACGATCTGCCCCGAGGGAACGAGGTCACTGAATTGTCGATGGGCATGTCAGGCGATTTCGAAACCGCCATCGAAGAAGGCGCCACGGTGGTCCGCGTCGGGCAAGCGATTTACGGCGCCCGGACTCTGCCTGATAGCTATTTTTGGCCTTCTGGAACTGCAAGCCGCGAGTAAATTCGATTCCTGGTGCCCCGTCATACCGCTTGGGGCGACCGCGGAGTGACTGGCTATAAAGCAAAAGGCCGCGGATTCTGTAGAAAAGATTCCGACTCTGCTAACAGGAAATTCCAGGTTGCGCAAAACATAGAGGAACTTGTGCTCCGGCCTGTTCCAATCTTAGACAGGGGCTAACCTCATGAAAATTTATCGTATCGTCGTTCGTCAAGATGGCCGCTTGCTCGGGCACTTCGAGTCCGAGGTGCCATGGGCGCAAGAGGCAATCAGCATCATTGAAGCCGAACTGGCTAAAAATTCCAGTTTTCAGTTCGAGCGGCTGGTCGCGGAGGAGGAGCGCAGACTCGTACAGGCCGGTCCCGAGGGGGTACGCGTTCTTAATAGAGAATTAATCTTCAAACCAACTCCATGACCGATTTGCACGATGTTTCTCGGCGTGTCGCTGAGCAACGGAACGAGCACAAACGGCGTCGGGTTGGAAATGCCACAAACATTTTGAGTAAGCTAACTACAGTCATTTCGCTGACAGGCTCTCTGACTATATGCGGAGTTATATGGCGCGGGTACCTCGGTGGGGTAGCTTTTTTACTGATAGGCGCAGCGCTTAGCTGGATTGTTCTGAAAGCGACTGATTCCTTTATTTGTGATTCGACCGAAGATGCGGAATAGTCGCAAGGACTACAACTCATCCCCGCCGATTACCTTCGCTTCCATCGACGTTTCGGCGAGTGAGCCGAAAGAAGCTAAAAAAAATACGGCGCGTTGTCGCCAACGCGCCGTATCGACCACCTTTATTAAAACCCCCGCTTATCAGGGCTTGTTCGACTCGAACAGGTCCATGATCTGTTGCTTCTCGTTCGACGTCACGTTCGGCGGCGCCATGCCGCCAACTGCGTCGCCTGCCCCACCCGCCAGATTCGACGAATCGACGCCGATGCTCGCCACGAAGCCGCTACCCGGCGTCATGTCCGTGAAGTACAGCTCGCCAGCAATCGACGTCACGCCCTCGGGCGGCGGCGGATCCTCTTGCGGCACGCCTCGCAGCGCATGCTGCATGTATTCCACCCAGATCGGCAGCGCGAGCTGCGCGCCGAATTCGCGGCTGCCGAGGCTCTTCGGCTGGTCGTAGCCCATCCACGCCACGGCAACCAACGAGCGCTGATAACCCGCAAACCAGCCGTCCTTGGCATCGTTGGTCGTACCGGTCTTGCCGTGCAGATCGCTACGATGCAGAACGTTCGTACCCGCGCCCGTGCCCGAGGTCGCCACCGTATGCAGCAGGCTGCCCATCACGTACGCGTTGCGCGGCGAGATCGTCTGCGGCGCGTTCTGTCCCGCGACGAGCGGCTGCGCGCGCAGGATCGGGCGGCCGTGCGAGTCGTCGACTTCGGCGATCAGATACGGGTTGATGCGATAGCCGCCGTTCGCGAACACCGAGTACGCACCCGCCGACTGCAGCGGCGTAACGAGCCCCGCGCCCAGCGCCATCGGCAGATACGGCGGCGTCTTGTCGGCATCGAAGCCGAAGCGCTGCGTCACGAAGTCCTGCGCGTATTTCGTGCCGATGTACGAGAGGATGCGGATCGAGACGAGGTTCTTCGACTTCGCGAGCGCGAGACGCATCGACATCGGACCTTCCGGCTGGTCGTCGTCCTTCGGCTCCCACGCGTCGCCGCCAGGCGTGCTGGGCGGGAAGAACAGCGGTGCGTCATTGATGATCGTCGCCGGTCCCAGGCCCTTTTCGAGCGACGCCGAATAGATGAACGGCTTGAAGCTCGAACCCGGCTGGCGCCACGCCTGCGTAACGTGGTTGAACTTGTTCTTGTTGAAATCGAAGCCGCCGATCAGCGCGCGAATCGCGCCGTCCTGCGGCGTGAGCGAGACGAGCGCGCCTTCCACCTGCGGCAACTGCGTGATCTGCCAGTTGCCCTTGTCGTCAGGCAGCACGCGCACGATCGAGCCCACGCGGATGTGCTGCGCCTGCGAAGCGCGCGGCGACAACGCCGCCGCCACGAAGCGCAGGCCTTCGCCGCTCATGGTGACGGTTGTGCCGTCAAGCAGTTGCGCCTTGACTTGCTTCGGATTCGCCTCGGTCACGACAGCCGCGACGAGCGCGCCGTTATCCGGGTGATCGGTGAGCGCGTCTTCGATAGCCTGCTCGCGGTCGTCGCCGCTCGCGGGCAGCTGCACGAAGCCTTCCGGCCCGCGATAGCCGTGACGGCGCTCGTAGTCCATCACGCCCTTGCGCACGGCGTCGTAGGCGGCTTCCTGATCGGCCGAATCGATCGTGGTCGTCACGGTGAGGCCGCGCGTGTAAGTCTCATCCTTGTACTGTGCGTACATCATCTGCCGCACCATTTCGGAGACGTATTCGGCGTGCACGCTGTACTCGTTGCCCGCGCCCTTCGTCACGAGCGGCTCCTTGAGCGCCGCGTCGTACTGATCCCGGGTGATATAGCCGAGATCGAGCATGCGCTTGAGGATGTACTCCTGGCGAATCTTCGCGCGGTGCGGATTGACGATCGGGTTATACGCGGACGGCGCCTTCGGCAGCCCCGCGAGCATCGCGGCCTGCGCGAGCGTGATGTCCTTGAGATCCTTGCCGAAGTACACGCGCGCCGCCGCCGAAAAGCCATAGGCGCGCTGCCCCAGATAGATCTGGTTCATGTACAGCTCGAGGATCTGATCCTTCGTGAGCGCCCGCTCGATCTTGTACGCGAGCAGCATCTCGTAGACCTTGCGCGTATAGGTCTTCTCGCTTGAGAGGAAGAAGTTGCGCGCCACCTGCATCGTGATCGTGCTCGCGCCCTGCGCCGCGCCGCCGTGCGTAAGGTCGGCGAGACCCGCGCGCAGGATGCCGACGAAGTCGACGCCGCCGTGCTCGTAGAAGCGGTAGTCCTCGATTGCGAGCACCGCTTTTTTCTGCACGTCAGGGATGTCCTGGAAGCGCACGATCTGCCGGCGTTCCTCGCCGAACTCGCCGATCAGCACGTGATCGGCCGTATAGACGCGCAGCGGAACCTTCGGGCGATAGTCGGTGAGCGCGTCGAGCGACGGCAGATGCGGCCCCATCACGACAAGGGCATAACCGGCGATCAGCGCGCCGACCGCAAGCAGCGTCACGATCAGGCCGACGAACCAGAGCGCGATCGACGCGCCGATCGAGCGGCGACGCATGGCGCCACCACTCGCACCGTCTGGCGGCGTATGGCGTTCCGGCTGCTGGTGTCCGTTGCGGTAGGCGGGTTCCCGATCGTCGTTCGGATACTGCGAAGAAGGCGGTTGTTTAATGATAGGCATGACTGGAATGATTGGCGCGTCCGGTGCGCGCCCCCGTTTGTGCCCGGTTGGGCCTGCTTAGGCCTGCCTGGGCCTGCTTGCGCGTGTATGCGCCCGTTTGTGCCCATAGGTGCGCGTCTCTCTCGCGCACAAGGATCGTGGTCATGGCGTCATGGCGCCAAATGCGGCGGCAGGCAGCGCCGGCCTGTGGCCGTTGCCGCAACGCGGCTGGCTACGCCCCCCGTCCCGCCGCCCGGCACGCGCTCAAAGCGCACCATCACGCAATGTAACAGCGCATTCTAAATAAATCACGCGACGCGGGACGGGGATTTTGTAAAAAAAAATGTTGTCAGGCCGCGTGCGGCAAGCGGCACATATGACCACCCGCGTCGTCAAACCGGCATTCCACCAATAAAAGGCGGCTCTTTGCGCCATCTGATGTGTTCTTCGCAAAAGGTTTTCAGACAAACCGCCGTTGAGCGCCGGAATGCGCGCCGCACGCCGGGGTTGCCGGTATATTGTTGCTTCGCGTGCCGCCATGGCGCGCGCACCCGGGCATTGCGCATCGGGCGTCAAGCCGTATGATGCGTAGCTGCGACACGCTCCACCCGGCCCGCATGCAGTCTTCGCAAGACAGCCGCACGCGCGCCCCGGGCGGGATCCCGGGGTCACCCGAAGCCGATCTGGCAGCCGACCATGAACAAGCCTAGCGAACGCATCGTCGTCTTCGTCACGCCCGCGCAAAAGCGCGCGATCTCGGCTGCGGCCGACACGCTCGGCATCAGCATCAGCGAACTGATGCGCCGCGCCGTGCTCGCATTCGGCGCGACGAGCGACCAGGTAAAAGCCGCGAGCATCGTCGACTGGCTGAACGCGCCGCGCGAACCCGATACGCTCGCCCAGGTGCTGCACAAAGCCACGAAGCCCTTGCGTCCGCGGCGCGGGAACGCGCTGCAGCCCGCCCCTTCAGCGGTTCCCGCGCAGGACAATGAGCCCGAGCTGGCGCAACTCACGCCAAAAGACGAAGCCACTGTGCCCGCGCAAACGGATCGTGACCTCGCCGTGACAGCCGCGCACCGCGACGGCGAGGCGGACGCCGCACAACCGCAAGTAGCCACTGAAACGCAAGCCGCGGCGCAGCCCTCATCTCCCGCCGCCGGAGACGACATCGGCAACGCCACGCGCGAAATCGCCCAGGCGGTTGCCCGTCTGAGCGCTGAAGCAACCGTGACCGACGCGGCTTTTCCCGATGCCGAGCATGCCGGGCACGATGAGCCGCTCCAGTCGCTGAGCGCGCCGCCAGTCGCACGCGCAAAGCGAGCGAGCCACGCCGCCGACACGCATCCCGACGAACATGGCAACGGTGCGCCCGAAGAAGGCAAGTTCGCGTAGCGAGGCGTCGTCGCGCGGCAAGCCGGGCAGCGGAATTTCAGGTCCGCTTTAAGTCCCCTTTTAAGGCGCTTTTAAGAGACCCCGTGGTGTAATATCCGCGAGCGATGGCAGCCGGGCCATGCCTGGCCGCATGCCGGTTCGTCGCGCGCGTTCGTCAACACGCTCTTGCAATCGGCGGAAGGCGCCCCGATTTACCGGCTGCATGCGCGGTCTGTGCAAAGCGGCGTAATCTGCTGACAGCGGGCACAATGCCGATGCTGCTCGACGCCGTCTGCGCTTGCGTGCATTTCTGCCCATCGCAGCCCGTTTCAATTCACGGAGGAATTCATGTCGCTTTTCGACTCCATCTCTCGCACGCTCAAGGGCCTGCTCAACGACGCCGCCGATTCGGTGCAGGACCCGTCGCGCGACGCACGTCAGATCGTGCGCGAACTCGACGACAGCATCGCGAAAGCGGAGAACGCGCTCGTCGAGATCCAGGCGCAGGTCGCGACGCAGCAAAGCAAGCGCGACGTGGCCGCCGACAAGGCGAAGAAGTACGAAGAAGGCGCGCGGCGCGCGCTGCAATCGGGCGATGAAGCGCTCGCACGCGAGGCGCTCGGCGCACAGTCCACGGCCGAAGCCGAACGCGACGCGCTCGCCACGGAACTCGCGAAGCTCGAACCGTCGGTCGATCAACTGAAGCAGCAGATCGACGACATGCGCCAGCGGCGCAACGACCTCAACGCACGTTCGAACATCCTGCAGGCGAAGCAGCAGATCGCGCAGGCGAAGGACGTCGCGGCTACGGCGCTCGGCGGCATCGGCGGCAAGAATCTCTCGGCCGATTTCCAGAAGCTCGAAGACAAGGTCGCGCTGTCGAACGCACGCTCGGATGCGCGGCTCACCTCCGCCGACACGTCGAGCGGCAAGGCGCTCGACGACAAGCTCGCCGCGCTGAACAAGGGCCCATCGGTGGATGAGCGTCTCGAAGCCCTCAAGAAGCAACTGAACACACCGGCGCAATAACGCGCAGGGGTGTCCGGAGGCGGCGCGGCGCTCACCGCGGGCCGCCTCCTCGTCCCGACCGTCATGGAGACGGGCGTTACGCCGCCCGGCTTGCAACATGAAAAAGTTTCTCGTCGCCGCCATTGCTTCGCTTGCATTCGCAAGCGGTGCCGCGTTCGCGGTGCCAAGCGTGCAGCAGATCGAATCCGCCATGTCGCGAAGCGACTGGCAACGCGCGGATGCAGGCCTCGTGGAGGTTCTGCAGGCACATCCGAACAACGCGCACGCCCACTATCTCTACGCGCAGGTGCTCAACCGCGAAGGCCGCTACGCCGACGCGCTGACCCAGGTCGAGCAGGCCAGATCGCTCGATCCGCAAGTGCGCTTCACAACGCCGCCACGCTTCGCCCAGGTTGAGGCGAAGATCCGCGCCGATGCGACGCGCGCCGGTGCCGTCACCACGAGCCGCACGACCAATCCGTTCGCCCAGCAACAGGTTCAGCAACGGGTTCAGCAAGAACCGCAGCAGGCGGCGCCGGCAGCCGCGCCGCAACGCCACGGTCTCGGCATGGGTGCATGGATCGGCTTTGCGGTCCTGCTCGCCGGCATTGCGCTGGTGCTGCGCTGGACGCTGCGCCGCGCGAAGTCGAATGAAGACGCCAAGGCTGGCGGCGACCGTCTCGATCAGCTCAAGCGCGCCACGGAACTGCTCAATGCGGTGCGCTCGCTCAAGCTCGACGTGCGGCTTTCGACAGCGCCGGGCCACGATGTGCTCGAAAAGGAAGTCGAGGGGCTGGAAGCGCAATTGCGCGGCCTCGTCGAAACGCTCTCGAACAGCGCCAATCCGCTGCCGCAGTATCAGATCGAGGACCTCGAACACCGGTTCGAAAGCCTCAAGGCGCGTGCCGATGGCCGCCCCGATCCGAACGCGCAGCCCGCCGCGGCGTCGCCTGACGGCAGCAATTCCGCCTATGCGCGCGAAGCCGACACCGCGTTCGGCCATCAACCGCAGGCACCCTATCCGCCGCAACAACCGCCCCAGGTCATCGTGCAGCAAGGCGGCGGAATGGGTGGAATGGGCGGATTGCTGACCGGCGTGCTGCTCGGCGAGGCGCTTGGTCGCGGGCGTGACCGCGTGGTCGAGCGCGATGTCTACGTCGACGAAGACGGTCGCCGCATACCGCGCGGCGGCGATGGCGGCGGCCTCGACTTCGGCCAGGGTTCGAACGACTGGGACGATGGTTCAGGCGGCGGCGTCGATATGGGCAGTAACGACAGTTCCGACGACTGGGGCAATTCGTAGAAGTCTCGCGCACGCTTGGCGCTGCACGGCGCAAGCAAGCAATCTCACGACGGGCTCTCTTGCAGAGCCCGTTTTTTATCGAGGCGCGACAACGATTGCGCAGCCGCCCGGATGGGACTGCGCATCGCTTTTCAACCTGGCGCGCCTCCCCCGGCATCAGCTACCGATATTAATTCGCGCTGCGATCCATCGAAGCATTCATGCGCTAGCGCTGCGGCCTTCCCGCATAAACGCGCGTCTCGTAGACGAAATTCACGCGGCCATCCTGTTGCGTCTGATCGAAGAGCGTGCGCAACGCGGCCAGCATCGGCTCGTGGCGCGGATCGCCGGGTTTAGGCGCGTAAGACGACGACATCAGCCGTCCCTGCAATCCATCGAAATCGAGTAACTGCGCATTGGGGAAAACCGTCTTGCGCTCGAAGCCGTCGCCGAACCAGTCGGCCATCGCCGCGTCGTCCGGATAACGCTCGGCAACACGCGCATAGTCCGCGCAAAAGTGCTGCAGCAGCGCTTCGTAGCCCGCAAGAAAGGGCGAGCCTTCCAGCAGACGACTGTTCCAAAACAGGACAATCTGTCCGCGCGGTTTGAGGATGCGTGCGAACTCGCGTCGCGCCCCTTTCTCGTCGAACCAGTGGAAAGCCTGCGCAGCCATCACGAGATCGACGCTCGCGGTATCGAGCGTCGTGGCTTCCGCCGTGCCCGCCACGCTGCGGTAGTTCGGGTAGTCGCCCAGCAGTTGATCGGCAGCTGCACGCATCGCGGCGTTCGGCTCGACGGCCACCACCGGATGCCCCGCATCGAGAAAAAGCTTCGCGGAAATGCCGGTGCCCGCACCAATATCGGCCACGCGTGCAAGCGGTGCAATACCGCAATCGGCATGCACGAAGGTCACCAGCTCGCGCGGATAGGTCGGCCTGAACTTCACGTAATCGGCTACCCGGTCGGTAAAGCGACGGGTGGAATCATCGGTCATCGTGTCCCCTCTCAGCATGTCGCGCACGTTTGCGTACGCGTAGTCAATCGAATCCGGCCGCACCCGGTTGTGCACCAACGCCGTGCAGCATCGCCTCGATCATCGTGTTCCCGGTACGGGCGCTGCGCGGCCCGTGTTTCCGATCATATCCCTGCGGCACTTCGAGCGCTCAAGTCTTCCCGCTGCGCGCCGTTAAACTGCTTGGAGAGAGCCCAAAATACGCGTGATCGACGGGCCCACGCTTACCGACCCTTACGGGCAAGGAGACCTGATGTCACGTTTGCGTTTTCGCCTGTTCGGCGCTCGCCGCACAGGAAAATCGGCTGCTATCGTCGGCGATATCGCCGCTCAGGCAGGCCGCCTCGGAATTGAGATTTGCGATGTATCCGGCCACGTCGATGAAGTTGCCGCGCGGGTGCAAAACCAGGCAGGCGTCTGTTGCGTCCTGCGCGACTCCGCTGCGCACACGCTAGCGGGCAATCACCAGATCGCCGCCGCGGCCCGGGCCATGCGCGAAGTCAGCAGCAGCACGGCCGCGACCGTGCAGTCCTCGCAACAGACCATCGAAGCATCGCTTGCCGATATTCATGGGCTCGTCGAAGGCGTGACCGTCATCGAAAGCCAGATCAGTGCGCTGCGCAGCGCGCTCGCGCATGTCTCGAAGGTTTCCGAGGAAATTTCGCTGATCGCGCGGCAAACCCAGCTGCTCGCGCTCAACGCCGCCATCGAGGCCGCGCGCGCCGGCGAATCGGGCAAGAGCTTCGCCGTCGTGGCGTCCGAGGTGAAGAATCTCTCGGCGAAAACGGCGCTGGCCACCGGTCAGATCGAGAAGACGCTCGCCGAACTCACGCAGCAGACCGAACAGCTCATCGCCGAAGGTGCGACGAACACCGAGCGCGCACATCGCGTCCGCGAAGGCACGCACTCCATCGGCTCGGCGATGCAAAGCACCGGCGTTGCGATCACGCAACTCGACGAGCACGCCGGCCAGATCGCCCAGCTCACCACCGAAATCGAGGAAAAGTGCGACGGGCTCGAAGCGCAGGTTGCGGAGATGGCGAACGGCGTTGAGGATTCGAGCCGCAATTTCGTGCAGGCCAAGGATCAACTCGGGCGCCTGCTGGACGTATCGGAAACGCTGATCGAATTGAGCGCGGCGACGGGCGTCGAAACCGAGGACACGCCCTTCGTCGAGGTCGTGCAGCGCGCGGCGACGCAGGTCGGCAAGCTGTTCGAGAAGGCAGTTGCGCGCGGCGAAATCAGCGAGGCGGATCTCTTCGACACCGACTACGTGCCGGTGCCCCACACGAATCCGCAGCAGCACATCGCGCGCTTCACAGGCTTCGCCGACCGTGTGCTGCCCGAGATCATCGAGCCGCTCCTCGAGTTCGATTCGCGCGTGGCGTTCTGCGTCACGATCGACCCGCACGGTTATATCCCGACGCACAATCGCAAGTTCTCGCTGCCGCAGCGCGACGATCCCGTGTGGAACGCCGCGCATTGCCGCAATCACCGCATTTTTAGCGACCGCGCCGGCGTCGCGGCGGGCTCGCATACGAAGCGGTTCCTGTTGCAGACTTATCGGCGCGATATGGGCGGCGGCAACTTTGTGATGATGAAGGATGCATCCGCACCGATCTTCGTGAACGGGCGGCATTGGGGCGGTTTCCGCATGGGATACCGGATCGCGGCATAACAGCAGCAGACGGCAACAGAAGGCAGCAGACAGCAGCAGAAACGAAAACGGCGCGCGGCTGAATCGGCCGCGCGCCGTTTTCGTTACGTCGGGGGATCCAGGCCGGAGCCCCGGATAATTCCGTCGTGCTTATTCCGGCGTCCTAATTGGCACACCCGCCAACCTGACAACGCTTGAGCCACCCATCCCCTACCGGCACAGCGTCCATATCCACGCCAACCTTTCATTGCCCCGACATTTTTCTTGCGTACGCTCACGCAAAATCGACCAGCCGCCGCCGACCAAACCCAACCTGTGTTGCGCACCGTGAGCGCATCACACTTTGATCCGTAATTCGACATGAACAGCAGACGTGATTTTCTGAAGCTCGCGGGCACCGGTGCTGCCGCAACGGCCACTCTTGCCGGCATTCCTGCCTCGATTCGCCGTGCGCTCGCAATCCCGGCGAACAACTCGACGGGCACTATCCGCGACGTCGAGCACGTCGTGATTCTGATGCAGGAGAACCGCGCATTCGATCATTATTTCGGCACGCTCAAAGGCGTGCGCGGCTTTGGCGATCGCTTCACGATTCCGTTGCCGGACGGGCGTCGCGTATGGCAGCAGGGACGCGCAAACGGCGCGCTGTTGACGCCGTACCACCTCGACGGTGCGGCCAATAACGCACAACGAACCACAGGCGTTCCGCACACGTGGGCCGATAGTCAGGATGCGTGGGATGGCGGCCGGATGGCAAGCTGGCCGAAATCGAAAACGGATACGTCGATGGGGTATTTCAAGGAGCAGGAAATCCCATTCCAGTTCGCACTCGCAAACGGGTTCACCCTCTGCGACGCGTACCACTGCGGAATGCACACGGGAACGGATGCGAATCGCTCGTTCCACCTCACGGGGACCAACGGCGCGACTGCAGTCAACGCCGCGTTTGTGAACAACGAGTGGAATGCGCTCGACGGCCTCCCCGCGACTGCGGATACCGGGTACACGTGGACGACCTACGCGGAACGCCTGGAGGCGGCCGGGGTCAGCTGGATCTGCTACCAGAATATGCCCGACGAATGGGGCGACAATCTGCTGGGGGCATTCGTACCGTTTCGGCGTGCAAATCTAAAGTCAGGCTTTCCGGTTACGAGCGGCGGCGCACCGGGCAACCCTTACTGGAACACTGGCCAGCCGCTGCCCTACCATGCTTACGACGCAGCGACGGACAACGCGAAGACGCCCCTTTACAAGGGGATCGCCAATACGCTGCCAGGCACATCACCGGACGAATATCTGAATGCGTTTCGCCGCGACGTGCTCGAGGGTCGATTACCGCAAGTCTCGTGGATCAATGCCCCATCGATTTATTGCGAGCATCCGGGGCCGTCGAGTCCCGTGCAGGGCGCGTGGTTTATCCAGGAGGTGCTGGACGCCCTCACTGCGAATCCCGATGTCTGGAGCAAAACGGTGCTACTGATCAATTACGACGAGAACGACGGCTATTTCGATCACGTACCGTCCCCCTCGGCGCCATCGCGCAATCCGGACGGTACGCTGGCGGGAAAATCGACATTGCCTGACGAAGCCATGGCATTCGAATATTTCACACAGCCGGCTCCTGCCGGCAGCACGTTACAGCCGCAACCGGATGGACGGGTGTTTGGTCCAGGGCCGCGCGTACCGCTATTCGTCGTGTCGCCATGGAGCCGTGGCGGCTGGGTCAATTCGCAGGTTTTCGATCACACGTCCGTGCTGCGCTTCCTCGAAATGCGCTTTGGTGTGAACGAGCCAAACATTAGCCCTTATCGTCGCGCGGTATGCGGCGATCTGACGAGCGCGTTCAACTTTCGGACACCCAATACCGAACGATTACCCGAGCTGACGGGACGTGGCACGCGCGCGGCCGCCGACCAACTGCGCGACGCGCAGGCCGCACTACCCGACGTGCCCTTGCCTGTCGATACGAGCTTGCCCATCCAGGCAACCGGACATCGACCATCGCGCGCGCTGCCGTACGAACTGCACACCAGCGCGTGCGTCGCCGCTTCAGGAATGGTTGAACTGCACTTCGCGAATTCCGGCAAGCAGGCCGCCGTGTTCCACGTGTACGACCGCCACAACCTCGGAAGGCTCCCGCGGCGCTACGTTGTCGAGGCCGGGAAAACTTTGGATGACACATGGAACGGAGGACGAGACAACCAGGGACGCTACGATCTATGGGTGCTCGGCCCCAACAGCTTTCACCGGCAATTCACCGGCGATACCGGCCGCCTGTCCGGCGTGACGCCGAATCCGGAGATCCGTGTCTGCTATGACATCGCAAACGGCGACATCCATGTTGACCTGATCAACCGGGGAACTGCGCCGTGCACGTTCACTGTCGAGTCGCTTGCCTATCGCCGCGACGGACCGTGGAGCATGACTGTCAATGCGCAGGCGCAATCGTCGTTGCACTGGCCGCTGACCGACAGCGGCCGATGGTACGACTTCGCGGTACGTAGCGACAGCGACCCATTGTTCCGTCGTCGTTTCGCTGGACGCGTCGAAACGAGTGCGGATTCGATCAGCGATCCCGCAATGGGTATGCCGTGACGGTGCGGTAATGCTGCAAAAGTGATTTTGAGCGCCCTGCTTCAGACGGCCAACGCCATGCGCTTGCGCTCCGCGCGCTGCATGAAGTAGTTGCCGACCACAACGCCGATCGTCACGACGAGAATAAAGAGTGTCGCGAGCGCGTTCATCTCCGGATTCAGGCCCAGACGAACGCGCGAGAACACAACGAGCGGCAGTGTCGTCGAACCCGGGCCGGACAGGAAGGCGGACAGCACGAGGTCGTCGATCGAGAGCGTGAACGACAGCAGCCAGCCCGCGGCCAGCGCCTGCGAAATAAGCGGCAGCGTGATCGTGAAGAACACCTTGAACGGCGTCGCGCCGAGGTCGAGCGCAGCCTCTTCGAGCGACGGATTCAGTTCGCGCACGCGCGACTGCACGATGATCGCAACGTACGAGATACAGAGCATCACGTGGCCGATCCAGATCGTGAATACGCCGCGCCCTGCGGGCCAGCCGATCAGCTTGCCCATTTCCACGAACAGCAGCAGCAGCGAAATGCCCTGAATGACTTCGGGGATCACGAGCGGCGCATTGATCATGCCGGTGTAGAGCGTGAAGCCACGAAAACGCCCCATGCGTGCGAGCACGAAGCCCGCCCACGTGCCGATCACGACCGAGGCGAATGCGGTCATCAGGGCGACGCGCAGCGAAAGCCACGCGGCGGCGATGAGTTCGTCGTCGGTGACGAGCGCCTGATACCAGCGTATCGAGAAGCGCGTCCACACCGTCACGAGTTTCGACTCGTTGAACGAGAAAACAATCAGGCTGATGATCGGGATATAGAGAAACGCGAAACCGAGGCCGAGCGCGATGTACCGCAGAACCGGATTGGTTTTCATCGGCCGCGGCCCTCCAGTTCCTTCGCCTGAAAGTGCTGGAACAGCGCCATCGGCACGAGCAGCAGCAGCACCATCGCGCAGGTCACGGCGGAGGCCATCGGCCAGTCGGCGTTGTCAAAGAACTCGTTCCACATGACGCGGCCGATCATCAGCGTATTCGCGCCGCCAAGCAGTTCAGGAATCACGTACTCGCCCACCGCCGGAATGAACACGAGCAGACACCCCGCGATAATGCCGTTCTTCGACAGCGGCAGCGTGATCTCGATGAACGCGCGCCACGGTTTGGCGCCGAGGTCGTAGGCGGCTTCCAGCAGCGTCAGATCCATCTTCACGAGATGCGCGTAAAGCGGCATCACGAGAAACGGCAGGTACGAATAGACCATGCCGATATAAACGGCCGTGTTCGTGTGATAAAGCTCGATCGGCGTATGAATCAGCCCGGTCGACATCAGGAAGTTGTTCAGCAGCCCGTTGTTCTTGAGGATGCCGATCCACGCGTAGACCCGGATCAGGAACGAAGTCCAGAACGGCAGCATCACCGCCATCATCAACACGTTGCGCGAGGCCGGATTCGAGCGGGCGATGTAGTACGCCATCGGATAGCCGATCAGGAGACACAGCAGCGTCGAGATCGCGGCCACCATCACCGAATTGACGTACGTCGCGAAGTACAGGCTGTCCTGGAACAGGAATGCATAGTGCGACAGGTCGAGCGCGATATGCGCGACGCCGTCGGCAAACGAGACGAGTTCGGTATACGGGGGAATGCCGAGTTGCTGGTCCGCAAAGCTGATCTTCACGACCAGGATGAACGGCACGAGGAAAAACAGCAACAGCCAGATGAACGGTCCTGCCACGACCGCCGTACTGCCGGTCAGGTTGAAGCGCCTGATGGGCCAGCTTACGATTTTCTTCACTACTGCGCTCATGACGTCAGCACCACCCCTGCCGACGCGCTCCAGCGCACATAAACTTCGTCGCCCCAGCCGGGCGATTCGATCTCGGAGATGGCGAGGCTCGACACGTTCGCGACCACGGTTTTGCCTGAATCGAGCTTGACGTGATAGAGCGAGTAGCCGCCCATGTACGCGACGTTCATGACTTCGCCGCGCCCCCAGTTGAAGGTGCCTTCGGGCGGCTTGCGCGTGAGCGCGATGCGCTCGGGGCGCACTGAAATCGTCACCGGCATGCCGAGCGGGCCGGTAATGCCGTGGCTCACGTACAGACGCACGGACAGATCCGGCGAATCGACGTAGACGTGATCGGGTTCGTCCTCGACGACGTTGCCGCTGAAGAGATTGGTCGAGCCGATGAACTCCGCCGAAAAGCGGCTGTTCGGGAATTCATAGACCTCGTTCGGCGTGCCGAGCTGGACGATTTCGCCTTCGCTCATGACGGCGAGGCGCCCCGCCATCGTCATCGCCTCTTCCTGATCGTGCGTGACCATGATGCAGGTCACGCCGACCGTGTCGAGAATGTTCACGAGCTCGATCTGCGTGCGCTGGCGAATCTGTTTGTCGAGCGCGGACATCGGTTCGTCGAGCAGCAGCAGCTTCGGACGCTTCACGAGCGAGCGCGCGAGCGCGACGCGCTGTTGCTGGCCGCCCGAAAGCTGATGCGGCTTGCGCTTCGCGTAACGCGACATCTGCACGAGTTCGAGCGCCGCCGCGACGCGCTCGGTCAGTTCGCCCTTTTTCACGCCTTCCTGACGCAGTCCGAACCCGACATTCGACTCGACCGTCATATGCGGAAAGAGCGCGTACGACTGGAACATCATGTTGACCGGCCGGCGATACGGCGGCAGCGTCGCGAGATTTTCCCCGTCGATCAGGATCTTGCCCGAGGTCACGGTTTCGAGACCCGCGAGCATGCGCAACAGCGTGGACTTGCCACAGCCCGAGCTGCCGAGCAGCGCGAACAGTTCGCCCTTCTTGACCGAAAGGCTGACGTTCTTCACAGCGGCTGTCTCGCCGAACTTCTTGACGACGTCGATGACCTGCACGAAGTTATCCGCAGAAGTCCCTGCGGCGGATGAGCCCGAAGGCAGCGCGCCGGTCGCGGCCGGTGCGCTCGATTGGTCACTCATGATTCTCTCTGCCCTGTCTTGTCGCTGGACGGGTGTTGACGAACAAAGCCCCCGGCGGTCTGTCGGGGGCTCGGGGGAACAGGCTGGCTGTCGGGGCTCGCCTTAGCGGCCCGATTTGAACTCGGTCCACAGGCGCGTTTGCAGACGCTGGATCTCAGGCGGCAGCGGCTTGAGCAGGAACAGCGTCTTCAGGACTTCCGGCGGCGGATAGACGGCCGGATCGTTCGCGATATCCTTGTTCACGTACTTGCGCGCTTCCGCGTTCGCGCTCGGATAGTAGACCGCGTTCGTGATGGCGGCGTGGACCTGCGGCGTCTCGATGTAGTTGATCCACTCGTGCGCGGCGTCCTTGTGCTGCGCGTCCTTTGGAATCACCATCACGTCGAACCAGATCGGCGCGCCGCCCTTCGGGATGAAGTACTCGATCTTGTACGGCTTCTTCGCCTCGATCGTGCGGTGCTTGGCGATCACGACGTCGCCGGACCAGCCGTAGGCGAAGCAGATGTCGCCGCCGACCAGATCGTTGATGTAGCCCGACGAGTTGAACTGCGTGATGTACGGACGGATCTTCTTCATCATCGCGAGCGCGGCGCGATAGTCTTCCGGATTCGTCGACATCGGATCCTTGCCGATGTAGTGCAGCGCGGCCGCGAACATCTGGTCCGGCGCATCGAGCACGGAGACGCCGCACGACTTCAGCTTCGAAATGTTCTCCGGCTTGAAGAGGATGTCCCAGTTGTTGAGCGGCACGTCCTTGCCGAGAATCTGCTGCACCTTGGTCACGTTGTACGCGAGACCGGTCGTGCCGTACGCCCAGGGCACCGCGAACTTGTTGCCCGGATCCGCGCCGGCGACGAGCGCCATCAGCTGGGGATCGAGGTACTTCAGATTGGGGATCTTCGACTTGTCGAGCGGCGCGAAGATGCCGGCGGCAATCTGCTTGCCCGCGTAGTTGCTGGTCGGCACAACGATGTCGTAGCCCGAATTGCCCGCGAGGAGCTTGGCCTGCAACGTGTCGTCGCTATCGTAGTTGTCGTACTTGACCTTGATGCCGGATTGCCTGGTGAAGTTCGGAATCGTGTCGGAGGCGATGTAGTCGGACCAGTTGTACACGTTCAGTTGCGTATCCTTCGCCACCGACGCCACCCACGGCGCCGCGCAAAGCGCCAGCGCGGCCAGTCGTGTTACCACCTGTCTTTTCATTCCGTTCTCCGATCCTGGCCAGCCCGCGCTGGCCGTCTGCCCCGCATCATGCCGCGCCAGGCGCGGCCCCCCTGAGATTTACGAAACCTACCATCAAACATGTTGGACGACAAAGAAAACGCCGCCCTGTCGCGCAAACGGGACAGCCCCGCGCAAGCGCCTGGCCTGAAGGTAAATCGCGCGCAATTTTAGCCCGTTCTGCGCACGTGTTCATCAAAAATTCTGTCCGTGCTGTTTTCGTGCGACGCGCTGCCCGGCGCGCGGCCTCGATGCTCCGGGAGAGCGGGCACCAAAGGCCGCCGCCCTGCTGCATCCCCGATATTTCCCGACAGAGCGACTGGCTCTCTTGATCGAACCTCGCGCGCTGGCGCGCGCGCCAAACGTCGGCAAGGCGCGGCATGCGTACCGGGCGATGCCAGCCGGGCATCGGGTGCAATGAACCGGGCCCGCGCCGGTATCGGCTAACATAGCGGGGTTTTCATCCGCGGACGGCAGGGCCCGGTTCATTGCACCGACACTCGCCGCCCCGTTCAAGGCTCCTTAGATGGCATCCAACCTCCACGATCTTCCGGACAGCCCGTGCATAGGCGTCTGTTCCACCCTTTTCGATGAAATCTGCAAAGGCTGTGGCCGCACGGCGATGGAAGTCTCCAACTGGGTCTTCATGACCGACGAAGAGAAGCGCGCGGTGTGGGAACGCATCGAGCGTGAAGGTACCGCGATGCGCTTCCAGAAAGACCGCACCTGATTCGCGGCTGACGAAAAAAAAGCGCCGGACATCGCCGGCGCTTTTTGCATGGTGCGTGTGCCTCAGAAGCGCATACCGACACCGACACCGACGATGAGCGGATCGATCCTCAGCATGCCGAGCGGAGCGCCGTTGACCGATCCCTCCGTGCGCATCCAGATCTTCTTGATGTCGGCGTTCACGAACACCCGCTTCGTGACGTCGATGTCGATACCGGCTTGCAGCGCCGGACCGAAACTGTGGTTGTCGATGTTAACCTGCGGACCGCCGGCGCCTGCATGCAGACCGTTGTTGTAGAACAGCGTGTAGTTCAAACCCGCGCCGACGTACGGCCGCACTTTGCCCGCGTGATTGAAGTGGTACTGCAGCAAGAGCGTCGGCGGCAGCACGCCAACACCGCCAAGATCACCGATCTTCGACGTGACCTGATTGCGCGACGTGCCAAGAATCAGTTCGGCGCCGATGCTGCTCGTCACCATGTACGTGAAGTCGAGTTCCGGCACGATGGAGTTGTTGACTTGCGCCCTAAGTCCGTCGAGTGATCCGCTCGTGCTGGACTGCGGGATGATGCTTATAGCCCGCAGACGCACGAGCACGTCACCTGCAGCAAGGCCAGTGCGAACGGGCCCCGATGCGTCGGCCGCCGTGGCCGGTGCTGCCATAAGCGTAGTAGTCCCAAGGACCAATGCAGCCGTAGCCGCGAGAGTTTTGATGCAATTTTTCATTGTGGTAAGCCCTGTTTTCTTTGGTCTTGTTGAAAGACCTTTTTATTTTCAGGGGCATACCACGTTACGGGATTGAGTCAGATCAAGTCAGGGCAAACGCCGCACGGCATGCGACCGCAGGCCGCGTCACTCCTGTCAGAAGCAGTTCAAGGAGATCGCGCACGCTGCGAATTGCGTTGCCAAACGGCAATGATTCGCGGCCGCGGAAGAAGAGACCATTCGCCACATCACCGCGCAGTGCGGCAGCAAGACGCGTATCGATACAGAAGTGGCCGAACTTTTCGATACCGTCACGCAAGCCGCACGCCGTGAGGCATTCCAGCGTCGTGGGACATGCGACCTTGATCGAGCCGATTTTCGCGCGCACGCGCGCTTCGTTGCGCAAATAGCGCTCGAGCCACGGCGTCTTGACGGCCCGTGCGGGCAGTCCCGTCACGCTGACGAACTCGACGATATCTTCAGGCTTCGCATCGGCAAGCACGCGCTTGAAGTTGGGATGGGCATCGCCCTCTTCCGTCACGGCGAACGGCGTACCCACCTGCACGCCACTTGCGCCTGCTTGAAGCCATTTTCGCACGGCCTCGTGGCTGTTGATGCCACCCGCGACGATCAGCGGCACGTCGGCACGCGTAATGCCCAGCGTCTTGTAGACCTCTTCGAGTTCCGCCAGGATGCGGTCGAACTCGAAGCGCTCGTTGCCCATGTCTTCGATGGAAGTGACGCCGAGGTGGCCGCCCGCGTGAGCGGGATGCTCGATGACGATAGCGTCCGGCAGCCGGCCTTTCTTGATCCACTTCTTGAGGATGAGCGCGACGCCGCGCGCGTCCGACAAAATGGGGATCAGTGCGATATCGCAGCCCTGCGTGAGCTCCGGCAGGTCGAGCGGCAGGCCCGCGCCCATGACGATCGCATCGGCGCCGTTCTCGCAGGCGGAGCGCACGTAGTCTGCGTGGGCGGCGACCGCCTTCATCACATTCACCGCGATCATGCCGTTGCCGTCGCTCAACTTGCGCGCTGCTTCGATCTCGCGCCCGAGCGCGGTCAAGTTCGCGTTAGCCAGCGTGTCATGGCCAGGGTTGGCACGGCATTCTTCGAGGAGATCGGCGTGATGGTGACGCAGGTCGATGCTCGCAATGGTGCCGACTGCGCCCTCGCGGGCGACGCTGCCCGCCAGGCGGTGAGCGGAAATGCCGACGCCCATGCCGCCCTGGACGACCGGCAGCAGCCGGCGGCCTCGAATCTGGAGCGGAGCGAAGGAGTGGTTAGGGAACATGATGACCTGCGTGGTATGTAACAAAGTTAGAATGGTCGCGCGCTGCCAACATATGATATTGATAACCATCAAGCAAGTGCACAGACTGTCGCAGTAACACTTCTTCACGTGATGTTAATCAACACGACGCACGAAAATATTTGCACCGACACCAAAGCCACTTGCGATCGGAATTCAGGGCTTTGAACTGCGTCGATTCGGATTCCAGATCCGCTTCCAGGCCGTATTTCCCGCTCTCCCGGCCCTTGCCTGACTACTTATAGCCGCCGAGCGGCGCGGCAATTTTTCACATGGCGGCGTCGATGTCGATCGGCCCGCTTCTTCATTCGCCGCGCCACACTGCCGCATGACACGTGCGCCGTTAAGCCGCGCCCCGCAATCCCCACCGCGCGCCGCCAATGCTGGTTGCAACCGCAACTGACTGACGTTTCACGCGCATACAAAAAACGGGCGACGCTTTCGCGCCGCCCGCGTGGCATTCACGCCAGCGCATGGTTGCTCAATGCAGCCCCTGGCTTGCGAGGAAGTCCTCGTAGTTGCCGCTGTAATCGTTGATCGTGCCGTTCGTCTTCACTTCGATGATGCGGTTGGCCAGACCATTCACGAACTCGCGGTCGTGCGACACGAAGATCAGCGTGCCTTCGAACTTCTCGAGCGCGATCTGCAGCGACTCGATCGACTCCATGTCCATGTGGTTGGTCGGCTCGTCCATGAGCAGCACGTTGTGGCGGCCGAGCATCAGCTTGCCCCAGATCATGCGGCCCTTCTCGCCGCCCGAGAGCACCTTCACCGACTTTCTGATGTCGTCCGCGTTGAAGAGCAGACGGCCGAGCGTGCCGCGCACCGATTGCTCGTCGTCGCCTTCCTGGCGGTACTGATCGATCCAGTCCATCAGCGTGACGTCGTCCGGAAACTCTTCGTACGTGTCCTGCGGCATGTAGCCGACGTTCGCATTCTCGGCCCACTTCACCGAGCCGCCGTCGAGCGCCAGGCTGCCGAGCAGCGAGCGCAGCAGCGTGGTCTTGCCCGCGCCGTTCTCGCCGATGATCGCGATACGCTCGCCCGGCTGCACGCTGATGCCGAATTTCCTGAAGATCGTACGGTCGTACTGCTTCGTGATCTCTTCGGCCACGACGACGATGTTGTGCAGCTTCTTTTCGAACTCGAAACGGATAAACGGGTTCTGGCGCGACGAGGGCTTGAATTCCTCGATCTTGATCTTGTCGATCATCTTCAGGCGGCTGGTGGCCTGGCGCGCCTTCGACTTGTTCGCCGAGAAGCGGCGCACGAAGTCCTGCAGGTCCGCCACGCGCTCCTTCGCCTTGGCGTTCGCCGCGGCCTGGCGCTCGCGCGCCTGCGCCGACGCGAGCATGTAGTCGTCGTAGTTGCCCGGATAGACCTTCAGCGTGCCGTAATCCATGTCCGCCATATGCGTGCAGACCTGGTTCAGGAAGTGACGATCGTGCGAGATGATGATCATCGTCGAGTTGTACTCGTTCAGAACATCTTCCAGCCAGCGGATCGAGTTGATGTCGAGGTTGTTCGTCGGTTCGTCGAGCAGCAGCACGTCCGGCTTCGAGAACAGCGCCTGCGCGAGCAGCACGCGCAGCTTCCAGCCCGGCGCGACACCGCTCATCGGGCCGTTGTGGAACTCGGTGCCGATGCCGATGCCCAGCAGCAGCTCGCCCGCACGCGCTTCGGCCGTGTAGCCGTCGTATTCCGCGAACTTCGTTTCGAGATCGGCCGCCGCCATGTAGTCGTCGTCCGTGGCCTCGGGGTTCGCGTAGATCGCATCGCGCTCGGACATTGCGGCCCACATTTCGGTGTGGCCCATCATGACGACGTCGAGCACCCGGACGTCCTCGTAGGCGAACTGGTCCTGGCGCAGCTTGCCCAGACGCACGTTCGGCTCCAGCACGACGTTGCCCGAGCTCTGTTCGAGGTCGCCGCCCAGGATCTTCATGAACGTGGACTTGCCGCAACCGTTCGCGCCGATCAGGCCATAGCGGTTGCCTTCGCCGAATTTGACCGAGATGTTCTCGAACAAGGGCTTCGGCCCGAATTGCATGGTGATGTTGGCGGTAGAGAGCACAGCGCGCCCCTGAAAGTAGATCGACGAAAAACCTGTAATTTTATCAGGTTATGCTAGTTCGCGGGCACCTGATACCTCGACACGGGATGCAAGCCGCGTGCAAGCAGCTTACAAGCCGCGTGCGACGCTTGAACGATGCATGAGCGTCGCAGAAAAACGGCATGGTAAGCCGCAACCATAAGCCCGACTACAAGCCCAACGACAAGCACGGAAACAAGCGCGGCGGCGCAAGGGGCCGGATCGCAACCGCCCGCCCCGCCACTGCCGCGGCACGTCACCGCGCGATGCTACGCGGCGTCTGCAACACGTCGATGAAGCCCGAAAGATCGGCCTGTGCGAGTCCCATCGCCGCACCCAGCCGCAGTAACTGCTGAACCGTGCCGGAAACGGGCATCGGCGTGCCGGTCTGCTGCGCGGCGGCGGCAATCGTGTCGACGTCCTTCTGGAACGTTTTTAGCGCGCCGATTGGATCGAGCCCGTCCTGCGTCATGCGCGGCACGAACGTGCGCAGCAGCGCCGAGTCGGCCCAGCCGCCCGCGAGCGCCTCCGGCAGCCTGGCGGCATCGATGCCGCTGCGCCGCGCGAGACTCACCGCTTCGGCAATCGCGGCCACCGTCGCCGTGACGATCGCCTGATTGCACAGCTTGGTCGTCTGGCCCGCGCCGACCGTCCCCATATGCGTGACGCGCGCCGAATACGCGGCGAGGATCGGCGCGACCAGTGCGATGTCGGCGTCCGCGCCGCCCGCCATGACCGCGAGCGTACCCGCCTGCGCGCCGGTGACGCCGCCCGAGACCGGCGCATCGACCCAGCCGACACCGAGCGCCGCAGCCCGCGCGGCAAGCGCGCGCGTGGCGTCGGGCGGAATGCTCGAATGGTCGACAATGCAGCGCACGCGCGTACGGCCAGCCGGATCGCCCTGTTGGCCGCCCTGCGCGTCGAACGGCGCGCCGAGCAGCCCGTCGGCGCCGAACACGACCGCTTCGACCGCCGCCGCATCGGCGACGCACAACAGCACGATTTCAGCGTGCTGCGCGAGTTCGCGCGGCGCCGCGGCAACGCGCGCGCCGTCGGCGACGAGCGCCTCAGCCTTTTCGCGCGTGCGGTTCCACACGCGCACCGCATGGCCCGCGCCCAGCAGATGGCGGATCATCGGCGCGCCCATCAGCCCCGGTCCGCAAAATCCCAGTTCCTGCCTGTCCATCATTGACCGCCTCCCGCGTCGTTCGCCCGTCGCGCCGTGTGCGGCGCGGAGCGCCATGATACCGGGCCGCGATTGCCTATACTCGATTGACCTACCCGCGGACCATGAGGAGACACCACCATGAACGATCACGTCTACAAGCAGATCGAGCTGACCGGCTCGTCGACCGAATCGAGCGACGACGCCGTCCGTTGCGCGATTGCCCGTGCGTCGAAGACACTGCGAAATCTGCACTGGTTCGAGGTGACCGAGACGCGCGGCCTCGTCGAGGACGACAAGATCACGCGCTGGCAGGTGACGATCAAGGTCGGGCTGCGCATCGACGATTGACGGGCGCAGCCGCCCCGGGCCCGACCGAAGCGCAACCCAGGCGCAACCCAGGCGCACCGCAAACGAAAACGGCCGCGCGAGCCCGAAGGCTACGCGCGGCCGCGTATGCATGCAGGCTGCGTCTGCTTACTTCGGCAGCGAGCCGTCGACGCCTTCGACGTACCAGTTCAGGCGCTGCAGTTCCGTGTCGGTTAGCGTTTTGCCGGCCGGCACCTTCACTGCGCCCGTCTGGTCCTTGATCGGGCCCGTGAAGACGTCCCACTTGCCGCCCGCGATCGCTGCGCGCTTCGCGGCGACGGCCTTCACGGCGTCAGCCGGCAGCGCGGACGTGTTCACGTCGCCCAGATCGACCGCCTTCTGCGGGATGCCCCACCACACCGGGTCGTTCTTCCACTTGCCGTCCATCACCTGCTGGATCGCGTTGACGTAGTAGACGCCCCAGTTCGCCTCGACCGAGCCGAGGTGCGCGTGCGGGCCGAACTTCTGCATGTTCGAATCCCAGCCGAACGCGTGGACCTTCTTCGCTTCAGCCGTCGCGAGCGTCGCGCTCGAATCGGTGTTCTGGAGCAGCACGTCGGCGCCCTGGCCGATCAGCGTTTCCGCCGCCTGCTTTTCCTTGCCCGGATCGAACCAGCTGTTGATCCAGATGACCTTCGTGTGGACCTTCGGATTCACCGAACGCGCGCCGAGCGTGTACGCATTGATGTTGCGCACCACTTCAGGGATCGGCACCGAGGCCACGAAGCCGAGCGTGTTCGTCTTCGTCGCATAGCCTGCCGCGACGCCTGCGAGGTACGCGCCCTGGTACATGCGCACGTCATAGGTGCCGAAGTTCGGCGCCTTCTTGTAGCCGGTCGCGTGCAGGAACGTGACGTCCGGGAAGTCCTTCGCAACCTTCAGCGCGAAATCCTGATAGCCGAAGCTCGTGGCGAAAACGATCTTGTTGCCCTTGTTCGCAAGATCGCGGAACACGCGCTCCGAGTCGGCCGATTCCGGCACGTTCTCGATGCGGGTGATCTTGATCTTGTTGCCGAACTTCGCTTCGGCCGCGTGCGAACCCTGATCGTGCGCGAACGTCCAGCCGGCATCGCCCGGATTGCCGATGTAGACGAACGCAACGCCCGGCACATCGGCCGCATTGGCCGACGGCACGAGCGCCGCCGTGCCGCACGTGGCGGCGACGGCGACCGCCGTCAGGATGGTTTTTTTCATCATGGATCTCCTGTTCTGGATGGGAATGCCGCGTTTTCGATGGAGTATCAGGCGGTGCCGAAGAACGGCTTGCCGAGCGAGGCAGGCGCGTTCAGGCGAATCGTGTTCGGGTTGCGCGAAATCAGGACCAGCACGACGATCGTCGCGACGTACGGCAGCATGGCGAGGAACGGCGTCGGCACCGGCACGCCGATGGCCTGCGCATAGAACTGCAGCCCGGTCACCGCGCCGAACAGCAGCGCGCCGATCAGGAGGCGCCCCGGCCGCCAGGTGGCGAACACGACGAGCGCGAGCGCGATCCAGCCGCGGCCCGCGGTGATCTGCTCCTGCCACAGGTGCAACTGGACGACCGAGTAGTAGCCGCCCGCGAGGCCCGCCATCGCGCCGCCGAACAGCGTCGCGCCGTAGCGCACGCCGATCACGGGGAAACCCACCGAGTGCGCGACCTGCGGCGACTCGCCGACCGAGCGCAGCACGAGCCCGGCGCGCGTGCGGTACAGGAACCAGCCGACGATGGCGAACATCAGGAATGCGAGATAGTCGATCGGCGTGTTGTTGAACAGCGCGGGGCCGACGACAGGCAGATGCGAGAGCCCGGGAATCGGCCAGGCGGCGATGGTCGCGAGGCTCGCTGCCGACGTGTACGGCTTGCCGACATACGCCGAAAGGCCCACGCCGAAAATCGTGAGAGAAAGCCCCGTGGCTACCTGGTTGGCGAGCATCGTGAGCGTGAGAAAGCCGAACAGCAGCGCCATCGCCATGCCCGCCGCAATCGCCGCAACGAGCCCGAGCCACGGGCTGCCGGTCACGGTCGTGGTTGCGTAGCCGCTCACGGCGCCCATCAGCATCATCCCTTCGACGCCGAGGTTGAGCACGCCCGACTTCTCGGTGACGAGTTCGCCGATGCCCGCGAACATGAGCGGGATAGCGGCCGTCACGGCGCTCGACGTGAGCGAACTGGCTTGCTGGATATCCATGTGGTTATGCCCGAATCAGAATCAGTGGCTCGTCGCGACCGGATGACGGCGGCGTACGCGGTAGTTCACAAAGAGATCTGCGCCGAGCAGGCAGAACAGCAGCAGGCCCTGAAAGACGCCCGAGAGCGCCTGGGGCAATTGCAGCGAGGTCTGCACGGCCTCGCCGCCGAGGTAGAGCAGCGCCATCAGCAGGCTGGCGAGCACGATGCCGAAGGGATGCAGCCGCCCGACGAACGCGACGATGATCGCCGTGAAGCCGTAGCCCGGCGACCACGTCGCCTGAAGCTGGCCGATCGGACCGGCGATCTCGCCCATCCCCGCGAGGCCCGCGAGGCCGCCCGAGAGCAGCAGCGAGGTCCAGATCGTCTTTTTCTCCGAGAAACCGGCGTAGCGCGCGGCCAGCGGCGCCAGCCCGCCCACGCTCATGCGGTAGCCCGCGAAGCTGCGGCGCAGGAACAGCCACACGAGCGGAATCGCCGCGAGCGTGAGAAAGATCGAGGCATTCAGGCGCGTGCCGCGCAGCCAGTGAATGCGCCAGTCGCCGCCGAAGGTCGGATAGAGCGCGTCGCCGCTGAACATCTCGGAGAGCGGAAAATTCATCCCGTTCGGATCGCGCCACGGGCCGCTCACGAGCCAGATCAGAACCTGCGTCGCGACGTACGTGAGCATCAGGCTCGTGAGGATTTCGTTCGTGTTGAAGCGGCTCTTGAGCCACGCCGGAATCGCGGCCCACGCCATGCCGCCGAGCACGCCCGCGAGCATCATGAGGAACAGGATCCACCAGCCAGTGGACTGGTCGAAGTAGATCGCCACGCCGCTTGCCGCGATGCCGCCGAGCACCATCTGCCCTTCGGCGCCGATGTTCCAGACGTTCGCGCGGTAGCCCGCCGCGAGGCCGAGCGCGATCAGGCACAGCGGCGACGCCTTCAGCAGCAGCTCCGACCAGCCGTTGACGGTCGAGAGCGGTTCGATGAAGAACGCGTGCATGGCCTGCACGGGGTCGCGCCCGACGAGGCCGAAGATCAGGAAACCGATCGCAAGCGTGAGCAGCGCGGCGATCAGCGGCACAGCAATGCGCACCGTGCGGGACGGCGCCGTGCGGGCCTCGAGTCGAAACGGAAAAATCATGATGGCGTGATCGGTGTTCAGTCCGGGTGTGTCGGTTTTCGGTTGTGGTCGCAGCTTTTGGTCGCCGTAGCGCAGGCTCAATTCAGGCTCAATCGCCAGGTTCAGCGCCGGAGTGCACAAGCCGCCCGTTTCGGCTCGACGCAAACGCTACCTTGCCAGCGCTTCGTGCGCCGCGCGTCAGACATGTGCCTCAGACATGTGCTTCAGACATGCGCCGCAGGCCCAGACGCGGCGGGTGCCGCGGGCGGCTCGCCGCCTGCCGCGCGCTCGCCGAACAAGCCCGCCATCCAGCGTCCGATCTCCTCGGCGTTCGTCTCGCCGGTGAGCCGCGCGGGGGAAAGCCGCCCGCCCGCGAGCACGGCGATGCGGTCGCAGATGTCGAACAACTCGTCGAGTTCCTCCGAGATCACGAGTATCGCCACCCCGCGCGCCGAAAGATCGAGCAACTGTTGACGGATGAACGCCGCCGCGCCCACGTCGACGCCCCAGGTGGGCTGCGCGACCACGAGCACCTTCGGCGTCTGCAGGATCTCGCGCCCGACGATGTACTTCTGCAGATTCCCGCCCGAAAGGCTCGCGGCGCGCGCGTCGGGACCGCCGCAGCGCACGTCGAAGGCGTCGATGCAGCGCTGGGCGAATGCGCGCATCGCGCCCGTCCTGAGCCAGCCGGAGCGCACCATGCCCTCGCGGTGCGCGGTCAGCAAGGCATTTTCGGACAGCGACATCTCGGGCACCGCGCCGCGCCCGAGCCGTTCTTCGGGCACGAATGCGAAGCCGCGACGACGACGCTCGCCCGCCGTGAGGCGACCGGCGGGCTCGCCGCAGATCGTCACCGCATCGGCGGGAACGTGGCGGCCCAGATGCGCCTCGCCGGAGAGCGCGGCGAGCAGTTCGGCCTGGCCGTTGCCCGACACGCCCGCAATGCCGAAGATCTCGCCCGCGTGCACGCCGAACGTCACGTCGGCAAGCGAAGTGCCGAACGGATCGGCGCTCGGCATCGAGAGATGTTTGACGTCGAGCAGCACGTCGCCCGGCGTGTGCGCACGGCGCGTGTAGTCGGGCAGATCGCGCCCCACCATCAGGCGCGCGAGCGACGCTTGCGTCTCCTCGCGCGGCGTCACGTTACCGGTCACCTTGCCGCCGCGCAGCACCGTGGCCGTGTCGCAGAGTTCCTGAATTTCGTCGAGCTTGTGGCTGATATAGAGGATGCTGCAACCTTCCGATGCGAGCCGCCGCAGCGTGTCGAAGAGCTTGCGCACGGCCTGCGGCGTGAGCACCGAGGTCGGCTCGTCCATGATGAGCAGGCGCGGGTTCTGCAACAGGCAGCGCACGATTTCGACGCGCTGCCGCTCGCCCACCGTCAGGCTGTGGACGTGGCGCTGCGGATCGACGTCGAGACCGTATTGCGCCGACACCTCGCTGATGCGCCTGGCGAGCGTCTTGAGATCGAACGCCTCGTCGAGCGAGAGCGCGATGTTCTCGCCGACCGTGAGCGTCTCGAAGAGCGAAAAGTGCTGAAACACCATGCCGATGCCGAGCTTGCGCGCGGCGGCCGGGTTCGCGATGTCGACGGGCTGCCCTTCCCAGCGGATTTCGCCCGCATCGGGCCGCACCGCGCCATAGACGATCTTCATGAGCGTACTTTTGCCAGCCCCGTTTTCGCCGAGCAGCGCGTGAATCTCGCCGGGTACGACCGAGAGCGTGACGTCGTCGTTGGCGAGCACGGCCGGGTACTGCTTCGTGATGCCCGCGAGCGCGAGACGCGGCACTGTGTCGCTCCCGGAAGCCGTGCCCGTCGCCTGACGTGAAGAAGAATCGCCCATGAAGGTTCTGCCGAAGTACGTTACTGCTATTCGAGTTCTATGCCCGCGCATGCCGCACGGAGTGGTTGTCCCCGCACCGTTCGGGGCAGCCAGGCCGCGACCGGCCAATGACCGGGCCGTCGCGCGGGGGTGACGATACCTGTTAGACGGACGTTAGTCGAGGGGCATTAAATCCCGCCAGGCCATGTGACGCGGGGGGGTCTGGCGCAAGCCGACCTCGACGGATTCCCTCCCTTATATTGAAAACTACATACCGATAAAACAGGCCTATCAGGCTGGACTTACTGCCCGGAGGGTTGATGCGCGAGCAACGCGAGGCGGTCGACCTTCGACGATCAAAATTGCACTGGCAACTCATGCAAGCGACGATACACAGATTCAGCGTAGCCCTGTAAAGGTCGTATTTATCCATCGCTTCGACGGCCACAGGGGCATCGAACCATGCCAAAACCACGGTGAACCCGCGCAGAGCGCGCGCGTGCTGCACTGCGTCACGTCACTCATGCTGAAGGATTTATCTTCACTGTCGTCTACCCGCTTACGCCACGATGGTTCTTACAATGCGTTGAACGTCGCGTATGCATAACAGGCTGGACACGAGGAGACTGCGAATGGGCAAGCTCACCACCCACGTGCTCGACACCGCTAATGGCCGTCCCGGCGCGGGCATCAAAATCGAACTCTTCGCGCTCGCGGGCGATGCGCGCCGCGCACTGAAAACCGTCACGACGAACGACGACGGCCGCTGCGACGAACCGCTGCTCGAAGGCGCGGCATTCGCGACCGGCGAATACGAACTCGTGTTCCATGCGGGCGACTATTTCGCCTCGCTCGGTACGCAGGTGCCACACCCGCGCTTCGTCGACCGCGTCGTGCTGCGCTTCGGGATCGCGGACGACAGCGCGCACTATCATGTGCCGCTACTCGTCTCGCCCTGGTCGTACAGCACGTACCGCGGCAGCTAGGCGCGCTTGCCCCACCCGGCAATCCATCGTCGCCACACCGTACACACAGGACCGGCGGCGCAAGCGCTTCGCACGGCAGCAGCCAAACGCACAAGGCACCGAATCCGGCGCTGAAGCAGGCACCGCACGCGCAGTTCGCACGAGGTGTTGTGCGCGCAACGAATCAGGAGTGGAGGCGCTTTATGGCAGGTCTCATGGCAGGTTTCATCACCGACTGGCTGAATCTCGTCCTGCGCTGGTTCCATGTCGTGGCCGCCATCGCCTGGATCGGCGAATCGTTCTACTTCGTTGCGCTCGACAACAGCCTCAAGCCGCCTGCGGACCCGAACCAGCGCATGCGCGGCGTGTTCGGCGAACTGTGGCACGTGCATGGCGGCGGCTTTTACAACATGCAGAAATACACGGTCGCGCCGCCCGAGATGCCCGAGGACCTGCACTGGTCGAAGTGGCCCGCGTACACGACCTGGCTCTCCGGCGCGGCGCTCTTCACCGTGTTGTATCTGTTCGCGCCCAGCACCTACCTCATCGACAAGAACGTGCTCGACATGGGCCCGGCCGTCGCGATCTTCTCGGCGCTCGGCTTCCTCGCTGCGGGCTGGATCGTCTATGACGCACTGTGCCGCCTGCCCGGCACGAAAGACACGCTGCTCGGCGCGTGCGTCGGCGTCTATGTCCTGCTCGCGGCGTGGCTCGTCTGCCACATCTTCGCTGGGCGCGCCGCGTATCTGATCATGGGCGCGATGCTCGCGACGATCATGTCGGCAAACGTGTTCTTCGTCATCATCCCGGGCCAGCGCAAGATGGTCGACGCCATGTTGAAGGGCGAAGCGCCGAACCCCGTCTACGGCAAGCGCGGCAAGCAACGCTCGCTGCACAACACGTACTTCACGCTGCCCGTCGTGTTCGCGATGCTGTCGAATCACTACGCGATCACCTACTCGCACCCGCACAACTGGGCTGTGCTCGCGCTGATCATGCTGGCCGGTGCGCTGATCCGCCAGTTCTTCGTGATGCGCCATCGCGGCCAGGTGTTGTGGTATTTGCCGCTCGGCGGCATCGCGTTGATGTTCGTCGCCCTCTTCTGGACGCTCCCGCACCCGGTCGTGCCGCAGGCCGAAGCGGCTAAAGCGGACAAAGCGGCCGACTCGCAGAAGCTGAAACTTGCCGATATCCAGCCGATCCTGCAGGCCCGTTGCGTGGCATGCCATTCGGCCCATCCGACGCTGATCGGCGCTGCGCCCGCTGGCGTGATGCTGGATACGCCCGACGAGATTTCGCGGAACGCCCAGCGTCTGTATCGGCAGGCCGTGCAGTTGAAGGTCATGCCGCTCGCCAACATCACGCACATGACCGACGACGAACGCCAGAAGATTGCCGCCTGGTTCGAAGGCGGCGCGGCGAGGTGATCAGGTAAGGCAGCAAGGGCCGCGTGCGAGTCTAAAAAGCGCCGCAGCCCGGCAAAACACGCGGCGTTCTACACGCTGCGCGGCATTGCGCCAGGCATCATCGCCGTGCGGAGCGCACAGCGTCTTCGTTTATCCAGAGCGACTCGGGCAGATCCTGCTCGTCGAGGTTGTGCCCCGCGCCGCCGCGATCGACGACGATAAAGTCGCTCACTTCGCCGAGCGCGATCAGCGGATGGTGCCACACGCCCTTCGCGTAGTTCACGCCTTGCCAGCCCTGCGTCACGAATGCGCGAATCTGCGCGACGTCGAGATCGCCCGCGGGCGCCACGACGATCAGATAGGGACGGCGATCAATTGGCAAAAACGCCTGACTACCGAGCGGATGGCGCTCGAGCATTTTCACCTCGAACGGCAGCACGCGCGCTTCGCCGCGAAAGAGATTGATGAGCGCGCAACCGCCCTCATCCGTCACATCCACCTTCGCGAGATCGTGATAGCGGATCGTCGTGCCGAGGTTGATCGGAAACGCATTCGCGCCTTCGAGTTGGATCACATCGCCAAACGGCGCGAACGCATCGCGCGTGAGCAGTTCGACGGCAAGCGTCGAGCCGGAGCGTTGCATCGGGTTGCTCATGGTCGGCTCATGATCATTTCATGGTTGGCTCACCGCCCGCTTACGCGAGCGTGCCCCACAAACGCAGGCGCGACACACCGCCATCCGGAATGATGTTAAGGCGCACGTGCGTGACCGGGCCGAGCGCGGCCAGTTCGCTTTCGAAGCTGTGTTGTGCGTCCATCTGCAGCTTCTGCTCATCGAGCAGCACTGGCCAGAACATCGCCTGCGTGACGAGCGAACTGTCCGTGCCGCCTGTCACGCACGCAGCCTGTACCGAGCAGCGGTCGGGATAGTTGCCCTTGAAGTGCGCCGTGTCGACTTCGATCTTATGGATGGTGCCGGGATGCGCGAGTGCGATGATCGCCCAGTCGTTGCCCGGCTCGCGGCGGCGGCGCGTTTCCCAGCCGTCGCCCATATTCGCGCCGCGGCCCGGCATCAGCATGTTCGACGCGAGACCGAAGTGCTGGTTGTTCGCCGCGACCACGTATGCACCGTTCGCCATGGCGGCAAGGTCGAACTGTTCGGTACGGCTCGCGCCGTTCCAGTCCACCTGCGGCTGGCCGTAGACGCGCAGACGCGCAATGCCGCCGTCCGGATAGATGTTCACCCGCACGTGCGTATATGGCTGGCTCGCCTCGCCGCCGGTGGCTTCGAGGTAGTGATGGCTGTTGCCGGTCAGGGCCGTGGACGGCACGATCTCGAACCACGACGTCGAAGCCGTCGGCGTGCCCTCGGACACATACGCGCCCTCCACCGATGCGGCGGGCGGATAGTTGCCGGTGAAATGGCTGGTATCGAGGTCGAGCCCCTTGACGACGCCAGGGCGCGCGAGCTTCACGATGCACCAGTCGTAGCCCATCGTGCGCTTGCGGCGCGTCTCCCAGCCGTCCATCCACTTGCCGTGGTCGTCGTACTTGCCCGGGACGAAGACAGCCGGCTCCGGGTCAAGCATGCGCTCCTTCGGCGCGAAGAATTCGTCGCTTGCTTCGAGCGCCTGCGCGCCGAGGCGCGGGTCCGCAAGATTCACATAGCGGCGGGTAAATTCTGGAGCGTTGGAATCGAGAGTCGGGAGTGCCATCGTCGTCGTCCTTCTTGTCTGTCCAGTGAGCGCGAAAGCGCCGCATCAAGCATCGATTAACTCGTCGAGCCGAAAGCGCGCAATGCGATAGATCTCGTCGAGGCTCGCGCGTATCTCGTCGGCGCGGTTGTTGTTCACGCGCGCTTCGAAGTTCGCGATGATGCCGTGGCGGTCGTAGCCGCGCACCGCGAGGATGAACGGAAAGCCGAACTTCTCGCGATACGCCCGGTTAAGCGACTGCAGCTTGTCGAACTCGTCCTGCGTGCACTGGTTGAGGCCCGCGCCGCGCTGTTCGCGCGTCGACTCGGCGGTCAGTTCGCCGCGTACCGCCGCCTTGCCCGCGAGTTCCGGGTGAGCACCGATCAGCGCGAGCTGCTTCGTCTCGCCCACCGATTCGACGGCCCGCGACATCGCGCCGTGCAGCGCCTCGACGCTCGTGAACGGACGCTCCGCTGCAGCAGCCTCGGCCACCCATGGAGAATGCTCGAAGATGCCCGAAAGCGCGGCCACGAAGGCTTCTGTCGAGGCACGGTTGAGCTGTTCGAGGGTGTAATGCATGGCCTTCATGTGGCGGCCTTGCGGTCGCGCGGCTGGTAGGGATGGTGCGCGCGCCAGTGGCGCGCGATGTCGACGCGGCGCGTCACCCAGACGCGATCGTATTGCTCGATGTGGTCGAGAAAGCGTTGAAGCGCGCGAAATCGCCCCGGGCGGCCGAGCAACCGGCAGTGCATGCCGACCGACATCATCTTCGGCACTTCGTCGCCTTCTTCGTAGAGCACGTCGAAGGCGTCGCGCAGATATGCGAAGAAATGGTCCGCCGTATTGAAGCCCTGCGGCGTGGCGAAGCGCATGTCGTTCGTGTCGAGCGTGTACGGAACGATCAGTTGCGGCACGGTCTTGCCGCCCGTCACTTCCACGTCCATCCAGAACGGCAGGTCGTCGCCGTAATAGTCGGAGTCGTAGAGAAAACCGCCGTATTCCGCGACGAGACGGCGCGTGTTCGGGCTGTCGCGGCCCGTATACCAACCGAGCGGACGCACGCCCGTCACGCGCTCGATGGCTTCCATGCCGAGCTTCATATGCTCGGCTTCCCGTTCCGGCGTCGCGTCCTGATAGTGGATCCAGCGATAGCCGTGGCACGCGATCTCGTGTCCGAGTTCGACGAACGCACGACCGAGTTCCGGATGACGCTCGATCGCCATGCCGACGCCGAATACCGTGAGCGGCAGGCCGCGCTTCTCGAACTCGCGCAGGATGCGCCACACGCCGGCGCGCGAGCCGTACTCGTAGATCGATTCCATGCTCATGTGACGTGCGGGGTACGCGGCGGCACCAACGATCTCCGACAAAAACTGCTCGGACGCGCTATCGCCGTGCAGGACACAGTTTTCGCCGCCCTCTTCGTAGTTGAGCACGAACTGCACAGCGACGCGCGCCTGGCCCGGCCAGTCTGCCTGCACCGGATGCCGGCCATAACCGGTTAGATCGCGAGGATAGAGAGGATCGAGTGCCATGTTGGAAGAGTCGACCGATCGTGTTGTGAAGGCAAGACCCGGCAAAAGTCGCATTCGACGGAAAGCGGTTGCGGCGCACGGATCGCCAGTGCACAAACGGCGCGCGGCAGGTCAGCCCGGCAATCCGCTTTCAGTACCGGATCAGTGTAGCTAAATCATCGGGGCGCGCCCATACACGCGCTCAGATATTACGGGTCAGGCAATGTGTACGAAAACTGCCGCGCCTCGCGTACGCCACGCCACTGCAGCAACCGCGCGATTCCCGTACGCACCGGTTGGTTGGTTGGCGGCGCGACATTCCAGTCGCCGCCAGCATGCCCAATATGCCCCGTTTATCTGCCAGCGGTTAGTCACGACGCGAGCACGTCGGACATTCGCGTGCGGGCAAACGGCTTGGCAGTTAGTTGCATATATAGGCCATAAAAAAAGCGCCCGAAAGCGCTTTTGTGTCACCGCGTCAGCCGAGATGCGGATATCCGCTCACGGACAGCTTGAACCCGAGCGGCGTGGCGTGCAGTTTCGCCTGCGCGCCGACCGGCAGCGTCGCCATGTCCGGGATATGCCCGAACGGCAAACCCGTGATGACCGGAATGCCGACCACCGCGCGCATCTGCTCGATCATTTCATCCAGGTCGTAGCCGTTGTCGTAGTCGAACGGCTTGCCGCCCGAGAAGTCGCCCAGCACAAGTGCCTGCTGCCGCCCGAGGATCCCCGAGAGTTGCAACTGATAGATCATGCGTTCGATGCGATACGGCTGCTCGTTGATGTCCTCGAGGAACAAAATACCGCCCTCCACCGGCGGCATGAACGGCGTGCCGATCAAGGACGTCATGACCGCAAGATTGCCGCCCCAGAGCGTGCCGGAAACATGTGCGATTTGCGCCTGCGGGACGTCCACGGTGAGCGTGAAATCGGGCTTCGAGAGCGTGTCCCAGAAGTGCTGCATCGTGAAGCTGCTGAGATCCTCGGCGCCGAAGTCGCTCACGAGCATCGGGCCGCCGAACGTCGTGAGTCCCGCCCGCGCAAGCAGCGCAAGCTGGATCGCAGTGAAGTCGCTATGGCCGCAAAACGCAATCGGCCGTCCGGCGAGCCGCCGTTGCAGGCCGTCGTAATCGAGCCCGTGCAGGAGACGCACGGCGCCGTAGCCGCCGCGCACGGCGAGCACGATATCGGGCAAGTCGCGCGACGGGTCGGCCAGGCGGTTGAGTTCGGCGGCACGTTCGCCGTCGGTGCCCGCAAAGCGCAGGTAGCGCCGCTCGGTGGCCGCCATGCCGTCGACGCGATGGCCTTCGGCCTGCAGGCGATCGAGCGCGCGCTCAACCGCCAGCGGATCGGGCGGATAACCGGACGGTGCAATCAGTTCGATGGTGCGAGGCTTGGTCATGTCGATTGGGATGGGGTGTCGCCCTCGCTGGCGGAATCGTCATCCGCCGACGACGTCTCGCCTGCTGCGGCACGGCGCGCCGCGCGGCTCGCCCGGCGTCGCTCCGCGAAGAACGAGCGCAGCGCGTCGCCGCATTCGCTTTCGAGCACGCCGCCCACCACGCTGGTGTGATGATTCAGCTGCGCGTTGGCGAAGGCATCGACGACACTGCCGCACGCGCCCGTCTTCGGGTCGTGCGCGCCGTAGACCACGCGCGCGATCCGCGCGTGCATGATGGCGCCCGCGCACATCAGGCACGGTTCGAGGGTCACATAGAGTTCACAGCCCGGCAAACGGTAGTTTTCCAGCGTCAGCGCGCCCGCACGGAGCGCGGCCATCTCGGCATGCGCGGACGGATCGTGCGCCCCGATCGGATGGTTGAAGCCTGTTGCGATCACCTCGTCGCCGCGCACCAGCACCGCGCCGACGGGCACCTCGCCCGCCGCGCGTGCATCTTCGGCAGCCAGTTGAGCGAGCCGCATGAAACGTCGGTCGCGCTCGCTCACGGGATCGGGCAGTTGCGAAGGCGTGGACGTGCCCGGCTCAACAGCGTCGGGCGCTGCATTGGCGCGATCTTGCGGGTCGGCGGTAACGCTGGAAGGCGCGGCCGGCGTGGCGGCCGGCGTGTTCACTGCGCCTCCGCCGTAATGGACTGGGTGGACTCGTTCAGCCGGGCGGGTTGCGGATCTGAGACACGCCCGGAAAGCCGCTCGGCGATGCGCCGACGGTATTCCTGCGGCACTACCATCGCGCCGCCGCGCAGCGATTCGAGCGCCATGTCGAGCGCGAGCAAACGCGCGCGCAGACGGCATTGCGCCGCCTTGTCGCCGACCTTGGCGAGTTCCCCTTCGAGATCACGCAACGCGCGCAATTGTTCGACTGCCGGAGGCACGAATCCGGCGTTCTTGAGAATGCGGTTAGCGACACGCACTTCTTCGGGGACGAACAGGTCGTCGTCGAACTCCTGGGGCGATCCGGCACCCGGCAGGTCGTCGAATTCCCCGCGCGCGGCTGCGGCGGCAATCCGTTGTTCGACGAGGGCATCAAGCAATTTCATCGGTAATTCATCACGTTGCGGCTCACGCATTCTAGCAGGGCGTGACCTGGAGGACCGTCAGGCTCTGTCGTGGCTTCCGTCGACGTGAATGGCTTGACAACCGGTTGTCGAATGCCGCCTGAACCGGCATCCGGTTCTGAATGGCGCCGCGCGGGCAGCGATTGCACCACCGTTATAGGGCTAGCAGCGAACGGCGTTGAATCGGGCAAATGCCGTGATGTGCCCAGCCGGTAAGCGGCGTACGAGCGTACGCCGTGTGAAGCGACTTCGCGTGCGGCACAGCCGTCCAGACAGGCCTGTGCCGCGCGCGAAGCGCATAGATGCCTAGTGCGCGAGCACCTTGGCAATCGCGTCGACCACGATCCCGACGTTCTTGTCGTTGAGCCCCGCCACGCACATCCGGCCCGAACGCAGCACGTAAACGCCGAACTCTTCGCGCAGCCGCTCGACCTGATCGGCCGACAAGCCCGTATACGTGAACATGCCGCGCTGGCGGATATAGCGCGACAGCGCCTCGCCGCTCACGTACGCGCGCAGGCCGTCATGAATCGCGACGCGCATGCGGGCGATACGCTCGCACATGGCCGCCAGCTCCTTCTCCCACGATTGCTTCAGATCCGGCGTGGTCAGCACGCGCGCGACAATCTTCGCGCCGTGCGTGGGCGGATTGCTGTAGTTCGAGCGCACCGAGCCCGTCAACTGCCCGAGCACGCGATCGGCTGCCGCCGCGTCTTCGCAGACCACGTGCAGGCCGCCGCAGCGCTCGCCGTAGAGCGAGAAGTTCTTCGAGAACGAATTGGCGATCAGGGCCGGAAGCCCGCGGCGCGCAATCTCGCGCACGGCGAACGCGTCGTCGTCGAGGCCCGCACCGAAACCCTGGTACGCCATGTCGACGAACGGCAGCAGATCGCGCTTTTGCAGCACGCCGATCAGCTGCTCCCACTGCGCGCGGTCGAGATCGACGCCCGTCGGGTTATGGCAGCACGCGTGCAGCAGCACGATGCTCTTCGGCGGCAGCGCGTCGATGGCCGAGAGCATCGCGTCGAACTTCAGGCCGCCCGTGGCCTCGTCGTAGTACGGGTAGGTCTTCACCGTGAAGCCCGCGCGCTCGAAGATGAAGCGATGGTTTTCCCAAGTCGGGTCGCTCACCCAGACTTCGCTCGCCGGAAAATAGCGCTTGATGAAATCCGCGCCGACCCGGAGCGCGCCCGAGCCGCCGAGCGTCTGTACCGTCGCGATGCGCCCCGCCGTGCGCGACGGGCACTGCGCGCCGAACACGAGCGCCTGCACGGCGTCGCGATACTGGGCGAAACCCGCCATCGGCAGATAGGGCTTCGGTCCCGGCTCTTCGAGGATCGCCGCTTCGGCGGTGCGGACGGCCTGCATCACGGGCAGGCGGCCTTCGTCGTCGAAGTAGATGCCGATGCTCAGATTGACCTTCTTCTGGCGCGGATCCTTCTGAAAGTTCTCGTTCAGCGTGAGGATCGGGTCGCCGGGATAGGCGTCGATGTGTTCGAACATGGTGTTTGCGAAGTGGGCTGTTCAGGATGAAAGACGATCAGTATGCGCCTGGCGCGTCGCGGCACCGCCTTGCAGCGCGGAACCCGCGTTGCGCTGCCAGAACCGGTACGCGAGCGCGAGCGCGGCGAGCCACACCGGAAGCAGGTACACGGAAATCCGCAACTCCGGCGTGAGATACATTACAACGAGAGCGCCCGCGAGGAAAACCAGACATAAATAGTTCGTGAACGGATACCCGAGGCTCTTGAACATCGTCATCTGTTGGGCGCGCGCCTTGTCGCGGCGGAACTTCAGGTGAATCAGGCTGATCATCGCCCAGTTGATGATGAGCGCCGACACGACGAGCCCCATCAGCAGTTCGAACGCCTTGCCGGGCATGAAATAGTTGACGATCACGCACACGCCGGTCGCAAGCGCCGAGACGCCGAGCGCCGCCAGCGGAATGCCGCGGCGGTTGACCTTGAGCAGCGACTTCGGCGCATTGCCTTGCTGCGCGAGGCCGTAAAGCATGCGGCTGTTGCAGTAGACGCCGCTGTTGTACACGGAGAGCGCAGCCGTCAGCACGATGAGATTGAGCACGCCGGCCACGAGGTCGCTGTTCATCGCGTGGAAGATCAGCACGAACGGACTGCCGCCCGTCACCACCTTCTGCCAGGGATACAGCGAGAGCAGCACGGCGAGCGCACCCACGTAGAAAAGCAGGATGCGGTAGATGACCTGATTGGTTGCGCGCGGGATCGTGTGCGAGGGATCGTCGGCTTCGGCGGCGGTGATGCCGACAAGTTCGAGGCCGCCGAACGAGAACATCACGACGGCCATCGCCATCACGAGGCCGCTCACGCCGTGCGGGAAAAAGCCGCCGTGCCGCCAGAGGTTGGAGACGCTGGCATCGGGACCGGCGTGACCGCTCACGAGCAGCCAGCCGCCGAACGCAATCATGCCGACAATCGCGAGCACCTTGATGATCGCGAACCAGAACTCCAGTTCGCCATACGACTTCACGCTCGTGAGATTGATCGCGTTGATGATCGCGAAAAACGCGAGCGCCGACACCCACGTGGGCAGGTTCGGCCACCAGTAGTGCATGTAGATGCCGACGGCGGACAGCTCGGCCATGCTCACGAGGATGTACAGCACCCAATAGTTCCAGCCCGAGAGAAAGCCTGCGAACGGGCCGAAGTACTTGTCGGCGAAATAGCTGAACGAGCCCGCGACCGGTTCGTCGACGACCATCTCGCCGAGTTGACGCATGATGAAGAACGCGATGATGCCCGCAATGCCGTAGCCGAGCAGCACTGAAGGCCCGGCCGTCTGGATCGTCTGCGCGATACCGAGGAAAAGACCCGTGCCAATTGCGCCGCCGAGTGCGATCAGCTGAATATGGCGGTTCTTGAGGCCGCGTTTGAGCTGGCCGCTTTTATCGTTTGAAGTCATGTTTTTCCGGTCGCCTCAGTGCGGCGTATCCGGCCAACGATTCTAAATAATCAGGAAATAAAAATGCGCACGCAACGAACTGGGGCGAAGCGCGCAGCCAGGGAACGATCGCGATACCCTTCGAAGCTTAAGCGGCGGTGACCGCCCGTGCAGAACGCGCGAGGCGGTGGCGGGCGGTTTCCACGCCTGCGACACGACTTCTTTCCCACATAAGCTTCGACGGCATAAAAAACTCTTTCGCGGACAACAACTTAATAATTTTACCGTGTCTCGGGACCGCCAGCGATAGCGCACGCTTGCGCGGAACGCCGCACCGCACATAGCATATCGTTCACAGCCCGAAAACCTGACAATTACACAACAAAAATCGGGAAATACTCCCTAATCGAGAATATCTCCCGTGCTGTAAGCTGAAAACCGGCTTGGCTCGATCCGGATGGGGAAATCGCACAGCAAGCGCCATCGTGCGTAACAGCGGTTTTAGCCGTTTTTCCCGATGGCAGGTGGCCGTCAATTTTCAAACCTGATTAGCATTACTGAGTTTGCCATTCTGGATCAGGATCCCCGATCCTTCGCAAAGCCGGTATCCACTCCAGGTGATACAGCTTTCTTTACGGAGTCGCCGCTCCCCATGCCGATTCCAGCATGGCCCGTTTTATCGCTACACGATCCTGTTTGCCGACGCGTGCTGTCCCTCTCCGGGGTTGATGTTTCATCAATAATGAGGTCTGCAAGTGAACAAGAAAATCCTGTGCGCATTAATCGCTCCGCTCGTTTTTTCTGCAGGGGCCGCCCATGCCGATTCGCCGCCTCCGGTAGGCACCCATTTCGCGGCACTGCCCGACCACTTCACGAAGCGCGTGCTCGTTACCGGCCTCAAGAATCCGCACAACATGGTGCTCGGACCGGACGGGCAGCTCTGGCTGACCGAACAGGCCACGAGGCGCGTGCTGCGCGTCGATCCCAAGACCGGCAATCTTTCGGTGCTGGCCGAGATTCCCGATGTGGTCTACGACGAGGGGCATCAGAACGGCCTGCTCGGCATTGCACTCCACCCGGAGCTGCTCAAGCGCACGGGTCATGACTACGTCTACGTTTCCATGACCTACGCAACCGGCAAGGGCGGCGACGCCCCGAACGCCACCTTGATCCGTCGCTATACGTACGACGCGAATACTGGCAAGCTCGCGCATCCGGTCGATCTGATCAAGGGCATGCCGTCGAGCTTCGACCATCAGTCGGCGCGCCTGCTGTTCGGCCCGGACCACAAGCTCTATTACTCGATCGGCGACCAGGGCCACAACCAGTTCTCCTATCTCTGCCAGCCGAATCACGCGCAGGATATTCCCACTGAAGCCCAGATCAAGGCGGCAGACTATTCGCTATACCAGGGCAAGATCCTGCGTCTGAACGTCGACGGTTCGATCCCGAACGACAACCCGGTGATTCACGGCGTTAAAAGCCATATCTATGCGTACGGGATCCGTAACACGCAGGGCATGGTGTTCTCGCCGAACGGCAAGCTGTTTGCGGCCGAGCATGGTCCGAACACCGACGACGAGCTGAACCTGATCGTGCCGGGCGGCAACTATGGCTGGCCGCACGTCGCGGGCCGCAAGGACGATTCCGGCTACGCGTATGCGAACTGGTCGGCAGCGAAAGACGGCTGCGAGGCGCTGAGGGAAAAGGAGAAGGACCCGGCGCAAAACGGGCTCAAGGTGCCGGATGCCGTGCCGGTAATGAAGGAATCGCAATGGTCGGATCCGGCCTTCGTGGAACCGGTCAAGACCTTCTACACCGTACCGAGCAATTTCGACTTCAACGATCCGGTCTGCGCGGACAAGAATCTGTACTTCATCTGCTGGCCGACTATCGCGCCGTCGTCAGTGACGTACTACAAGGGCGGCCCGCGCGGCGTGCCGGGCTGGGAGCATTCGCTGCTCATCACATCGCTCAAGCGCGGTCTCGTGTTCCGCGTGAAGCTGGACGCAACCAATAGCGTTGCGATGGGCGACGCCATTCCGCTGTTCCGCTCGATGAACCGTTATCGAGAAATTGTGGCGAGCCACGACGGCTCGACGATCTACGTCGCGACGGACTCCGCCGGCCTGGGCACGACCGAAGCAGGGAATGCTTCGTTCAAGCTCGATAACCCGGGGTCGATTATCGAGTTCAAGTACACCGCGGGTAAGTAAGGCTGGAGTATTGTTCTGTCGAACCCGGGCTGGGAGATCCGGCCTGGGTTTTTATTTTGTTTTTATTGTGGCTGCTTTACTGCTTATTCCCACTCGATCGTCAATCCAGCGGCTGAGGCCTTGCTCGGAAGACGTTTTTTCCGCCCGAGCGACGTCGATACCGAAATTCCTGCCCGGTACTTAATGGCATTTGCGAATCTCGCATCGGAGAAGCAACGCCGGATTTATTCGGAAATCGCGAACGCTAGCCAGCTCAGCCTGACACGTATCCAACCACATCTCCGCAGCAGCGGCAGTCACTACGACTGTCGTACGAACAGGTGTCTCCGATCATGCTGATGGGACGCACGCAGCCGCGTCAGGAAATCCTCGTCCTTCCCGGAAGCACAGGGCCAAACCACACATATTTCAAATCGACCGGTATCCGCGCTTGCGCTCGAATTCTGCGTAGCCATCAGCGACTACCGGGTCGGCGTACCCTGCGGCGCTATCAGCTTGGGTGTCAGCACCATCGAGCCCGCGCATCACCGCCACAGAAGCCTGCCATTGTTCACGCGGTATGGGCGCGCCGATAAATGGAGCCAAATAAGCATCGAGATAGCCGGCATTCGGGTCCTCGATTTCACGCGTCCGGGAACACCTGAGGACCACAAACCTCTGACATCGGCTGGCGTGCGGCATTCGATTTCGGTGCCATCGTGGCCGTCGCTGCCGCGCTCGCGCGCCGCTACATCCCCGAGTCGCCCAGGTGGCTGCTGGCCCGCGGCGAAGGAATGAATGAAAGCAGGACTTCAGCACCGGACAGGCGGCAGCAGGCGGCCGCCGATCTCATCAGCTGTTACGAGACGCTTGCCACGCGCAATGAGAATCTCCTGCAGCACGTGGTCGGCGACAGTGTGTTCGAATGCTGGCGCAAATATCCGTCTGCAGACGCAATCGACTCCCACAGCGGCTTCCAGTATTTCTATCACGCCCACAGCGCGGATGACCGCCCCGGCACACTGGAAAATGGACACTTTCACACCTTTGCACGGTTCGACCGCCATTCACATGATGTCGAGGACTGGGACGTGTCAGCGTGCGCCGGCAACGACGAAGCACCGGGAACGTGGGACCCCGACTCGGCACACCTGATTGCTATTTCCGTGAATGCCCTCGGTTTGCCAGTCGGACTCTTCACTGTGAACCGCTGGGTAACCGGCGACCGGTGGTGTAGCGGTGCAAGCCTTTCACGCCTCGTCACGCGCTTCGACGTGCGGCAGACCGGCCCACGGATTGTCGCAAGGTGGCTCAAGGCCTGCTTCGCGCTCTACGAGACCGAAATCCAGGCGCTACTGATTGAGCGGGATGCAGCGATTCAACGGGCGCTAGCGAAGCGCGGCCCTGATCCCTGGGTCACCGAGGATCGCTCACTCGAAGTGCTGTCTGCAAGAACCCTGTCATTTTCGGACGATGTCGAAGCGGCGCAGTGCCCCGCTCAAGCGGGTAGAGGCCGGTCATAGGTCATGGTGACGCGAAATGCGCTTCAGGATGCGTGTGGTCTCATGCATCGGCGAGCAGACGCCTCAGCGTCTTGCGATAGTCCGCGTACAGGCGGTCTTCGTCGCGGTGGCGACGTTGGGCCACCACGCGTTCGCCGCCCGTGTAGACGTCGAGCACCGGCGTCTGTCCATGTTCGCAGAATACGATGGACGAAAGCCAGGTCCGCGGGGACTGCTCCGCGAGGTTCGGATGCGCGGCGTCGAGCACGATCCAGTCCGCCCGCGCGCCTGCCGCGAGCGCGCCGGTCACCCGGCCGGTCGCGCGCGTGCCGCCCGCGAGCGCCGCATCGAACAGACGGTCCGCGACATGCGCCGTCTGCCGCGAAGCCAGCACGTTGCGCTCGCGGCGCACGAGCCGCTGGCCGTATTCGAGCAGACGCAGCTCCGCGCGCCAGTCGATGCCGATGTGGCTATCCGAGCCGACGCCGAACACGCCCCGCGCATCGAGATAATCGTGCGCCGGGAAAATGCCATCGCCGAGGTTCGCTTCCGTCGTAAGGCATAGCCCCGCCACCGCGCCGCTCTTCGCGAGCGCGGCCGTCTCGTTCGCGTCGATATGGGTTGCGTGAACGAGACACCAGCGATGATTCACATCGAAGCGATCGAGCAGCCATTGCACGGGGCGCGCGCCTTCGGTCGCGAGGCACGCCTGAACTTCGGCGGTCTGCTCCGCGATGTGAATATGCACGGGCGCGCCGGGCAACGCGGCATCGAGTCCTTCGAGGAGCGCGCGCAGCGCCGCCTGCGACACCGCCCGCAGCGAATGCGGCGCCACGCCGTAACGCAGCGCGCCGTGCTCGGGCCGCTCGCGGCGCAGCGTCTCGATGAGCGTGAGCAACTGCTCCGGCGTATTGATGAAGCGCTGCTGATCGTCGCGCGGCGGTTGCGCGCCGAACCCGCTGTATTGATAGAGCACCGGCAGCATCGTCATGCCGATGCCGGTGTCGCCCGCCGCATCGACCACACCCTGCGCCAGTTCGGCTGGATTGCCGTAACGCTGCCCGTCCGGCGCGTGATGCACGTAGTGGAATTCGCAGACGGACGTGTAGCCCGCCTTCAGCATTTCGACATAGAGCCAGCGCGCGATTGCACCGAGATCGTCGGGCGTGATGCGCGCCGCGAAGCGGTACATGAGGTCGCGCCAGCTCCAGAAGCTATCGGTAGGTTTCGCGCGATACTCGGTCAGGCCCGCCATCGCGCGCTGGAACGCATGCGAATGAAGATCCGGCATGCCAGGCATCAGCGGACCCGACGCCTGCGCGACGCCCTCGGGCGCGCGCGGCAAATCGTGCGCGACGGCCCGCAGCGTGCCCGTCTCATCCCATTCGAGCAGCACGTTGCGGCGCCAGCCGCCGGGAAGATACGCATGCTCCGCGAAGAGCGCGCGTTTTGTGGTCGTTGTATCCATTGCGTGATTCATGCGGTCGGGCGGTCAATTAGTGAGGCTGCGCTGGAAGACGGTCTCGCCACCGCGATCTCGCGCGTGACGCCGCCGCCGTTCTTCCACGGCGACGCGACGAGATCCGCGCCGCGCAACAGCGCGACACGCACAATACGCGC